>JAQSXC010000104.1 GCA_029266335.1 Eubacterium sp. | reverse complement strand
TCTTCTAAGGAAACAACTTGATTATATTTCTCTTTTGTACATTCTGTAAGTTCAAGTACATAAGTATCAGTATCACGATTTTTAACGCCTATACTTAGTTTTCCTGAGATTGTGGATACGTTTATTTCAAGACTTGTTGGTTCGGTTATCTCAAAATCATACCGCAGCGATAAAGCCGTTCGCATTTCTGTTGTTTGATATAAATGTGCGGGTAAGTCTGATATATCCTCTTTTATGCTTTCATCTAATGTGGGTGATGAAGCGTTTTGTATTTGACTGGAAGCAGAAGAATCAACACCTTTATTTTCTGTAGAACAACTCGCAAATAAAGTTAAAACAAATATCAAGCTCAATAAAGCACTAACTTTTTTCATAACATAATCACCTTTCATTTTCTATGGAGGCACTAACAGTTTCTTCATGATTTGAAGTTCGTCTTACATCACTTATAGGCAGTACTTCTTATTATACACATTAACCCCATAAAATGGAATATAAAACATAATATCAGGCGATTGAGAAATAACAAGCAGTTTGCGAGAAAATAAATACTGCATACCCTAGTTGAATATGCAGCCAATTTATGTTGTTTTAATTTAAAGAAGGTGTAATAAGTTGATAAAAACTTTATACTGTTTGTACGAAAGTCACTTTTTAGATGCCAAATACAATACACATAGATACGGTCGATTGATTAGCCCACCATGCTTATTAGCTAAATTGATAATATCGTTATAAGCATTAATTTTATCTTCATCTGATTTTTGCACAAAAAAATTACCAAAGGTAAATAGTGATTGCATCAGTAAAACACATATAAATTTATTTACTGGTAAGAAAACTTTACTTGAAAAGTAAAGATAATATAACGAGAGAAATGAAAAGCTATGGAGCTCAGAGAGGTTTTTAATAAAATAAGTATTAATGCAATGATATTTGAAAGCGGAATAGCCGATAAAATTGCCGGCTATAGGGATGAAGGATCAACTTCAGGTAAAGTTAGATAAGTTATTTGATGAGCAAGCTGCAGCTGAATTGAGTGGAGGAAACTTTGATAATAAAAAAATTGATAAGCTTAGTGCATGAGGCAATAAAATCAGCGGATATTTATAATAATCCGGAGTACATAAAGCTTAAAAAAGAGCTTGAAAACTTTAAAACAAACTATCCATATTTCTGGAAGAAGTTTGTATATTAACTTTCAATAAAAAATGATATATTTGGTTTATATCATTTTCAGGGAGACAGGCGGATACTATCTCCCATTTAGCTGATTATTTATAATGATGTAAGAATAGGAGGAAATTCCTTTTGTGTATAGAATTACTATCTCATGAAAGGAGTATATATTTATGGCAAACAATCCTTCTGAAAACTTTGATATATATGAAAGAAAAGCATTTATGGCAATTGCTGGGTTATTAGATGCATATCCTGTTACTAGTGAGGATAATATCTTAATAAATTTTAATGGGTTAACGTTAGGTGATATCATTGTTTCGAATTTGCTTGGAGGTGTTGTTGGGGGACTAATAGGTAGTATTCGTCCAGCACATAGGGTTTACATTCATCCAAAAAAGAAAAAGGAAAAAAATTTAAGTGAAGAGATCCAATGTGAAGTACATAATGCGTTAGTCGATTATTTTAAAAACAATAATCCCAATATTAGAGATTTAGAGGAGTTACAAGGGTTATTATTATTAATTATAGAGAAGCTAGATTCAATAGCTAATAGCATTGGAGCTACTAACCAAAGGACCAGTAGGGAGATAATAGAAACTAATGATTTAATTAATAAGTTATCGGATCTGATACAAAAGAGTAGTAATACAAGCGATGATATAAAAATTGTGAAGTTATATAAAAGTTTATCTATGGAAGTTGTAGTTGCCTTGGTAAGTGATTACTTGAAGACAATTATAACAAGTATGTCACATTAATTGATTGTAGAAGTAAAGAGGTAGCAGCTGTTATCTCTTTTTTAATGCCTTTAAATGGTAATAAAAGGTACTTCCAGGGAATCAAAAAGGCTTGCGGTGCTCGCGAACACCAAAAGAACGCTAGGTAAAATATTTTTTTCGGATTTCCTTCCCGAAGGTAGTTTCTACTTTAACTTATGTTATGGAAATTTTAAGGAAATGAATTATTATTAACTTTGCTTAATGTGAGGCAGTTTAAGCTCTTCAAAAATATGGTTAGTCCCCAAATAGTACCCATAAAAAATTTATGTAAACTGATTTTTGAATAAACTAAAAGCTTAGAACTTTGATGGTTCTAAGCTTTGGCAGGGGAGACAGGACTTGAACCCGCAGCCGACGGTTTTGGAGACCGCTACTCTACCAATTGCGCTACTCCCCTAAGACGAATATTAGTATACAATAGACTTAACGTGCTTGTCAATGGCTAAACTAATAATTGAACTGAGAATTTAAATAATAGAGAAAACGAGAGATAACTTCCATTTTTCTCTATTAAAATTCTTTGTATTTAAAGATAAGACCGGTACCATAGGGCTTTGTACCCTAAGTACAAATATTTCATTACAAGGGATTTGTAAAGATAATTTTCAATTGTACTCAGAAATGCAAAGTATTTTTAAAAAAGAAGCTGTAACTCAAGGAACATTGGTTCAGGTTATTAAACATAAATTCTTAGCATATCTTCAAGGCGGATATCTACTAAGAGGTCCAATGGACTCAAAGTTTATTTAAATATTTGCTTATAATATAAAAATGCCTATAAAAATAAATATATTAGCAGATTTTCATGACTGAGTATTTCCGGGATTTATTAAGAATATTGCTCCCAAGCTTGAAAAAATGTATTATAATAAGTAGAATATACAGAATAGAAGATTTATTAACTATTATTCTAACACAGTTAATGAGGCTGACATGAGATTCAAAGATAATTTCTTTATTTTATTTATTATATTCTTGTTATTTAGTGCTACAGTTACCATCCAGATCAGAAGTACCATGGGAATGCAACGTCAGAATGCCGAGACTCTTAACCTGGACAAGCTGAAAAGTCAGCTTGATCAGAGGATAAAACTCGGTGAGAGCTACAAAGCTCAGATTGCAAAGCTGGAAAATGACAAGGAGGCTTTTATTAAGGCTTCCTCCGGCAATGTTGCAAATGCCGAGTCGAAGATGGAGCTGGATAATCTGCGGCTTATTTCAGGTTTGACTGATGTTTCCGGAGAGGGTGTCATAATAACATTGAATGATGCTGCAGAAACAGAGATTACCGATCCAGATACTGTCATGGATTATATAATTCATGATTCCGATATTCTGAATGTGGTTAATCAGCTTAGGATCGGCGGGGCTCAGGCCATTTCAATTAATAATGAACGGATAATAGCCACCAGTGAACAGGTTTGCGCCGGTCCAACCATAAAGGTTAATAGCAACCGATATGCCGTTCCTTATGAAATCAAGGCTATAGGTGATCCTGATGAAATAACGGCAGTCATTAAAGATAGCGGTATTTTGGATGAAATGATAAGGTTAGGCAAGAGAGTATCGTTGAAACAGCAAAATGATATAGTAATACCTAAATTTTCCAACGATATACATGGTTTGATATCCAAATTGGAGGTTATAAATAGTGAAAGCAAAAAGGGTAAGTAGAAACATATCTATAGCATTAATATGTGTGATTCTTGGGCTGGCGTTATCCTGGCAGTTTCAAAGTATAAGAAACAATGCGAAAGTTATGAATCTGGAGAGTCAGAAAAAGGATGACCTTGTTGTCAAAATACTCAATGAGCAGAAAAACAATGAAAACCTGAGAGCAAAGCTAAGCGAGTTGCAGACTCAGTTGGATAAGTTCGAAAATGCAAGAGGTAACTCTGACTTAAATCTGAAGCTATTGACTGATGAAATACAGAAACTGAAAACTGTTGCTGGCTTGACAGATGTAAAAGGAAAAGGGGTTATTGTAACTTTTGCAAAAGAGGATGCGCTTAATGTAGAAGACGACGATCTTTTATTTATACTAAATGAGCTTAGAGCTACCGATGCCCAGGCATTGGCTATTAATGAGCAGAGAATAATCGATACCAGCGAAGTAAGGGTTGCAGGAGGCTATATTATGGTCAACGGCAGGCATGTGACACCTCCATATGTGATCAAAGCAATAGTTGATCCTGATAATGCAGTAAACGCCTTGAATATGATCGGAGGAGCTCTGGAAAAGATTCGGGTATTTATTGCTGTTGAAGTTGAAAAATCCGATTCGGTTGAAATTCCAAAAATAAGTGAAGAGCTTATAAAGACAAACAAGCTGCAGCCTGTCGAAAATAAATAACCGGAATAGTAAAGAGTCTTGCATTTGTGTTAAAACAACACACTGCAAGGCTCTTTTTTATGTTCTCAAATCCATATAAAGTTTATATAAATAAATATAAATATATTACATATTTATGTTTGTACCAATTAGCCAATGGGGGGTAATAAAATTGAAGATTAAGAAGGTTGTTGCCATATTTGTATTGCTGGTGCTTCTGGCCCTGCTATTTGATTATTTTGTAATAAGGAATGATAAAACAGGTATCAATTCGGGACTTTCAGATCTGGGCGGTGTTTATAGCGCCAGCAGCAGAAATGTTGACTATTCCACCGAGCTCACCGGTAGGGTAATAGATGAGGTAAGTTCTGCTTTAGAGGACGACTCCTCGCAGCAAAGTGTATTTTCCTATGAACAGAAAAGATGCTGGGGAATATCACGTCAACCCGATAGCAAAACACCCAAGGCTGATCCGGGTGCTGATGAAATACTCAAAAAATATGGCGGAAAATTTGTAGGAGATGTAACACGGAATATTATATATCTTACCTTTGACGAAGGTTATGAAAATGGCTATACCTCGAAAATTCTTGATACTCTCAAGGAAAATAACGTTAAGGCTGCATTTTTTATTACCGGTCCATACCTGAATGAGCATCAGGATCTTGTCAGAAGGATGGTCGAGGAAGGACATACAATAGGAAACCATACAATTCATCATCCCAGCCTGCCTGAAAAGGATGATTCACAAATAGAAGAGGAAGTTCTTGGTCTGGAAAGAGCCTTTAATGAAAAATTCGGAGCTAAAATGAAATTCCTCAGGCCTCCAAAGGGTGAATACAGTGAACGCAGTCTCAGCATAACAAGCAAACTGGGCTATTGTAACCTTTTCTGGAGCTTTGCATATGATGATTGGCACAGAGATAAAATCCGCGGACCCGAATATGCGTATAAGAAGGTTATGAGCAATCTTCACAATGGAGAGATAATGCTGTTGCATGCTGTTTCAAAGGATAATGCAGATGCTCTGGACATGATAATAAAAGGAGTCCGGGCCAGCGGTTTTGAATTCGGGAACGTGGAAGATCTGGCAAATTAGTAAAAATAAACAAAGTGTCATTACACGCCTTATCCGGCTCACGGTACGTGCGTATACATAATATCTTTGTGAGCCAGAAAGGCTAATGATACTTAAAATGAGTAGATCTGCGGTTAGAAAAGAGAAGACTCAAAATAAGGGCAGGGACCAAACCAGGAAGAAGGAAGTTAAGAAAAAGCAGAATCTCAAGGAAAGGGTCACGGAAATCCTTGAGCTTCCCAAGGAAATTGTTCTGAATATGCCCAAGCTGACCATGCTCGGGAATGGTGATCTGATAGTGGAAAATTATAAGGGCATTGTAGAGTATGACGAAGGGATTGTCAGGCTGAATACCACGTCGGGGATTATAAAAGTATCAGGTACAAACATATTAATAAAAGAAATCACTCTGGAAAGTATTATGATTTTCGGTGAAATAAAGTCACTTGAATTCTTAAGCAATGAACAGACAAAGCAATAATATACTTAACATATGTATCGGATTGCATATGTGAAATAGCCGCGATGCGGCTAAGGATGAGCGTGAAAAATACATTAAGAGAATCATCGTCCATTTCACGCAGCAAAAACACAAGTGTTTTTATTACTACTATGCTTGCGTGCATTTTTGCACGCTGATGGGAGACAAAATGTTAATTTTGAGATTATGGAATTATATAAAGGGATATGTTATTATTATTGTTGAAGGATATTTTCTGGAAAAATTTATTAACATATGTACTCACCGTAATATCAGACTTTGGAATGTGCGATGGCAGAAAAACAGCAGAGTGTCTATGAGGCTTAGTATAGATCATTTCAAGCAGATAAGGCCTGTTGTGAAGAAAACCAAATGCAAGGTACATATAGATAAGAAAAGAGGTCTCCCATTTATATTAAACAGGTACAAGAGCCGAAAAGCCTTTGTCATCGGTTCAGGCATCTGTATTGTTACTTTTTTTCTTATCTCCTCATTTGTCTGGGATATATCTGTAACCGGGAACAAGAATGTTTCAACCGAATTTATTATGGAAAGGTTACAGGAAAACGGTGTCGAGACAGGGGCTCTGAAATTTAAAATTAACACTGATGATATTGTTGAAAATATGATGCTTCAGATAAATGATCTGGCACGTATCAGCGTTTCCCTTAAGGGTACAAGGATATACGTAGATGTTACCGAACGGACAAAGCCGCCTGTATTAATAAATAAAAATATTCCATGTAATATTATGGCTTCCAGAGATGGAGTCATATATTCCATAGTAGCTAAAGAAGGACTTGAAACCGTAAAGATTGGAGATACTGTAATAAAGGGACAGCTGCTGATTACAGGTCAGATTGATAATTTAAAGAATCCGGAATTACCCCCGTTGATGGTACATTCCATAGGAAGTGTCAAGGCCAGAACCTGGTATGAAGCTAATGCAAATGTGGAACAAACGCTGGTGAAAACCAAAAGGACAGGACTACAGAAAGACCAGTATTCATTAGTTCTTTTTATGAAAAAATTCAAATTATTTCACGGCGAAATTCCATATAATAATTCTGAACATGTGGAAGTAAGAAAGAAATTATCCTTGGGTGCACATTTTGCTCTGCCTTTTGAAATGGTTGTTGATCAGTATTATGAGTATGAAGTGGAACATACTAAAATAGATTTGGCAACAGCAAAAAAACTGGCAGCCGACAAAGCACTGGAACTGGCTCAGAAACAGATTCCGGAACACGCAGAGATAGTTAAAAAGAATTATACCGAACAAGATGACGGAAAAGGAAACAAAACAATAAAAGTAATCGTAGAATGCATAGAGGATATTGGAATTACACAGGAGATTGGAGGAATGTAATACTTGGCTGAAATAATTGAAAAGAGTATTGATTTTTACAGTATTGAGTATGCAATGAATATTTTCGGAAATTATGATGAAAATATCAAAATTATAGAGGATGCCTTCAATGTGAAGGTTTTAACCAGAGGAACATCAATAACCATCAGCGGAGATGCCGAGAGTGTACAAAAGGCAGAAATAATTGTTACAAAGCTTTTAGACATAGCCAGGCAGGGAGAGTCTATAACAAGGCAAAATGTTCTATATTTGGTAGGTTTGACAAATGAAAAGCAGATTGAAAAGGCAGATGAAATAATTCAGGATTATGTTTGCCTCACTGCTAAAGGAAAGCAGATAAAATACAAGACTCATGGTCAAAAGCTATATTTTAATGCTATAAAGAAAAATGACATTGTCTTTGGTATTGGTCCGGCAGGTACAGGTAAGACTTTTCTGGCTGTAGCAATGGCGGTAACTGCTTTCAGAAACAAGGAGGTTGACAGAATTATTCTTACAAGGCCTGCGGTAGAAGCCGGTGAAAAACTGGGCTTCCTTCCGGGTGATCTGCAGAACAAGGTTGATCCTTATTTGAGACCTTTATATGACGGACTGTATGAGATAATGGGTGCAGATTTCTATATGAAGTATCTGGAAAGAGGTATGATAGAGATTGCTCCTCTGGCATATATGAGGGGCAGGACTCTCGATAACTCATTTATCATACTTGACGAGGCCCAAAACACCACACCAGAGCAAATGAAGATGTTTCTGACCAGAATCGGCTTCAATTCCAAGGCAGTTATCACCGGCGACATAACACAGATAGATTTGCCGGGGGATAAGAAATCGGGCCTCAGAGAAGTTACTAATATCTTAAAGGATATTAATGGAATTGAGTTTGTGTACCTGACCGAAAAAGATGTTGTAAGGCATGAATTGGTGCAGAAAATCATTGTGGCATATGATAAATATGATAATAAAAGCAATGTAAAACCGTAGCTTTTTAGAGGATTTGCAAATGAAGAAAAATAAAAAGAACAGCATCAAGCTCAATAAAATTGCCGGGAATATTAATGTTCAAAGGATACTACTGATAATAATCACTGTTGTAATTGCTTTTTTTATCATTGAAACCGGTGCGCAGCCGACAAAATATAAACTGAGTGCCGGTGATGTATCCAGGTATGATATTACTGCACCAAGAGATGTGGTAAATGAGGTTTTAACAGAGCAAAACAGAGCTGCTGCGGTTGAAAATGTCGAGCCTGTTACAAAAGAGGACACCAAGGCCTTTGTAGAAGTCATATATAAAAAGGACGATTTTTTTAAAGCAGTTACAAATGCAAGGACAAGCGTTGAAAAATATATGAAGGGTCTGGGCATAACCTCAAGGGATGAAAACTATACGGATTATCTCAAACAAGCTCAGGATACGGCGCTTTTTAGTTTGTCCAATAAGGTAAAGGAACAGGGGATAACCCTGTCCTCGGATCAGATGACTTACCTTGTAACAAAGGCCTCGGAAAATGAACTTGACAACTTTGAGGCCCTCACTAGAAGGCTCATTTCAGAGTCAATGGCCCAGGAGGTTACTGAGAGCAATCTTGCAATACATATACATAGATTGCAGAACAGTTACCAGAGTGAACAGGGACTTAACCAGGAACTTAAAAATATAGGAGAACAACTGGTTAAGAGCATTCTCAAACCAAACAGGGTTATTGATGAGGAAGCTACTGCCAAGAAAAGGGAGGAAGCTTACAACGATAACGCAAATGTAGTAAAAATTAAAAAGGATTCCAGAATTATCAGCTTTGGTGACATAGTCACAACAGATAAGCTTGAGCTTCTTGAAGACCTCAATTTACTTGAAACAAACGGTAAATATGATTACCTGTTCTCAACCGGTATTTTATTGATTATTTTGTTTCTGGTTGCTTTGACAGCCGTTTTTCTGAAGAAGTATAACAAGAATAGCTACAACAGCCGGAAGGATTTAATTTTAATATGTCTGATTGTTACTATCATACTTGTACTGGCCCGTTATCTGTTCACCTTTTATGACGGACTTGTGATACCGATATTTGTTGGAACAATGCTGGTTTCAATCCTTTTGAATATTGAGACTGCTGTTGTCATAAACTGCGCTCTGACCATAGGCATATCAATAATGTCCAAAGGAAACATCAAGTTTCTGTATATGGGCTTGATCTGCGGAGTTATATCTGCATTTATGGTTTCCAAGGCAAATCAGCGCAGCAGAATGTCAATGAATGGTGTACTGCTGGGACTGATAAATGTAGTTTTTATTGTATGTCTCGACTTTATCGGTAAGAGTGACTTAAATACAATAATCAGAGACAGTCTGGTTGTATTTCTCAACGGGTTGGTTTCCATGATTCTCACTATTGGTTTTCTCCCGTTTCTGGAAAGTGCATTTAATATTGTTACACCTCTGAAGCTCATGGAGTTGTCAAACCCCAATCATCCTTTGCTGAAAAGGCTCCTGATCGAAGCTCCGGGTACCTATCACCACAGTCTGATGGTAGGAAATCTTGCAGAGATTGCAACCGAAGATTTGGGAGGAAATGCACTTCTTTCAAGGGCGGGTGCATATTTTCACGATGTGGGTAAGCTGAAGAGGCCTGACTTTTTCAAGGAAAACCAGCTGTCAGAAAACCCTCATGACAGAATGACACCAAACCTTAGTTCACTGGTGATTACTTCACACACAAAGGATGGTCTGGACATCGCTGCCAAATACAAGCTGCCCCAGGTTATCAGAGATATTATCAAGCAGCATCACGGTACTACTCTGGTTGCATATTTTTATCATAAAGCCCTTAAGGCCGAAAGTGATGTGGAGGTTAAACAGGAGAATTACAGATATGAAGGCCCAAAACCCCAGACAAGGGAAGCTGCAGTGGTAATGCTGGCAGACTCTGTAGAGGCCGCCGTCAGATCCATGACCGATAGAACTGAAGCCAAAATTGAAGCGCTGATAAAAAAGATTATAAAGGATAAACTGGATGACGGGCAGTTGGATAATTGTCAGCTGACTCTAAATGACCTGGATAAAGTTGCAAATTCATTTATAAAGGTACTCAGCGGATACTTTCATGCCAGGGAGCAGTACCCTGAAATAAAGGGAGCTTCAAATGGAGAACATACTAAGGTACTCTCAGAAGAAGCCGGCACGGAGCATACTCAAGAGACTGGCGGAATAAGTAATGAAGAAACCCGTGGCAAAGGAGAAGTAAGAGTTGATAATCATTGAAAACGAGCAGGAGAAAGTGCAAATTGCCGATAGCATTAATAATTTGATAGAGGAGACTATTGAACTTTGCATTAGATCGGAAAAGCTTGAAAAGGCTTATGAAGTAAGTGTTTTAATTGTTGATGATGATGAGATCAGAGCTATAAACAAGGAACACAGGGATATAGACAAGGCTACCGATGTTCTGTCCTTCCCAATGGTGGAATTTGTCAACGGAGAGCTGATTTCGGATGAAGGCGACTATGATATGGATTTAGAGGAATTAATGCTTGGGGATATAATTATTTCTGCAGAAACTGCAAAAAGGCAGGCTGAGGAATACGGCCACAGCTTCGAAAGAGAGATTGCCTTTTTGACAGCTCATTCCAGCTTCCATTTGCTGGGATATGACCATATGGAAGAGGAAGATGAGAAAATAATGATTGGCAAGCAGGAGAGTATATTGCAGCAAATGGGTTTAAGGCGCTTAAAACAATAACCTCTTATTTTTTAGAGCCCTACCAGAAACATCAATTGTGGTTTATCACTTTTTGATTAAGCATAGGAATTTGAAGATATCCTATAAAATTCAATAAGATAAATTCCTATGCTGGGGTTTTGAAAGGGGATTCCCCTTCACGGTTTAGAGGGGGTGCTCAGAAATCCGTAGGATTTTATCGAAGGGGGGAGTAGTCCCCCTAGCGAACAAGAAAATTTGCTCAGAGTGATATCATAATGAGTATTATACAAGTAATGCGCGGAGCAAATTTGCTTGGCGTGCCAGGCACGCAGATGGAGATTTTATGAAGAACAGAAATCTTTTAGAGAGCTTTAAGACTGCTTTTCAAGGTATTTGGCATACCTTTGTAAAAGAGAGAAATATGAAGATACATCTGGCAGCTGCTTTCTTTGTGATACTTCTGGCTATCTGGCTAGGGGTCAGTAAACTTGAAATGACGGTACTATGTCTGACAATAGCAATGGTTATCTGTTTTGAACTGATAAACACAGCCATGGAAGTTATGGTTGATATCATCGTTGATGTATATCACCCAAAAGCCAAGATTATAAAGGATGTGTCGGCCGGAGCAGTTCTGGTCTCTGCATTGTTCAGTGCGGTAATTGGTGCCATAATACTATTAGATAAGCTAATAAACAAATTAATGATCATGAATATCTTACCGAAATAAATATTTACATATAGGGATTAAAATGAGAGCTTCAAAGATTGCATCCTGTACGGCTCATGAAGGATGCGTATACAAAATAATAAAAAATTAATTTTTTGAGCCAGAAAGGCTATAGATACTTATATGATTACAGATGAACAATTGATTGAGTATGCAAAAAAAGCTATGGAGAACGCTTATGTACCATATTCCAAATTCCATGTAGGTGCCGCACTTCTTACAAAGACAGGCAGGGTGTACACAGGCTGTAATGTTGAAATAGCCTCCTTCGGGGCTACGAATTGCGCTGAAAGGACTGCTGTGTGGAAAGCCGTCTCTGAAGAGGGAACGCTCGAAATCGCCAAAATTGCCATAACAAGTGATGAGCCTGATTATATCTATCCTTGTGGTATTTGCAGGCAGGTACTGGCAGAATTTGCCGATGATGAAATGGAAGTAATAAGTACAAAGAAAAATGGGGGTTACAAAAAAGTCCGTTTTGGAGATATTCTGCCAAATGCATTCAGGAGCTTTTAAAAAACGGAAATTTATATAGTATAATATTGCAGCAGGTTTTATTGTCAAATAATAGGCAGTGGTAACAGGGTTACTCTGCCGGATGGAGGATATATGTCGTTTAAATCGGGTTTTGTATCTGTTATTGGAAGGCCCAACGTAGGTAAATCAACACTTTTAAATGCCTTAACAGGGCAAAAGATAGCAATAATGTCTGACAAGCCTCAGACCACAAGAAATACAATCAGAGGTGTTATAACAAATGATGAGTGCCAGCTTGTACTCATAGACACACCGGGTATACACAAGCCAAAGACCAAGCTGGGGGAATATATGGTTAATGTTGCATCAGAAACCATGAAAGAGGTTGACCTTATTTTTTTTCTTGTTGAGGCTTCAACACCAGCAGGAAATCAGGACATCAGCATCATAGAACAGTTGAAGAAGGTTAAAACTCCGGTATTCCTTATTTTGAACAAGGTAGATATTGTCAGCAAGGACAAGCTGTTCTCAATTATTGAAACCTACAGCAAAATGATGGACTTCAAAGCTATTATACCTGTTTCGGCACTGAAAAACGACGGTACCGAAATTATTATAAAGGAAGCAATGAATTATATTCCTGAGGGGCCGAAATTCTTCTCCGATGATACATTGACAGACCAGCTGGAGAAAAATATAGCTGCCGAAATGATCAGAGAAAAGGTACTGCTGAATCTGGATGACGAAGTTCCTCACGGCGTCGGTGTTGAAGTAATGTCCTTTAAGGAAAGGGATGATGGATTAATCAGTATTCAGGCAACTATATACTGTGAAAAAAGCTCTCATAAGGGTATCATAATAGGTAAGCAGGGACAGATGCTCAAAAAAATCGGCAGCGCTTCAAGATACGAAATAGAAAGACTTCTGGATACTAAAATCTTTCTGGAGCTATGGGTGAAGGTTAAGCCTGATTGGCGGAATAATGACAATATGCTTAAAAATCTCGGCTACCAGAAGAACAAAGTTCAATAAAAAGATTTTAATAATAGATAACCGGCTAAATTCAAGTATACTCTCCGGCCTTTAGAGAGAAAATATCTATAGGTAAAGCTATGGGCCGGAGAGTGTTTTTTAATAGCTAAATTGATGTACTCGGGGGCCACAGAGGTAAATGGGATGTGTAAAATATAAGGGAATAGTAATACGAGAAGTTAATACCGGTGAGGCCGATAAGATAGTTACAGTTTTGACTGCGGAAGAAGGCAGGATTTCAGTAGCTGCCAAAAATGCAAGGCGCCCCAAGAACTCTTTGAGCAGCGGTACACAGTTGTTTTGTTTCAGCGATTATGTGCTTTTTAAAGGAAAAGAACTGTATAACATGTCCTGCTGTGAGGTTATAGAGTCCAACTACGAAATAAGAAATGACATATTCAAGCTGACTTACTGTTCTCATATACTGGAACTTATTTATGATAATGTTCAGGAAGGAGAACCTTCCGAAAGTATACTGCAGCTTTTGCTTAATACTCTGTATGTTATTGCCAATACAGACCGGTCTCTGGAACTTGTCACCAGAGTTTTTGAACTGAGGCTTATGGCCCTGCTTGGGTACGAACCTCATGTTGTAAGCTGTATCAACTGTAATAAGCCCGGTGATGAAAACATGTATTTTGATCTGGATAATTCGGGACTTGTCTGTCAGGAATGTTTGGACCCAAAGTCAAGAGTAATTCCGCTGCTTTCGGGAACAGTAAAAGCATTGAAGTACATCATGAAAATAAGTCCTCAGAAGTTATTCAGTTTTTCACTATCGGAGCAGTCAGTCAAGGAATTGAGTATTATTTCAAAGAGATATATAAAGGAACATCTGGGGAAGGAATACAATAAACTTGATTACTTGAAACAATTAATGTAAATCTATCGTAACATATGGAGTAACTATGAACTTTATATTCTCAAGCGTTTCGGCAATAATCATGTTTATAAATATCGTATTCATTATTACAGCCGTTTTTTTCGAACGTAAAAAACCGGTGCAGGCATTAAGTTGGGTTATAACTCTTTCTTTACTGCCCCTGATCGGGTTTTTTCTATACCTGATTTTTGGAAGGAAATCATATAAACAGTACAGTCACAAGGTTTTCGAGAACTCAAACAAGATTCCATACGGGAAGGAAATCGTTGTACCTGATTATTCCGATGAAAATATGAAGCAGTTGATGAGACTTAACGCTGCAACTTCCGAAAGCCCCTATACCGATAATAACGAGGTTATTATCTTTACAAGTGCACAGGAAAAATATGACCAACTGTTTAAAGATATTGAGGCAGCTCAACATTCTATTCATCTGCTTTATTTTATTCTTCAAAATGACAATATTGGTAAAAAGCTTATCGGGCTGCTTGCCAAAAAGGCCAAAGAGGGGGTGGAGGTACGGGTACTCTTTGATCATGGTTCAAATCTCCTTATGCCTTTCAAAGCCTATTCCCCTATTGTTCGAAACGGAGGAGAGGTTTCAAGCTATTTCTCCAACACAATAGGAAATTATTTAAAGGCCAATTTCCGTAATCACCGCAAAATTGTTGTGATTGATGGCAAGATAGGATATACCGGAGGAATTAATATCGGAGATGAATACCTTGGCTATGATAAAAAAATAAAGCCCTGGAGGGATACCCACCTTAAAATAACCGGAAGCAGTGTTCTTGACCTCCAGCTGAGATTTGTTGAAGACTGGATATATGCATCAAAACAGAATTCAGACAGGTTCGATACCACCAGATATTTTCCTGAAACCACTACCAACACCGGAAACACAGGTGTTCAGATGGTTTCAAGCGGGCCAGACACAAATGGTGAAGAAATCAAGCGTGGAAAAGTCAAAATGATTAATTCTGCAAAACAGAGAATACTTATTCAAACTCCGTATTTTATTCCAGATGAAAGCTTTCTGGAAGCACTTCAGAACGCAGCATTGTCAGGTATAGAAGTAATAATTCAGATACCGGGATTACCGGATAAAAATTATGTCTACAAGGCAACCATGTCTTACATTGCAGATGTTATTGATTATGGAATTAAAGTATATTTATATCCGGGCTTTTTGCATGCAAAAATGATGGTGGTGGATGATTTTTGTACGGCAATAGGATCTGCCAATATTGATATGCGAAGCTTTTCGCTGGATTTTGAAATAGATGCCTTCATGTATGGAAAGGAAATCTGCCGGAGGTGCAGCAAGGTATTTAATGATGACCTGAAGATTTGTACTCTTTTAACCAGAGAAAAATTCAATTCAAGAAGCATTATTTCAAAAATTCTGGAAAGTTTCTTCAGATTGTTTTCACCAATATTGTAAATATTGCTCATAAAAGACATTAAGAAAATTTGCTGGCCGGTAATATGCAGTAAGGGCACAAATAACTGAGCAAATCGAATTTTTTTGTCTTAAAACTGGAAGTAAATAAAAGAACTTGTATTAAACACACCAAATAATATAAACAATATCAAACCAGCGTAATAAAGTCCCCATCTCAGTACAATCGGCTTTTTTGAAATCTCCTCGCTCAGTAGATTTGAACGTTGGAACAGCTGGACAACCAGAAGGAATACTACTACACAGCAGCTCAATATAACCTGATATCTGGTTATTCCTTCTGAGCTAAAGTTGATATCCACACTGAAATCGGTAAAAATCTTCTTGATAATGAACCGTGCATTGGAGAAGGAGGTTGCTCTGAAGAATATCCATGAAAAACATATAAGGTTGAAGGTTATGAACACCTTAATGAATTTCTGAAGTTTGGGTACCTTGTCCAATCTTACAGCACGAGTCAGATTCTCTCTCAAATTCTTTGTCCAGAGTGCAAACACCAGATAGAAACCGTTAAGTCCACCCCATATTACATAGGTCCAGGCTGCTCCGTGCCACAGGCCGCTTAACAGGAAGACAATCATCAGGTTTCTGTGCCATTTCCATTTGGCACATCTGCTTCCGCCTAAAGAAATATACACATAATCCGAGAACCAGCTGGACAGAGAGATATGCCAGCGTCTCCAGAATTCAGATATGGTTTTTGAGAAATATGGGAGTTTGAAATTCTGCATCAACTCAATTCCCATTATTCGCGATGCACCGCGGGCTATATCGGTATAACCTGAAAAGTCGCAGTATATCTGAAAAGCAAAGAAATAAGTGGCCAGAATCAAAGACAAACCGCTTACTGCATCAGGAGTTTTATAGGCAGCATTGACTACAATTGCCAGATTATCGGCTATGACAAGCTTTTTAAAAAAGCCCCATGCCATAAGCTTCAAACCGTCCACAGTTCTTCTGGCATCAAAGCTGTGCCTGGTATGAAACTGCCAGAGCATATTCTGAGGACGCTCAATAGGTCCGGCAACCAGCTGAGGGTAATACATGACATACAGCGCGTAAATGCCAAAGTGCTTCTCTGGTTTGTGTTTTCCGCGGTATACTTCAATAATATAGCTCATGCTCTGGAAGGTGTGGAAAGACAAACCTATGGGAAGAATAATAGATAAACTGCTTATAGGATAATTCCAGTGAAGCATATGTGCCAGCCGTGCTGCGTTTTCGTTAAAGAAATTGAAATACTTGAATACAAATAAAATACCTACATTGGTTAAAATACTTATTATCAGGAAAATCCGTTTTTTATTTCCCTGCATCTTGTCTATAAGAATACCGGCAATGTAATCAATCACAATTGTGAAACCAAGAATAAGAATGTACTTGGGGACAAAAGCCATGTAGAACAGACAGCTGCTTACCAGAAGCAGAAACCATCTGACCTTGTGGGGTAATAAAAAATATAAAATTGTGACCACCGGGAAAAAAATCATAAATTCTAGGGAATTAAATAACATGTCAGTTCTCCTTATCAATAAAACCTTACATATTATACTATAATAATTGCCATAGAAAAAGATAAAATTACAACCAAAAGTTATTGTTTTATGACATTTATTACAATATAATTGATAGAAAATAAACAATTCAGGGTATAAACAATAGTACCCTCTATTAACAATGTACAATACGTTTTTGAGTGGCGAATTTGCCCTCTCAAAAATCACCGACCTCACGCCGAGATATTTTGGCGATTTTCGAGGCGGATGGACGCAGCCTTGCTGACGCAAGGCAAGGACGACAACAAAGAAAAGCGGCAAAATAGCCGGTGTGAGGCGTGTTGTACCTTGTCAATAGAGGGTATTACTTTTTAGGAAAGGTTGTATAATATGATTGAAAAAATTATTCGAGAAATGATTTTATATTTTAATAAGGATGTTAAACGAATAAATCATGCGTTGAAGGTACATGATTTTTGTGCTGCAATTGCAGGGCTTGAAGGGCTTGATGAAAAGAGCAGTTTAGTTGTAAATCTTTCCGGCATATTGCATGATATAGGAATCAAGGAGGCAGAGATAAAGTACGGATCTGCTGCGGGGCCATATCAGGAAAAAGAAGGGCCTCCAATAGCTAAAGAAATTATGGAGAAACATCTTATTGATGCCGACATAATTGAGAGAGTCTGTTTTATTGTAGGTCACCACCACAGCTATAATAAAATTGATAACGTAGATTTTCAGATATTGGTTGAAGCAGATTTCCTTGTTAATATATTTGAAGACCAAATGGAAAGGTCTTCAGTTACTTCAATTAGAAATAAATATTTTAAAACACAGGCAGGTATAGAATTATTTGATGAAATGTATCAGTAATTGTTATTTATTATTTAATAATTAGTCATAAAAATTTTAGCGTAGTTCAGCAAAAGGGGTTTTTTCTTTGTTCAAACTGGTAAAATATTTAAAGCCATATATGAAGCAGGTAACCTTGGGACCTGCTTTCAAGCTGCTTGAGGCAATCCTTGAGCTGCTTATACCATTAATGATGGCCAAGCTTATTGATAACGGGGTTAAGGCTAATAATACATCTGTCATATATTTAATGGGTGGACTAATGCTTTTAACAGCGTCAATCGGGTACGGGTCTGCTTTTATCTGTCAATATTATGCATCAATAGCTTCACAAGGTTTTGGAACATCAATGAGAAATTTGCTTTTTAAAAAAATACAAAATCTTTCATATAATGAAATAGATCAGATTGGTACCCCATCTCTCATCAACAGGGTTACAAGTGACGTAAATCAATTGCAGTTTGCGGTTGCAATGCTTATAAGGCTGGTTATCCGCGTTCCATTTCTCTGTATTGGAGGAATTGTAATGGCAATGATAATAAATGTAAAGCTTTCACTGGTATTGTTGGTGACAATGCCTCTCTTTGCATATTTCATCTATTTAATCATGTCAAAGAGCATTCCGTTATTCAAAACGGTACAAAGAAAGCTTGATACACTTTCAACCGTTATCCGGGAAAACTTGTCTGGTGCAAGAGTAGTCAGGGCCTTTGCAAGGTTGGATAAGGAAAGGGAACGTTTTACCAACAGTAACAGAGAGTATGCAGATACCGCAATCGGTGTCGGAAGGATTGCTGCCTTGCTGAATCCCATAACAACAGTCATTATTAACTTTGGGATTGCAGCTATTCTGTGGTTTGGAGGTATTCAGGTATATGAGGGCAGTATGACCCAGGGTGAAATAATTGCTTATATAAATTATGTCAATTTGCTTTTGTCTGCTCTGATAGTTCTTGCAAATCTGGTTGTTACCTTTACAAAGGCGGCTGCATCAGCTGCCAGAGTCAACGAACTTCTTGAAACTGAAGCCTCTATTGTTGATGGAGTACTTAATTCAGCAAACAAGTCTGAAAACGGCTCATATTCGTTAAAGCAGGAAGCGGAATCCGTTATCGAGTTTGAAAATGTAAACTTTGCTTATGACGGGACTGCCGAAAATGTACTGCAAAATATTAACTTCAAAATTGGCAAAGGTCAGGTGCTTGGTATAATCGGTTCAACAGGAGCAGGTAAATCCACTCTTATAAATCTTATCGCCCGCTTTTATGATACCACTGGAGGTACGGTATATTATGACGGTACAGATGTACGGACTGTCAAACAAAGTGAACTGAGAAGCAAGATTGGCATGGTACCACAAAAATCCGTACTATTTTCAGGGACTATTGAGGAAAATCTCAAATGGGGAAATACCGATGCAACTTATGAAGATATGGTATATGCCTCAAAGATAGCACAGGCATATGAATTTATAGAGAATAAACCGGAGGGATTCAAAACAGAGCTTGTCCAGGGAGGCGCAAACCTTTCGGGCGGACAGAAGCAGAGACTTGCAATAGCAAGAGCACTGGTCAAGAAGCCTGAAGTATTAATTATGGATGACAGTTCAAGTGCTCTGGACTATGCTACAGATGCAAGATTAAGACGTGAACTCAAGGAAAAACTTACAGATATGACAGTTATAATTGTAACACAACGTGTTGCAGCTATCCGGAATGCAGATCTTATAATTGTTATGGAGGAAGGCGAGATAGCAGGTATGGGAAGTAACGCAGAACTTCTGGAGGATTGTTCGGTATACAGGGAGTTATATAGCAGCCAGGGCTTAAATAACTCTCATGAACTGCTTGGCTCCCAGGGGGTAAAGGATTCTTATGAGTCGGAGGTTTCAACGGGGTTAACGGGTGCGTCCGAGGAAAGCGGGGTGGCATACCATGAAAAGTAATGTTGTCAAGCGCCTGCTAAAATATATAACTAAAAGCAAGAAATATGTTTTTGGTGCTTTAATCTGTGCTGTGTTCAGCAACCTACTCATGATTATTGGCCCTTTCATAATAGGAAAGGGCGTAGATCAGATCGTTGGAAAGGGCCGGGTCAATTTCAACCAGATTATGTATATAGCATTAATAATAGTTGCTTTATATATTATCAGTGCTGTATTTCAATGGAGTCTCCAGGTGCTTACAAGCAAACTTGCCAACAGGACGGTTGAACAGCTGAGAAATGATGTATTTCTTCATGTAACCAAAATGCCTCTTGAATATTATGACCGGAATCCTCATGGGGATATAATGTCCAGGCTTACCAACGATATGGAATATATTTCCGAGGGTATATTTCAATCGGTAACTCAATTTGTGACAGGAATAATATCAATAATAGGTTCACTGGTATTTATGTTTATAATAAATCCTTATATAACGCTGGTGGTAATTGTAATGACGCCTGTTACCTTCGTTATAGCTTCATTTATTACCAAGCGGTCCTCAAAATATTTCAAGCAGCAATCGGCATTAAACGGAGAACTCAATGGCTTTATTGAAGAGATGATAGGCAGCCAGAAAGTTGTTAAAGCTTTTAATTACGAGCAAAGAGCTCAGGAGAAGTTTGAGGAAATCAATAACAGATTGTATAATACAGGGAGATTGGCCCAGTTCTACTCTTCGCTGGTAAATCCGTCGACAAGGCTGGTTAATAACATCACCTATGTATTGCTGGGGCTCACAGGCGGAATTGCAGCTGTTGCCGGAAAACTAAGCGTTGGATATATTTCCAGCTTTTTAACCTATTCAACATACTTCTCGCAGCCCATTAATAATATAACAAGTGTAACAACGCAACTTCAGTCTGCTGTAGCATCTGCCCAAAGGGTATTTGCCGTACTGGACAGTGAGCCTGAAAAACCGGAAGGAGAAAATCTGATTGAATTTGCCGACTCAAAAGGTAATGTTAGATTTGACAAGGTTGATTTTTCATATGATCAGAAAACTCCTCTAATAAGAAATTTCAACCTCAATGTTGATAGCGGAAAAAGAATTGCCATAGTAGGACCTACCGGAGCAGGGAAAACAACTTTGGTGAACTTGTTAATGAAGTTTTATGAAGTAAATAGTGGGAATATATATATTGATGACGTAAATATCAACGATATGACCAGAAACAGCCTCAGAAAAACCTTTGGAATGGTTTTGCAGGACACCTGGCTGTTTATGGGTACAATCGGGGATAATATTTCATATGGAAAACCTGATGCAACTGATGAGGAAATAATAAATGCTGCAAAGGCAGCAAATGCACACAGTTTTATAAAGAAACTCCCTAAAGGCTATAATACAGAACTTACCGAAGGCGGAGGAAATTTATCTCAAGGTCAGCGGCAGCTATTGACAATTGCCCGTGTTATGCTTATAATTCCACCAATGCTGATTCTTGATGAAGCAACCAGCAGCGTTGATACAAGAACCGAAATAAAGATTCAGAATGCCTTTAACAGGTTGATGGAGGGCAGGACCAGCTTTATTATTGCTCACAGACTGTCAACAATACGTGAAGCTGACCTGATTTTGGTGCTGAATAACGGACAGATAGTTGAACAGGGAAATCATGAGCAGTTATTAGCAAAGGGCGGTTTTTATAATAAACTGTACTATAGTCAATATGAAAACATTGATTAATATTTCATATTTTTATTACATGTTGTTATTTGAAAGGCAGGTGTTGTTATGGAAAACATTATAAATGATTACAAAGTTCAAAAAAAATTATTGACGGAAGCTCTTGTTGAGAGAGATTACATGGAAATATATCAGTCACCGCTGCTTAAAAACGACTTTATACTGAAGCTTGGAGAGCCAAGATATGAACTTCATAAGCTAGAGCTGACAATTGCCAGAACAAAATTAAAACTGGAAATGATGCAGACCTGTAGCCAATTTCAGATTCCTATAGATTCGGAACATATTGACAGAACCCTTGAGAAGGAATTTGAGAAGCATTTTAACATGCTTAAGATAATGAAGAGGGAAATTGACAATGTTCACAATATGACTGTTGAAAATGATTACCTGATTAAAGAAGCTCAGGAATTAAAAGAAATGTATCAGTCTATAGTAGACAGAGTACACCCTGAGTTGATTTTAGTTGCCGACAAGAAGTCAAATAGATTGTGGAAAGCTGCTAAAGTGGCTTATGAAAGCAAGGAGACTGAAAAATTAAGAAAGCTTCAAAAAAAGGTTATGACAGAATTCAACGATATTCCTGAATTACAGGAGGATACTCAAAAGGATATGAAGAAAGTTGTAAAGACTATGAAAACTAAAACAAAGACTGTATTAACTGAAATTGAAAGTCTCAAAAAGCAATTTCCTTTTAACGAGGCTCAGCTATTGGGAGATGATGAGGCTGTAGAAAAGTTCAGGAAAGATATTGATATAGACATTAAAATAGCAAAAGAACTTCTGGACAAACTTGAAAAACAAATCCTTGAAAAGCTTCCTGCACCCAGTGATTTACTGAACTGATATGTTAATGATCTGAAAAAAACCGGGCTTAAATGGCCCGGTTTCGTATTTTACTGCTAGGACTATTTATTTGCACATTTTATTTTATGTTTATAGATATTTTTTGCTTTTCCGCCCAGATAGCCGTATAAAAGTGAAAGTGACAGTGTTATGACAAAAGGCAGGAACCTGAATATCACAAAGGGTGTTTCAAAAAGAAAACCGAACCAAAAATCCCAACCTGTTCTGTCCCATAGACCAGGAGTAAGATAGCCTACCTCACTAATATTAAATCGGTATACACTGAATGAAGAAATAAAATATATTAATGAAAAGCATAAACCTAATTTACATTGACTCATAAGTCTTTTATATCTGGCGGCATTGGATTCAATATCCGAGAAAATTTCATGAGAGCCCAGGTTATCGCTGGCAGGCAGGAAATACTGACCGCCTGAATAAGTTGTTCCAAACACATGAATCCATCCCGAATCCTGAAATAATAATTTATATTGCTCAAAGTCTTTTTTTCTATTAAAAATCCTATAGTCTATTTTATAATGCAGATCTTGCGGAGAGCCTTTTTCAAAGCTGTAGAAGCCAAGAGAATTGTACTTCTTCAATATATATCCGCGCTTTGCCATAGAGTTTAAATAACGTTCTTCCTGTTCCATATCTACAAAAAACTTAAACTTTAACATAAAAGCTACAACCCCTTCGTTTGAATTATTTTCAATTTTGTATAGTCAAATATTGAAAACTTTAATATGCAATCTATAATTTACTGTCTTGATTACTTTATTTTCAGTCATAAAATTTCTATCATTTTGCCTATAATATTTATTTTGATTAATACTTAATCGGTATTTTTTAATAAGGTTTCAGAAATACCTACAAGATGTCTTAGTCTCTGAAGTTCAAGTTTTAGTACTTCCATGCCCTCATCGGTCAGTGCATAGACCTTTCTTCTGGCATCCTCAGAATCTACGGACTTAATCAGCTTTTGCTTAGAAAGGTTTTCAAAAGCCCCATATAAGGTCCCGGCTGCCACTTTTACTTTGTTTTCGCTTAACTGTTCCACCTTCTGCATTACTGCATATCCGTGTGACGGTTCAATAAGAGAAAGCATAATGTAGAAAGTGGTTTCAGTCAGAGGCAGGAACTTATTCAAGTTCATAATGTTAATCTCCTTTATAGTTCTTAAAGTTAATACTGTATGCAGCCAAACTCTATGCAACAAAACTTCATGCAGTAAAGCTTTGTATAGTAAAACTTTATACAAGAAAACTTCATATAATATAACTTTATGCAGTTTAACTTTATATATCAAAGCTTTATAAAGTTAAACTGTATAGTTGGATTGTATATCGTTAGACTGTATATGTCAATAACTATTTTGAAAGACTATTTATTTATTTTATCAAAGACCTGCCGATTTCATTTTGCACTCCTCTTTCAAAAGAGTAAGTAAGTGAATGAAAAGTGCCTACTTGAATGTTTTCATTTAAATAATATAATTTATTATATTATTTGGCTCTGATTGAAATAACAAAATGAAACTAATGATAAACTTTAAAAAATTTTTAAAGGAGGATCAATAAATGGAAAAAATATATAGATTATATCAGGTAGACTCTTTTACCGGTGTGAAATTTACGGGGAACCCTGCCGGTGTTGTCACAAATGCGGATGGACTTAACGAATATTCCATGCAGCAAATTGCCAGGGAACTTAATAATTCTGAAACTGCATTTGTGTTTACATCAAATTCTGATGAATATGATGTCCACCTGAGATACTTTACTCCTTCCAGGGAAGTTCCTATTTGCGGGCATGCCACAATAGCAGCACACTATGTCCGGGCTGTCGAAAACAGAATTGCTACTTCCAGAGTTATTCAAAAAACAGGTGCAGGTATATTACCAGTTGATATAATCCGGGAAAATAATGATTACAAAATAATAATGACACAGGGAAAAATTGAATTTGGGACAGTTATTGTTGACCAGGACAGAGAATTTTTATTAAGTGCTCTTGGAATAAAAGGCAATGATTTATTGTGTGATTGTCCGATACAGATCGTATCAACAGGGCACTCCAAAGTAATGATAGGTGTGAAGAACAAGTCCACACTGAATAATTTAAGCCCAAATCATCAGGCTCTTTCCCGATTAAGTAAAATCATAAATTGTAATGGATATTATGTGTTTACTTTGGATACAAAGGAGGAAGTTCTGGTTAACGGTAGAATGTTTGCTCCAGCAATAGGAATTAACGAAGATCCTGTGACTGGAAATGCAAATGGCCCGCTTGGAGCATATCTTATCCATCATAAACTTGTGGATAATGACGGTTTATGCTTCAGATTTATTGCAAAGCAAGGAGAAGCCATGGGACGTACAGGTCTGATTAATGTGGAGGTGGATATTTTTAATGATGAGCCTTCTGTGGTAAGGGTATCAGGAAAAGCTGTCATTGTATTTCAATCTGAACTGAAACTTTAGCATACAGATATCAGGCTATAAGCTGTTAAAAGAAATATAGATTGTTCAAATGAATTTTAAAGGATAAAAGCTTATTTTGCAGGCTCCAAAACTGCTTTGGCACCTTGAACAGCTTTACACATGCTGAGAAGCTGATCTCCGTTAATGCATTCTATTACATTTTGATGGCAGTAGACCCGGGTACTGAGCTTGAAATCTCCTAAGGTTATTAACATTCCTCTATAGATTGAATTAATTCTCATGCATTTAGCCAGATTCATTGCCAGTTCCACATCAACAATCTGCTGCAGACCATGCTTCCATATTTCAGTATACTGAATGTCATTTAATTTCAGACCGCTGCCGTCTATTCCACATGCGGCGGTTTGCTTAACCTTATAGCCTGAGCGTTTCAGAACTTCAATAATAATTGACATATAGTCCTTAAAATTTAAAAATAACAAATCTTCTTTTGAATTAATATCCTTTAAAAGTTCGTTAATTTTTCTTTTATATAATTGATCCTTAATTATAAAACATGTTTTAAATGTTATAAGTAGCATTAGAAAAATTATTAACATATTATCACCCGCTATTATTTTTTCAATAAAACATTTATTTATTCTAGCATTAAAAGGTAAACTGATTGTTTATCAGAATGGTTTGAACACTTTAGTGAATTGAAATGAAGAGAGAGGATGGTGGAGTAAATTAATGAATTTTGTAAGGATAGTATAGTATACGCGAAATAAATTAAATTTATAAGGTAATTTAGTGATAATGCTTGTTGATATTGAAGTCAACATGATGCTATACTAACCAAGCTGTCAC
>JAQSXC010000103.1 GCA_029266335.1 Eubacterium sp. | reverse complement strand
ATATTTTACGCAGTTAATCATAAGTGTTATTATACTCTATTTTAGAGTGTGCATATACTTTGTATGCCTGCACACAGATTGGAGATAACATGTCTGCATGTATAATTGCCTATGATGTGGGTACGACAGGAATTAAAACCTGTGTATATGAAATTACCGATACCATAAAGCTTTTGGCTTCGGCTATGGAGGGCTATGACCTTTTTATCACCGAGAACGGCGGTGCCGAGCAGGACCCATACAGCTGGTGGAAGGCGATGTGCAGTACAACACGGAAGATTCTCTCGGAGAATGATATAGTGCCCGACAGAATAGATGGGATAACCTTCTGCTCACAGATGCAGGGACTTGTGCTTGCCGACAGGGATGGAAAGCCTGTGCGCCGGGCAATGAGCTATATGGATCAGCGTGCAAAAAGAGAGCTTGAGCAGGGCATGGCCCACGGCCTTACAATATCGGGTGCAAATGTCTTTAAGCTGATCAAATCGCTGTACATAACCGGCGCTGTTGCTGCAAGCGTAAAGGACCCGGTGTGGAAGTACAAGTGGGTTGAGAACAATGAACCCGAAATATTCAGGAAGGTATATAAGTGGCTTGATGTAAAAGAGTTTCTCATATATCAGTGTACCGGTGAATTTATAATGACACCGGATAGTGCATACGCTGCGCTGCTGTATGATATCAGAAAGGGCCGGGAAGGTTTCAGCAGGGAGATATGCAAAATGCTGGGGGTAAATATGAGTCATCTCCCGCAAATAAAACGGTGCAGTGATGTGGCTGGACATATAACAAAGGAGGCCGCCGCCCTGCTTCAGCTTAAGGAAGGAACACCCGTCTTCGGCGGGGGAGGAGATGCATCACTCATCGGTGTAGGTGCCGGTGCTGTAGAAACAGGCGACACTCACATTTATTCGGGTACTTCAGGCTGGGTATCCACAGTAGTTGAAAAGCAGATAGTGGACCCTTCTGCAATGATAGCAGCTATTGTTGGAGCAGATGACAAATCATTCAATTATTTCGCAGAGCTAGAGACGGCGGGTAAATGTCTCGAATGGGTCAAGGATCACCTTGCACTTGATGAAATAGATATTTATCTCGAAAAAAGACATATTTCCGATTCTAAAGAAACCATTTATAAAAGTTTATACGATTACATGATGCATGCTGTAAAAGACGTGCCTCCCGGTAGTAACGGAGTCATTTTCACACCGTGGCTTCACGGAAACCGCTGCCCCTTTGAGGATCCCAATGCCCGGGGGATGTTTTTCAATATCAGTCTTGATACAGGAAAAACAGAACTTATTCATGCTGTGCTGGAGGGCATCTGCTACCATCTGAGATGGCAGCTGGAAGCTCAGGAAAAGAAGATAAAAACTTCAAAAGTCATACGGTTTGTAGGGGGAGGAGCTCTCTCTCCACTGACCTGTCAAATCCTATCCAATATACTCGGGAGAGAGATCGAAACGGTAGAAAATCCTCAGAATGCAGGAGCAGTAGGTGCAGCGCTGGTGGCTGCCAGAGGTCTCGGAATAATTGAGAAGCTTGATGAAGCCAAAAGACTTGTGCGAGTCTGTCAGAGGTTTATGCCTCATGGAGGCAGCAAGACTGTCTATGATAATTACTATTCAGTATTCAAAGCCTTATATAAAAACAATAGAAATAATTTCAGAGCTTTAAATTCATATTGCCACTCTTCAAAATCTGTCAATAATTATAATCAGAGCTATAAGTTATAGGTCACAAAGGAGGTTTCAGCATGTCAGATATAAACAGTATTGTTAACAGGCAGCGAGAATATTTTAACAAGGGTGAAACCCTGGAAATTACTTTCAGAGTGAATGCTCTAAAAAAACTAAAAAAAGCAATTAAAGAAAATGAAAACGAAATATTCAAGGCATTGAAAAGTGATCTGAACAAGGCCTCCTTTGAAGCATATATGACAGAAGTAGGCATAGTTCTGGATGAAATAGATCATATTATAAGGAATGTCGGCAAGTGGAGCAGAAAAAGAAGGGTCAGAACACCTTTGGCACATTTTAAGTCCACGTCCTTTATTTTTTCGGAACCCCACGGAGTAGTGCTGATCATGTCACCCTGGAACTATCCCTTCCAGCTGACACTTGCACCTTTACTGGGAGCCATAGCCGGTGGGAATTGTGTCATTGTTAAGCCTTCTGCCTATTCTGCAGCTACTTCATCTCTGATTGAGAAGATAATCCGGGAATGCTTCGAAGAGAAATATATAGCTGTTATTAGCGGAGGAAGAGCTGCAAATCAGGAGCTGCTTCAAGAGAATTTTGATTATATATTTTTTACGGGAAGTGTGAGTATCGGTAAAAACGTTATGGAGGCCGCTTCAAAGAATCTCACACCTGTTACCCTGGAGCTGGGGGGCAAGAGTCCCTGCATTGTTGATCTGGATGTGGACATAGATTTGGCTGCAAGAAGAATTGTATGGGGAAAATGCCTGAACAGCGGGCAGACCTGCGTTGCACCCGACTATCTTTATGTCCGGAAGGAAATAAAGGACAGCCTTATTGCAGCCATGAAAAAGTATATAATTAAATTTTATGGCAAGGAACCATGCAGGAACGATGAATTCCCGAGAATTGTAAATGAAAAGCATTTTAACAGGCTGAGAGAGCTTATGAAAAACGGCAGGCTTGTTGCCGGCGGTGATGTAAACCCTGATACTCTGCAGATATCTCCCACAATTATTGAAGATATTTCATGGGATGATCCCGTTATGCAGGAGGAGATTTTCGGACCAATAATGCCTGTACTGGAATACGGTAAGATTTCGGAAGTAATCGAGGAGGTAAACAGGCACCCCAAACCATTAGCACTGTATCTGTTCACTAATAATAAGGAAGTTGAAAATCAGATACTCAACAGAATATCTTTTGGTGGAGGCTGCGTTAATGATACCGTTGTGCATCTGGCAACTTCACATATGCCCTTCGGTGGAGCAGGTGAGAGCGGAATGGGGGGCTATCATGGAAAATGGAGTTTTGATACCTTTACCCGCCAAAAAAGTGTTTTAAAAAAATCAACATTGGTGGACATTAAGCTCAGGTATGCCCCCTATGGAGAGAAGCTCAAATTACTTAAAAAAATTATGGGTTGATGCATTTGAATAAAGCAAAGAATTGGACAGGGGGATTAAGTTGTTCCCCCTGTCAACTGATCTATTGACGGCGTCAGCTGAACCTTGGAATATCGTCCAAATCCTCAACATCCGGATTGTTTGGATCAGCGCTCAGGTATTCACCGCCGTTTTTCCCTCTGACAACATTGTATCCCTCCAGGACACCCTGTTTTGCCATTAAAACAGCATAATTAAAAGAGCAGGTATTACCGTTTTCAAACATAACATCAGTAATAATACCGTCGTCATTTCGTCTGACCTTGGTTATTCTGGTTCCCAGTCTCATACGGTTTCTCCTTTCTCACTTAATTTTTCAAAGAGCTTCAATATTAGTTTTTCAATATTTTAATAACATTAAACTAACAATTATATGAACTATTTAATGCTTAATAGTTCAGAGCGTATTTGTTTAAAATTATAGACCTCAATTTTACAAAATTATTGCCTGAGAAAATAACAAATGGTAAAATTGGTAATAAAGTACTTTTGCACCAAACCAGCCTTGCATATTCTTTTACATGTAAACAGGAGACCAACATGGAGACTGATACTTTAGAAAGTTCTGTAAAAAACGTTTTTAGCATAAAAGAGGTTTTAAGTGATTCCATCAGAGTTTACAAAGCTGCATTTAAACCCATCATTATTCTGTCCCTGATAAGCAGTATACTGAGTATATTTATGTCAGCTGTAGATTATTTGGAGGGAGTTGTCATTACAGATACAGAGCTGAAATTCTCATATGGAATTTTTTCATTTGTATTTACGGTAATAATAGATTTTTATATAAGTTTAAGAATTATTATTTCAAGTTACATACTGGCAGACCGTTTTTATGATGGCAGGACATGTACGGCAAAAGCGTCTTTTGCGGAATCCAGGGAAGTTTATTGGAGATATATAGGTTTAAATATACTTTTTGGACTAATACTGCTAATCCCAACGATGTTCCTTTTCATTTGTTATATATACTTTCAAAGCATTACCCTAAAATATATGGCAGCTGTTGTTTTTATAATTCCTATAGCTTTTTTGTTTGTGAGATATTTCTTTGCTTCAATATCCGGGGTGCTGATAAGGGAGAAGCACAGATATTTTGACCTGAGCTGGACAATTGTAAAAGGAGCCTCCTGGAAAGTATTTTTGCTTATGATAATTACAAATTTTGTTTTTTATATACCTTATCAGATTTGTGCACATGTCATCTTAGATTTTAACACTTTGACAAAGGACTCTTTGTTTATCATTCAAATAGTTAACCAAATATTATTATTTTTTGCTATGCCTTTCAGCCATATAGCTGATGTTGTCATGTACAGGAAACTGTTAAAGCATAAAAAGCTTGATTAAGCAGAAACGTTCCAGGAGCAGAAAAAACGGCTGTTTAAAGCCGTTTTTTCTATACACAAAGAACTATTCTATTTCTACGGTAATTCCGGAAGCTTAGTTATTTATAATTATCTGAGTCTCAGTTACCTCGGAGCTTTTCGCCTTGGCAACCTCGGTAAAGAAGTTCAATGGTACAAATGTTCTGTTATCTTTAATTACAGGTGCAGTACCCAGCGTAATAGGGGATGTTTTCATATAAACATAATAGTCTTTTCCTACAGTTAAGGATATTCCCTGTCCCAACCTGATGCTTTTGGTTTTTGAATCCCAGGAGACTTTAAAACCCAGGGCTTCTGAGATCGACCCCAGAGGAACCATAACAGCCCCTTGCTCATTTACATATGCGGAAGGGACGGAAAGTTTTTTTCCATTAACCATTATATCCAAACCGGAGACATTTTCCGGAATATCAGCAGGAGCATCTGCCTTGTCTGCCAAAACTACTATTTTTACAGGGGTAGTTTGAGCAGGAATACTTTTCGTAGCTGTCTTATATATCACTGCCAGTTTTCTGTTTGCCAGTTCACCTTTAAAGGCAGTACCGTCCGGATTAACAATTTCTGTGGTCTCTGATAAATTCAACTTCAAAAAGTTGTCTGAGCTGATTAATTCTTTATCAAATACGTCCACCTTCACTATTTGCTCCTGGCTTTCTACAACCAGAACTTCCGCGTTGTACTGAGGCGGATAAATCATTATTACGGGGGCGTTGGCATCATAGTAACCTGTAACGGAAGCTCCTACTGCCAGAGCATCACCATTTACTATATAAGAATCTTTTGTTATAACCATATTAGCTTCCTTCTTGTCAGAGCTTTCGAGAAGGACTACTTTGCTACCATTGTCAGAGGCAGAGATTTTTTTAACCGTTCCGCCAAAATGGTTGAAGTATGGGGTCTTCACAGTTTCGCTGCTGCTGTCTGATAAAGTGCTGGTTTGCAGCTGTACTTTTATATTATCAACTGAAATATCAGTATCAGCTGCAAAGGAACTAAAGCTTGAAACAAACAATAATGTTGATACAATTGCTATAGATATTTTCTTCATATACATAATATATAATTCTCCTTTTCTCGACCGTCCTATAAAACGCATAGGCTCAGATAAAATTTTGGGCTGTAGAAAAATTTTGTTACCTCTGCGCGTTTCAACGAGGTAAAGGTCACTGTTGGTAACCATGGTCTTCTATTGCCTTGTTATATATTTGACGGAAAGAACCAGAAATATGTTCCAACTAAATTAATTAATATTGGATATTGAGTATATGTTTGGTTGTTGCATAACCGGGTTTAGAATATAATGGATATAACTCAAGCCATGTTTTTACTTTAAGGACATACTTTTACTAGAGAGGAGATACTTGATGCATATACGGATAATGAATATTGAGGACTACGAAACAGTATATAAATTATGGACAAATACTTCCGGAATGGGTATGCGGAGTCTGGATGATTCAAGAGAAGGTATAGAAAAATTTCTGAAGAGAAATCCTGAAACCAATTTTGTTGCAATAGAAGGAGACAGGATAGTTGGAGTAACTCTTGGAGGACATGACGGGAGAAGAGGTTACATATACCACACTGCAGTAGACGCTGATTATAGAGAACGGGGTGTAGGTAAAAGCCTGGTTGAAGCTGTTATGGCAGCTTTTGAAAAAGAGGGAATTAACAAGGCTGCACTTGTAGTTTTCAGTACAAATGAAAAAGGAAATAGGTTCTGGAAAGCTATGGGCTGGAAGACTCGGTCTGATTTAAACTACTATAATAAAAGTATAAATATTAATAATAAGTAGCTTACAATATACGAAAATTATGAAACATTAATAATAAAACGCTTTCAGGGGGTATGTCAATGCCACAACTTGATATAAGAGAAATAGAAAAAAATGACCTGGAAGGATTGCTTAAGCTTTACAATCAACTCAATAACAATCCGGTGCCAGAGATTGACGAAAGAGTTCTTAAAATATGGGAGGATATTCTGAAAGATACCAACCAGCATATTCTTGTGGGTGTCATAGATGATAAGATTGTTACCTCCTGTGTTTTATTAATAGTAAGTAATCTTACCCGGGGGCAGAGACCTTACGGGTTGGTGGAAAATGTGGTAACGGAGGCGACATACAGAAAAAAGGGTTATGCGTCAGAAGTATTGAATTTTGCAAAAAGTATCGCACAGCAGCAAAATTGCTATAAAATTATGCTTATGACCGGCTCTAAAGAGGACTCAACTTTGAGATTTTACGAACGGGCAGGATATAACAGGCAGGACAAAACGGCATTTATTCAATGGGTGTACTCATAATATGTTTAATAATAAATTAAAGGAGGTAAAAATTATGTATATCAGGGATAACGGTTTTATGTTTGGAGGACTAAATGTCATCATGGGGATAAATCTTTTGTTTTTTCTAGGGATGACAGCAATGGTTATCTGCGGCTTTATTTTATTGGTTAAATTTCTCCGGGCAGGTACAAAAGCATTTAACATATACATTGAAAAGAACAGGTATTATCAAAATGCGCCTCAAAACTATACAGTAAATGGCTATCAGCAAAATACAAAAACAGGTTACCAGACTAATCCCAATATTGGCTCTCAGTTTTATGAACAACCCAATGCACATCCTAATTCGCAACCGAATATGCAACCCAATACTCAACCCAATACTCAACCCAATACACAACAATATCCGCAAGCCAATGCTCAATCCAATCCACAGGCTAACGCTCAAACAAATACTCAAAATAATCCCGGGGATCAGCTATAAAAGTCATATTTAAATGTGAGAGGACGGATGTTGGCAGCTGATAAAAACTATGGATCGGAGTAACTTATGGAAAACTATGATACTGTAAAACAGGATTTCAATCAGATATCTCAGCTTGAAGAACCTGACTGGAATCATAACAATTGCTATTTTAAATACCTTATGGAATTAGTTGACAGAGGTTGCGACTTATGTCTGGAAATTGGCTGCGGCAAAGGTGAATTATCAAATCTGCTTGCGGGAAAAAGTAAAAAAGTAATTGGCGTGGATCTGGCCGACAAAATGATTGAAAAGGCAATATCCAGGTATGGCTACAAAAATATAGATTTCATAAATAGGAATATTCTTGATATGGAATTTGAAAAGAACAGTCTGGATGTAATAATAACCACTGCTACTGCTCACCATCTTCCATATGAGTGGCTTTTGACCTTTGCAAAGAATCATCTTAAAGCAAACGGCCGCCTTATTATTCTTGACCTGTATGAACCAAAAACATTAAGTGACAGACTGCTATCCTTAGCAGCCATAATCCCAAACATCCTTATGAATATAATCCATAACCACAGCCTGAGAAAGGACGATGAACACAGCAGGGAATTATGGCGCAGACATGGAGAGCATGACAGTTATATGACATTAAAGGAAATCAGAAGTCTGGCTATAAAGCATCTGCCCAATGCAAAAATCAAACGTATGCTCTTTTGGAGATACGTCTTGATCTGGCAGAAATAATTTTGTAATAATTATATAACATAGAAAATTGGAACAATTTTCTTCAAGCCGAAGTCTAATTTTATAGAAGCCGGCAAATACTAAACTAAAACAGGAGGTCATATATGAAGAAAAAAGTTTCAGCAATTATACTCGCAGGAGTTGTATTATTATCAAGTTCATTTACATTTGCACAAAAGGCGGTACAAGATAAATCAATTACATCGGTAAGGTTTGATGATGTTACAAAGCATTGGTCAAAAGAGGCAGTGCAAAATCTTTTAAAAATAAATGCACTACCTTTTAATCAGGAGAAGTTCATTCCGGGTAAGGCTATAAAGAAAAGTGAATTCGTATTAATGCTTCACAAAGCGCTGAATATAAATATAGCGTACTTAAAAGCACCGGATATCAAAGACTATTTTGATGATGTGAAAGCAGATGCTCCATATGCATCAGCTCTGATTGATCTGGTAACGGCCAATATCATCGAAGGAAAAGGAAAATTCAAACCTGAAGGTACTCTCACAAGAGAAGAAATGGTTCATTATGTAATGCAGGCCTACAAATACAAAATGGGTGACAATTACCCAATGATAAAAATAGCTGCTGCTACGTTTAAGGATGCAGATAAAATTAAGCCTGAATACAGTGGAGATATAGCAAGGGCACAGCACTACAAGCTTATCGGGGGTTCGGGAAAAAATATGTTCCACCCCAAAAAAGCAGCAACCAGAGCCGAAACAACTGTAGTCATAGACAAACTTGTAAAGCTTCTTGAACAACAGAATGTGCAGGTTTCAATAACACCGGAGGCAAATGCAAAAAGCGACTCCATAAAGATGAAAATAACTATAAAGAATGAAAGTAAAAAAGATGTGGTTATAAACCATAGCTCCGGTCAGAAATTTGACTTTGATCTGCTGGATGCCAATAAAAATATAATTTATTGCTGGTCTGCAGACAAATCGTTTATTACGGCACTTACAACCACTACAATTGAAGCTGGAAAAACACTCGAGTTCAGTGATACACTGTCAGGAGATGCCTATAAGGATATTAAAGATAAGGTAGTCTATTTTAAGGCATATATTACAGGAAAAGCCGATGCTTTTGTTATTAACCCTGAAGGCTACGAAGTTAAAATAAGGAATGGTAATAACTGATAGCTCCCTTGAAGATCTGGCTTTATGTTAACTCATTCCTGAAGTAAACTATTGAAATTAATAAAGAGTTGATTTATATTATATGTGTATTATACAGCGAATGTATTGTGCAGCCATTAATTAAATCAACTCTTTTTTTAGGGCCGGCATTATACGATATTTGATTTAATATCAGCGGCTTTTTTGTTGTTGGAACAATTGGATGACCTTTCTTTCTTTTTTAAGGCCTCGCTTTTACAGACTTTAAAATCAATAAAAGATAGAATTTCATCCTTATCCTTTGAACTAAGAATTCTATAGTTATTCAATAAATTTTCCTCATCCTTTGAAATTAAACATGAAATTGTCGAATTGGCATCAGAGGCATTCATAAGATCTGCTATTCTAAGAATAATATCTTGATTGGAAGGGCTCAGGGCTAGTGTTTTTTCGAGTATCAAAAGCTGGTTGCCAAAAAGAGGTACGTTTAGCAGAGACCTCTTCCTAATCAAATCTTCATTATATTTTTCTCCAACTCCAAACTTTAACCAGATTTCATTAACACAAAATTGAGAAACTATATTTTTTATAACACATTCAGTTAATCTTCGATCATTCTTCTCTAACATAGAAACAGCAGAATCCTTTAACCCAATCTTTTCACCAAATTGCTCCTGGGTAAGTTTATTGTCTTTTCTAACCTCTTTAATTCTACTTCCGACATCAGCCATAGGATATTTTCCTCCAAAATTCCACAAAGTGAGAATATTTTATTGTATAATTTATCAAAACTTGCCACAAAATGATTAAAATTCATTGACAATTCCACAGAGTGAGAATATAATAAAGATAGATAAATATATCATAGTATAATTCAATATATCACAATACGCTTATTATCACCACAAAAACTAGATGTCCGGTTTTTAAAATTCCCTCCTCAAAACCACATCGGAAAAATCAGTGCACTGATCTATATAGGTTATGTATTAAGTATTGTATAAACATCCAATTCAGCTTATGTTGGAGGTATAAAGCATGGGCGCAAAGAGCAAGAAGAAGTCAGATAGTAATGGGAAAAGAATTAAAATTAGACTTATAGAGCTTGGAATGTCACAGACTGATCTGGCACAGGCGACAGGCGCAAGTCGGCACTACATAAATCACATAATAAGCGGCTACAGGACTGGGGATAAGTACAAGGAAGCTATAGAAAAAGTCTTAGGTATAAAATCCGATATCTAAAAAGTATTATATAGCTTGCTTTTTTTACAAAAGAAAACAAGGAGGGGATGGCATGAGCCATCCTCTTTAAAAGTATACCCATTAATTCAAAACTAATTGATCCCGAGACTTAATTTTTAAATAATGAATTTATTGGAGGTGTATATAATGATTTCTTTATCAGCAATTGAGTCCTGTAAGGTATTAGCCGGGATATTGTCCCGCCTGATTCCTGGAGGAGTGGCTTTTGGTATTATTGAAGATGGCACAATTATCTGGTCTATACATTCTGAGAATTTTAATTTGGATATATTCAGAATTGGACAGAAAGTCTCTGAGACAAATATAAATGTAGAATCCATCAGCCAAAAAAAAGTATTGACTCAGAATATTCCTAGAAGTGTTTATGGGAAAAGACTGGCAATAGTATCGGTTCCAATCATTGACGATACCGGAGATTCCAACAGTGTGTTTTCCATAGCCTTTCCAAAGCTACATCCTGTAGCGGCTGCGTTTGGGGATTTTGCTCCTATTCTGGCCGAAATGTTCCCCGAAGGGTCATTTATATATTTGTCCGATCTCGAAAAGATAGCATACCGCCATCCATCCTCAAAATTTGACCTTCCAGAATTAACAGTAGGCTATGTTTGGAAGGAAACCGATATTTCGTACAGGGTAATAAAATTAAAGCAGCCTGTTTTAGCAGAATTGGATGAATCAAAATACGGTATACCCGTGTTTGTAGCCACATATCCGCTAAAAGATGAGGAGAATAAAGAGGAAATAGTTGCAACTCTTGGTATTATAACTCCGAAAAAAACCTCCTGTACACTCAGAGACATGGCTAGCAGTCTGGAAAGCGGGTTGTCGGGAATTTCATCTGCTATCGAAGAACTTGCAGCCTCTGCAACAGAAATACATACAAACGAACAGGAGCTTAATGTAAGTATCAAAGATATAATCAGTATTTCAGATGAAATAAACAAGGTTTCAGGGTTTATAAAGGAGATAGCTGATGAAACGAAAATGCTGGGCCTGAATGCTGCCATTGAAGCTGCAAGGGCCGGTGAGAACGGAAGAGGCTTCAGTGTAGTTGCGGAACAAATTAGAAAACTGTCGGATCAGTCCAAAAGTACTGTGCCCAAAATTAAGACTCTGACAGAGAACATAAAGCAAAAAGTAAGTGAAGCAGAGAAGAGAAGCATTAATTCATTGTATTCCAGTCAAGAGCAGGCCTCTGCCACTGAAGAAATCACTGCCAGTATTCAGGAAATCATGGCTATGGCTGAAGAATTGAACAAAATATCAAAAATAGTATAAAGAATTTCAACAGCAATATAAGCTTCAGCTTAATAGTATTGAATAATAATATGGAACTTCCTTGGATAGAAAAACTCCTTGTACAGATAATATGTAAAGCAAGGGGTTTTTTCTCAGTTTTCAGGAATAATGCAGGGTGACATTATTGAGAAACATATGAATTTTAACCACAAATGAATTGAAATAAACAGCATGTAATAGTAATATTAATAGGTAACTATTGGAATTATCTTTTCAGGAGGATTTTTTAGTGAATAATACTGAACAGCTTAAAGTGAATAAAAAATATCCGGGGCCGGTGGCAGCAGGAGTATTCTTCTCGCTGACCACAATACTTCTGGTATATGGTGGAAATCTTTTGGCTTTCAACAATAACTATCTGAACAGCGGCCTGGGAGAAGTATTCTTTGTCCTGCTGCCAGTTCTTGTTTTTCTGATTGCGGGAAAGTATAACCTCAAAGATACATTGAAACTGAGAAAAACCAGACCCATACATTACTTGATCATAGTATTTCTCATGTTGTTCGGTATGCCCGTTGTAGGAGTATTAAATGCTGTGGTTCTGGTTATTATCAGATTGATATTTGGTAGAAACCTGCCGGTTCCGGAGATTATTATACCGGATGTTCCTACTCTTTTTATAGCTATACTTGTAATTGGGGTTTCGGCTGCCGTTTGTGAAGAAACACTGTTCAGAGGAATGATTAGCAAGGGCTATGAAAAATTGGGTGTCGTGGGTTCTCTTGCTCTGACTTCCATACTGTTTGGAATATTACATAGAGATATACAAAAGTTTGTAAGCACAATACTTTTGGGTGCTCTGATAGGTTTTATTGTTTATAGAACCAAAAGCATTTATGCAGGAATGGCCGCCCACTTTACAAATAACACAGTAGCTGTGCTTCTGACTTATGCTGCTGCAAAAATGACCGAAAAAATGAAAGACCTTGGTGTTGAACAGGTTGAGAACTTTGACTTTTCAAATATTCCGACTGCTTCACTTGTTATAGTAATTGTTTTTTATGGTATATTGTTTTTAGGTTTTCTTGCAGGTTTTATAGGATTGTTTTACGCTTTTTACAAAAGCACCGAAAAGAATTTTATTACAGCCTCCCATCTGACTCAGCTGCTGAATAATTCAGCCGAAGATGAAATGGAGCAAGGAGAGGTAAGCGACGAAAGAAAGAAATTTGGATTGGCAGCACTTATAAGCGTACTGCCTGGAATAATTCTTATAATCTTAACCTTTGCAGGGCAGATATTGGAGCTCATGGAGGTAAAATCAGGTCTGGTGTACACTTTCCTGAGAACTTTCGGATTAAGTTAGGCTTTTAGGCTTCGGATGTCCTTGCCTGCCAATACAAGTCTGTCAAAATGACCCATGATCCTGGAGGTAATGCGTTCGGTGTAAAGCTCAAACAGCTTTTTGGGTCCCAGGTTGGTAGATATTATTGTTTTGCTGGTTGTTATACTGCTGTTTGACTGACGGGTATTCAGTATGTTCAGAAGTTCTGCATACCTTGAGTCGCTCAAAGTCTCGGTACCCAAATCATCAATAATTAATAACTCAACATTAAAGATGCTCTGATATTTATCATCATTGTAGTTATCATCTTTAAAGGCTATCATTTTGTGCCCTGTTATAATATCAAACAAGATTGGTGCAGTCAGATACAGAACAGTCCTTCCCTGATTTAAAAGTTCCCTGGCTATACACAGGGAAAGAAAGGTTTTACCAACGCCTGTCCGTCCGCTGAAAAACAAGTTTTTATGTTCAGGGTTATCTATATTTCCTATGAAGTCCAGACAGGCATTTTTTATAATACCGATATTTTCACGGGGTGATACTGATATACCATACTTGGCTTGATCTACCTCATCTGGATATAGCAATTCATTAAAGTTCTCAAAAGCTTCATTTCCGTTGTGACTGATATTAGACCGTGCAAACAGGTGAGTTATTATCTGCTGCTTATAGCACGAACATCTCTGCGAACCTGAGGAATCAATGATATAGCCTGTATCACCACATTTGTCGCATTCGTATTGCGGCTTGAAAAAGTCCATACTTATATCATTGGCTGCAAGAATTTCCTTTTTTTCATCTGAAAGCCTTTTGATGTTTTGCTCCAACTCCGTAAGCAGATTGAAAGAAGACCCATTTGAGGATAATATGAGCCTGTTATATTTTAGACCGATAAAACTGATCTGATTATCAATATCCATAAGTCTAGGTATTTTAGAATACAACTCGGCTTTTCTTTGTTGAGTTGTATCATTTGAAACCTTCTGTTTTCTTTCATATTCTCTTGCTATTATATTATGTATATCTCTGTTCATAGCAACTCCATTTATTCACAGATTCAATTATTTTGTGTTTGTAAAGAAGTTATCGTAATAATCTTCGTTATATTTTCTCTGATCAAAATTGTCCCTTTGAGAATCCTTGCCGGCAGGTCTCTGCGGATTTTGTCCATTCTGGCTGCTTTGAGCCTGAGATTTCAAGCTTCCCTCATAGCCCAATACTTCCTGGGCATTGACAAGCCCCAGATCACGCCATTTTGTGAGAACATTGTTAAGAAATCTGAAATCAGGGTTGGTCTTGCCCACTGTTTTTTTCAAGGCTAATTCAATAACTTCCATATCATATTTATAATCAATAACCCATCTCTCGACAAACTCATTTTCATATTCAGTAAGTGCTCTCCTGAGACGGAGCTTCTTAATTATGGTACCCTTAATACCCCGCACCTGGGACATCTCTTCAAAATATTTTTCAAGGTCAAAAAAGTTTTGTATACCGCGTCTGTGCCAGTTTGTGGCAACTGCCTCTATATAGCTTTTATGAAAGGTATTGTTGTCATGGCAATATTTGAAGAGTGTATACATGACATCTTCATCAAATTTATATATTGAAAACCAGTTATCAATTGTCAAATACCAGTTTGGAGGCATAAGACCTTGAAAAAACTTGGAGTTTATAGCAGATAAAGTGTTGTTCCTGCTTTTGTTCTTTTCAAAGTTGTCGTTTGCCTGCTGGGGAGTTGATACAGTCTTAAGGCGGTATATACGTTTGGTTTCGGCGTCCTTTAGGTCGGTCAGCTGTATCTTGTCCTCCACCCAGTTTATTACTTCAAGATTATCGAGACTGGTCATGGCTGCTTTGACTTCATCGGTTGATAAATTAAGAGTTTTGGCCAACTCGTCAGTGGAGGCTTTCTTATTGTGTTTACATAAAAAAAGCATATATAGATAAACCTTCACACAGGTAGAGTCCATTGAAGGCATGTACTGGCTGATAAAAATATCTGACACAGCTGTGTCAGAATAAAGAAGCGATTTAGAATCCTCAAAATACATTAAATTTCCCCCGTTTACTTCCACTTTTCTGATAAAATTAATATTATTTTATAGATATAAAG
>JAQSXC010000102.1 GCA_029266335.1 Eubacterium sp. | reverse complement strand
TTGTTTATTTAATTGATTTTATAGCAGATAAAGAATGTAGTTATTAAAGGTGAAAATCCCAGGGAGGTTTATAAAGATGTCAAAGAGTAAGGAAGATTTGTTTAAAAACTTATCGGATTCCATTGTCAACATGGATGAAGAAGAGACAGTAGCCCTGTCAAAGCAGGTAATACTTGAAAAAATCGATGCTTATGAGGCAATTGATCAGGGCTTATCAAATGGTATGGAACGGGCTGGAAAGCTATATGAGGATGAAGAGTACTTCATACCTGAGCTGCTGATGTGCTCTGATGCCATGTATGCAGGACTTGATGTTCTTAAGCCTCATATTAAAAGAGATGAAGAAGGAGAAAAACACAAAATTGTGATAGGTGTTGTGGAAGGTGATACTCACGATATCGGCAAGAATCTGGTTAAAATAATGCTGGAAACTGACGGGTTCCATGTGTTTGACCTGGGAAGGGATATTCCTCCGAAGCAATTTGTAGATAAGGCTAAGGAAGTTGGTGCAGATATAATAGCACTTTCGACACTAATGACTACAACAATGGAAGGTATGTCAGAAGTTATTCGTATTTTAAAGAGAGAAAATATCAGAAACTCTGTCAAAGTGATGATAGGTGGCGGACCCATATCACAGAGCTTCGCTGATAAAATCGGTGCGGATGGCTACTCTGTCAATGCGGCAGAGGCTGTAAGACTGGCCAGGAGATTAACTGTTTCATCCGAGGTATTGGCAACTGTGCTGTGATAAAAATATTTTCATTTGAGGTGGCCAGATGGACTTGATAAGCCCAAAAGAAAGACTTTTGAGGGTATTGGAGAAAAAAAACACAGACAGACCACCGGTAATTTGTCCGGGCGGAATGATGAATTCAGCTGTAGTTGAGATAATGAACCGTACCGGACATCTGCTGCCCGAGGCTCATCATGATGATGGGCTTATGAGTGAACTGTCCAGAGATATTCATGAACAAACAGGCTTTGAAAACTTCGGTTTACCTTTCTGTATGACGGTAGAAGCAGAGGTGCTTGGAAGCAGTATTAATTTTGGAACCCTGTCCTGTGAACCCAAAATTGAAAAAGAGTTTTTCTCTTCAGTTGCCGAGGTCAGATATGAGGATATAAGCAGGCTCCTTAAATCGGGAAGAATCGGTACAATTGTGCAAGCAGGCTATAAGCTTTCAAAAAAGCATCCTGATGTACCTGTAATCGGGAACCTTACAGGGCCTATCAGTACCGCCGCCTCCATTGTTGACCCCATGACTTTTTTGAAGGAACTGAGAAAGGATAAGTCAAATTCTCACAGGGTTTTGGATTATATAAGTGACTTTCTGATAGAATATGCAAAATTAATGATTGACAATGGAGCTGCTTTAATTTCTATTGGAGATCCTACTGCTACCGGAGAAATCCTCGGTCCTAAAATGTTTGATGAATATGCGGTAAAATATCTGAACAAGCTGCTCGACGGAATACATTCATTAAACAGACCGGTTATTGTACATATCTGCGGCAACATGAACACGGTGTGGAATCAAATACCTGCAATCAGGACGGACGCAATAAGCACAGATGCCGTTGTAAATCTCAGACAGCTGAAGGAGAGCTTTCCCACACTGACCACAATGGGTAACCTAAGTACATATCTGCTTGAATTCGGCTCACCTGATAAGGTGGCTTTCCACACCGAGAAGCTCCTTAATGACGGTATTGATATTATCTCACCGGCATGTGGTCTGAGCACATCATCTTCTCTGAAAAATATAAAGGCGTTGACGCAGACGGTTAAGGAGAATTGATATATGGCAAAGGTCACTTTTACCCCGGACAATATTACAATACATGTAAAAGCCGGAACAACTATTCTTGAAGCTGCACGGAGTGCCGGTATAAAAATAGAATCACCCTGCAATGGAGCAGGTACCTGTGGAAAGTGTAAACTTTATATTGAACAGGTATACCCCGTAAATGCAGTTTTGACTAAAAAAAATCATCCTGTTAATACAGCTTCGGACAGAGAATATATTTTGGCCTGTACTGCCTGTATCAGCCATGATTTGTCAATTACCACCGATACCGGCAGAGACCCGAAAGCTCTGAAAATAATAAGCAGAGGTGAGAGTTTTGAAGTAGAGCTTGATTGTCTGGTTACAAAAAAGTATGTTGAGAAAAAAGGAATTACAGAAGTATATGCAGGCCATAACCTTATTGCAGCTGAAGAAGGAAATTCAACTGAGAGAAATTTTGGTATTGTAGTTGATATAGGGACAACTACATTGGTAGCTTCTCTTGTGGATCTGAATACCGGTAATGAATTGCAGACAGCATCGTCTCTGAATCCACAGGCCATATATGCTCAGGATGTACTGTCAAGGATTAAACTGGCTTCTGAGGGAAATGGACTGAATATCCTGTATAAAGAAGTTATTGACGAAATCAATGGGTTGATTAATGAGGTTTCGGTACGGACAAGAACAAGCAAAGAAAATATTTATGAGATAATCTTCAGCGGTAATACCTGCATGCTGCATTTAGCAGCCGGCATAAACCCATATTCTCTCGGAAAATTTCCATATACACCTGAAATAAAAGGAGGAGGCCATATTAAGGCTTCTGACCATAATATCAGTATAGCGAAGGAAGGTATTGTTTATTTGCCGCCTGTCATATCTGCCTATGTAGGCGCAGATATCACTTCAGGCATACTTGCATCACAAATACATAAGAAAGCCGGAGTGATTCTGTTTGTTGATATAGGTACTAACGGCGAGATGGTAATAAGCCGGGATGGCAGGTTAACAGCAACATCTACAGCAGCAGGCCCGGCATTTGAAGGTATGAATATAACCTGTGGAATGCGGGCCGATAAGGGTGCCGTAGAGCTGTTTGATATGGAGGAGGATTACAGCATCAGGCTTGAGGTTATTGGTGATACAGCTGCAGTGGGCATCTGCGGAAGCGGACTTCTGGATATAGTCGGTGAGCTTGTTGCTGCAGGAGCTATAAAAAGGAATGGAAAGTTTGCTGATGCGGGAAATGCGGAAATCCCGCCTGTGCTTGCAGGTAAGCTGGTACAGCTGGATGGCAAAACCGTTTTTAAAGTAACCGAAAAGGTTTTTCTTTCTCAGAACGATATCCGCCAGGTACAGCTTGCAAAGGGTGCCATCAGGGCAGGAATAGAATTTCTGCTGGAAAGTATCGGAGTAACAGCCGCTGAAGTTGACAGCGTATTGATTGCAGGCTCATTCGGATATCACTTGAGAGCAAAGAGCCTGATAAATATAGGTCTTTTACCCCAACAGTTTGACGGTAAAATCCAATTTATCGGGAATACATCAAAATCCGGAGGCCGGGCTTTTCTCATAAATAAGGGATATAGAAGAGAGATGGAGCAATTGGTAAAGGAAGTGGAGGTTATAGAATTAGCCAACTATAAAAACTTTGACCGGGTATTTGTAAAATGTCTTAGCTTTTAACATATTCCCTAGTCCTTATTATTAAGCATGATTAATTTTAGTAAGTAAAAACATAATAACATGAACTGACTAGATCAACTAGAGGCCATATTACTCATTGAGTGAATTATGGCTTTTTATTTTTTTAATGGAGGTAATTCAATGAGTACAATTATTGACCGGCCAAGGTATTTATGTGCGTTGGGCGGGGCCATCTCGACCTTGAGCGCTTTGCCGAGAGCAATACCAATTATTCATGCTGCTGCAGGCTGCGGAAGCAACCTTGCAAATGCACACAATGGTGCGGCAGGGTATGCAGGCAGCGGATATTGCAGTGGTTTGGCATTGCCCAGCACAAATGTCTATGAAAATGAGATCATTTTTGGCGGAGAAGAAAGACTGAAGGAGCAAATAGAGAAAACTCTTGAAGTTATTGATGGAGACCTGTATTTCGTACTTACGGGATGTATGGTGGAAATGATCGGGGATGATGTTCAGAGCGTTGCAGGACAGTTTAAAGAAAAGGGCCACCCGGTGTATGCAATAAATACAGGCGGATTTAAGGGGAATTCCTTTTGGGGTTATGACCTGGTGCTCCAGTCCTTATTTAAGGAATATCTGAGAAAACATGAAGAAAAGGATCAGAAGCTTGTAAATTTATGGGGAGTTGTGCCTGTACAGGATGTTTTTTGGAAAGGGAATCTGAAGGTCTTAAAAAGCCAAATAGAAAAGCTCGGTTTCCGGGTAAATACTTTCTTTGGTGAAAATGAAACACTTGAAGCCTTAAAAGATGCTGCAAAAGCCTCTTTGAATATTGTTGTATCAGATACTTTCGGAATTGAAGCAGCAAAAGTATTTGAACTGGAACATAATGTGCCTTATATCAGTGTTCCGTTCCCAATAGGAGACCATGGCACCGAACGCTTCTTAAATACCGCAGGCAAGGCATTAGGGCTTGGAAAAGCCTTTATAGACCGGGTTGTACAAGGTGAAAAAAAACGTTATTACGGTTACCTGGAAAGGCTTGCTGACATTTACAGTGATATTGATTTACAGAGATATGCCGTTATAGTAGGAGATTCAAATTATTCTCAAGCACTTGCAAGGTTTCTGTCCGATGATCTTGGATGGCTTCCCGAGCTGGTAATAATCACCGATGACAATCTGAGTGATGAAGATAAGTCGTTGATTCTTACAAGATTTGATGACTATGAATCTGGCTTGAAACCAAAAGTTGTATTTGATACCCATACTTCAGGTGTGGTTAAAGAAGTAAATACTCATTGGGCTCCTAATAATGGACAGAGGTATTATAACAGTTTCAGTCCCTCTTTTATAGTTGGAAGTTCTTTTGAAAGAGATGCTGCCGAAAGGCTTGGGGCGTCACATTTAAGTGTGACCTATCCAGTATGTAACAGAGTTGTACTTGACAGGGCGTATGCAGGTTATGAAGGCGCATTGCGTCTGACTGAAGATATTTTTGGTGCTCTTGTGGCAGGAAGATAGGAGGAGAGTTCAATATGAATTATATCAGAGAAAAAACCCCACCGGTCCGGGAGGACAGATTAAACGCCTGTAACGCTTTTGGAGGTTCCTGCTGTGAATTATCCAAAACTGGTAAAAAGGGCTGTCTGAATAAGACTAAAAGATCTTTTGCACAGACACAGGGTTGTCAGTTAAACCTGAGTATGGCCATATTAAATACTATAAGAGATTCAGTTGTTATAATACATGGTCCCATAGGCTGCGGGGGAGCCGGACTTTCTTTCGGGGCTCTCACTACCCAGTATCACAAACTTCGTGACAGCAATGCCAAAGGATATATATGGGTTAATACAAATCTGGATGAGTCAGATGTTATAAATGGCGGAGAAAAAAAGCTCAGCGATGCCATCCTATTTGCTGACAGTGAGTTCAGGCCCAGTTCAATTATCATTGTAAACAGCTGTGTACCGGCCTTGATAGGCGATGATATCGACAGTGTGGTTGCCGGGCTGCAAAACCAGGTTGCGGCAAAATTGGTTCCTGTTCATTGTGAAGGTTTCAAGACAAAAATAATGGCTAGTGCATATGATTCCGCCTACCATGGTATTCTTAGAAATTTAGTCCGGGAACCTCAACAGGATGCTTATGAAATTGAGGATAAGCTTGAATTATTGAAGGCAGAGTACAGGAAAAGCCGTATGGTAAATGTTTTAAATGTATCATCAATGAGCAGAGCGGATGAACTGGAGCTAGAGAGACTTTTGAAGGCTTTGGATCTGAAGGTTAGATTCTTGCCCTGTTTTGCCCATCCAGACGATTTTGAGCTGGTTGCCGAAGCAGCTTTGAATGTTAGTATTTGTGCCACTCACGATGATTATTTCGTTAAACATCTGAAGGAAAAATACAATATACCATATATTCTTCACACCATTCCAATCGGCATACGAAATACAAATAAATGGCTGCTGGAAATAGCCGAATTTTTTGGAGAAACTGAAAGAGCAAAAGGGCTGATAGCGGTTGAGTCAAGGGAACTCAATGAGGCCCTTGAGCCCTTCCGAAGTCAGCTGAAAGGCAAACGTGTTTTTCTGTCGGGTGGGGAAATAAGAATCCTTACAACAGCCGAGCTGTTTCAGGATATAGGTTTTGAGGTAATTGGGGTCAGGGGTTACCACTATGACGAATTTGCCGATCCATTGATCGAAGCTTTGCCTGATAATGAAAAAATACTTTTCAATGTTGCAACAGGCCAACCGTTTGAACAGGCAAACCTTCTTGAAGAATTTAAACCCGATCTTTATGTGGGCCACTCAGGCATTAACGGTTGGGCTACAAAACAGGGTATCCCCGTATTTCCCATATTTGTTCAATCAATTAATTATATGGGTTATTCAGGTATGTATGAACTGACCAGGCGAGTCACCAAAGTCCTTAAAAATACCCAATTCAGCAAAAATTTCAAAAACAATTTCAGACTTCCATATAAATCTCAATGGTATGAAAAAAATCCATTTGCTTATATTGACAGCAGTCTGGCTTTATAAGACAGGGGAAAAGGAGAACATAAATGATCTTATGGCTTAAAAATGCAAATAAAACCTTAATTAGTTTTTACGCAATTATGGCATTCTTTATTTTTTGGGAAGCAGCTGCAGATATGAATTGGATTGATACACAGTTTGTACCTGCATTATCAACAGTTTTAACCGATTTGGGGAGGCTGGTGGTAAACGGGCAGATATTTATACATATTGCAACAAGTCTGCAAAGAACTTTTCTGGGTTTTGGACTTGCTGCAGTAATTGCATTACCCTTAGGCTTCATATTGGGTGGATGGGCTCCTAAGGTGGCTAAGTTTCTAAATCCTCTGTTTAACAGCCTATCCCAGATAAACGCTTTCACATTATTTCCTTTGTTTCTTATACTACTGGGAATAGGTGAAAAAAGTAAAATCGGAGTAATTTTCTGGGCCGCTCTTTGGCCTATCCTCTTTACCACAATTGCAGGAGTTCAACAGGTAGATCCGCTTTTAATAAAAGCAGCAAGGGCCATGGGAGCCAACGGAATCAAAATATTCCTCCAGGTAATACTTCCCGGTGCTGCTTCCAAACTGGCTGCAGGAATAAAAACAGGTATGACTATGGCATTTATGATGTTGATAGGTGCCGAAGCCATGGGCTCTGAGGCAGGACTTGGCTGGTTGATTCAGAATTCAAAGAAAAATTCAAATATTCCGCGGGTATATGTGGGCTTGATAACCATTGCTCTTGTCGGATTAATAGTATCTTATCTGCTTGATTGGCTGGAAGATAACATTATTACCTGGAGAGAGGGTGTCAAGTCATGAATAAGTCTTCGAGCTTAATTAAATCAGTAAAAAAAGTAGCAATCAGCAGTATTTCCATAATTCTTTTTATAGCCTTATGGCAGTTATCATCAAGTATAGGTATTTTAAATAAAGCCATAATACCCCAGCCTATTGATACTTTTTATGAATTATACAGGAAGATAATAAGCGGTACATTTATTTACCATGCAGGAATAAGCCTGAAGAGAGCAGGGATAGGTTTCCTGTATGCCTTAATTATTGGAATTGCTGCAGGGTTTCTATTTGGCAGTATTTTCAAGTCTGCCTACAAAGTTATAACTCCACTTTTAAAGCTTCTTGAAAAACTGAATCCATTTGCTTTATTTCCGATTTTTATGATGCTCTTTGGAATTGGAGAGACCTGCAAGGAAGTATTGATTTTCTGGGTCAGCGTATGGCCGGTACTTTTCCACACAATATCAGGTGTCAACGATATAGAACAATTGATGATCAAGTCAGCAAAAGCTATGGGTGCAACTGATGGAAAACTTTTTTTTAAGGTTATTTTACCCGCTACGGCACCGGATATATTTACCGGCATCAAGCTGGGAGTTCAGATTGCCTTTTTTATGATCATATCAGCTGAAATAGTAGGCTCAACTGCCGGGCTTGGCTGGTTCATATGGATATCCCAGAGAAATTATCAGATTATATCGCTTTATGCAGGGACAATATTCATTGCTATCCTTGGGATTATCATAAATAAAATTTTTGCAAAGCTTGAAGGAAAATTTTTGGTTTGGAAGCAATCAGCTTTTGAAATTACAGAGTGATTTATTAGATATGATTGAATAATAAAACCGCTTTACTAGTGAGCATTTTATTACATCATACCGAGTTTACATAAATCAAAAAACGCATAGGGAGTGAATAAATATGACATCAAAGAAAAGTAATATCAAAGTAGTAATTGGTGCAATAATCGCTGTAGTTCTGGTTGTTGCAGTTATTGTGGGAGCAAAATTGGGGCAGACAAAGAATTCATCCCCTGCTGATGCAATAGGGGGCGTGGAGGCAGCAAATACCTCAGGCGCCTCAGGTACAGCAGCAAGCTCATCAGTAAGTGCTTCAGCAAGTGCGGCAATACAGACAACTGCTGCTGCAGACTCATCGGCAACTGAAGCAAAAGAGCTTTTCCCCCTCAGAACACATACCAGGAAGGATTGTACACTGGCACCTGTACTGGTAGCGGATAAAAAAGGCTTTTTTGCCGAAGAAGGTCTGAAACTTGTGTTTACAGGTGAATTAACAGAAGCAGAAATACTTCCGTCAATTTTAAACGGTAATAATGATTTTGCCGACTCACATCCAAACGGACTGGCGCTGAAGATAAACGGCGGAGCCAAGGTAATTGGTGTGGAACGCTCAATTATCGAGCCAACAGCCGATAAAAATCCGAGACTTCGACACATGTGGTATTATGCCAATGCAAAATCAGGGATAAAGACCTGGGAAGACTTCAAGAACTACAAACCTGGCAAAAAGATTAAATTCGGAGGCTGGCCCAATTCCTGTGAAGATCTGATTGCCAATAAGGTTTTTGATAAGCTGGGAATACCAAGGGACCGTTTTGAATGGGTGACCTTTGAAACCGATCTGGAGCAGGTTCAGGCGCTAAAACAGGGTCTGATAGATGTGACAATGGTTCATCCTCCGTTCTATGATGCTGCAGAGGAAGCTAAACTTGTCAAAATCGGTGATTCACAGGATGCAGGTCTGGGGGAAGCAGCCGGAGCATACCTTTACTACTTCTCTACAGATTTTGTACAGAAACATCCTGAACAGATAAAAGGTTTTGTAAGAGCGTTGCTTAAAGCCCAGAGATGGGCCAATGCCAATCCGGAACAGACTGCCAAATGGACGGGTGAGTTTATTGGTATGGAGGTTAAAGGAAACCACTACTATTCCGAAACGTCCAAAATAGATGATATTTCAATACAACCCTGGATTGATGATCTGATAAAAAATGGTCTTATAAAAGAGGGTGATCTTGGTTCAAAGGTAACCGACGTCATAACTCATGAATTTGAAGCAGACGAATAAATTCAGTTGGTACGGCAGCCGGGCGATTAAAACAGCCTGGCTGGCCCGTACACTGAGTGTACTGAAATGAATAAAAAAAGGAGAATTTTATATGCCGGAAGATATCAAGGAAAATATTGAAAAAGGTTCAGCAGCAGCTCAAAGTTCTGACAAAATAATAGTAAAGAATGTTGCAAAGATTTATCATATTAAAAACCGTAATGAGGGAAAAAACAAGGAATTTATTGCTATTGAAGATGTTAATCTGACGGTAAGAAAAGGAGAATTTCTTTCAATTGTCGGTCCAAGCGGGTGTGGAAAATCCACTCTGCTGGATATGATCGCAGGTTTGTCTCAGCAGAACTCCGGAGAAATATATATTGATGACAAGCTTATAACCGGTCCTGCACTTGACAGAGGGATTGTACTGCAAGGCTATGCTCTTTTTCCGTGGAGAACGGTACAGAAGAATGTTGAATTCGGCCTTGAATCAAAAAGGGTGCCAAAGGACGAGAGAGAAAAAATCAGTGCTGAATTCATTAATTTAGTAGGGCTGAATGGTTTTGAAGACAGGTATCCCTATGAGCTGTCGGGTGGAATGAAGCAGAGAGTTGCTATAGCCCGTGCGCTGGCATATGATCCTGATGTTCTTTTGATGGATGAACCTTTTGCAGCAGTTGACGCGCAGACAAGAGAAGTTTTACAGGATGAACTGCTGAGAATATGGGAAAAGACACATAAAACAATAATATTTGTAACACACAGCATAGATGAAGCAGTAGGTTTATCCGACAGGGTTGCAGTAATGTCTGCAAATCCCGGCACCATAAAAGAAGTAGTAGATGTAAAACTGCCAAGGCCGCGCAGAATCGGTGATGTAAGAGCAACAGCTGATTTTGGCTGGATATCTCACAGGATATGGGAATTGTTGCAAAACGGTCAAATTGAAGGTAAGGTTCAGCAAAACTCCAATAAAAACATTGCGGATGAAATTGCTCTTGAAGCAGCATTGTAATGAGTTTAGCAAGAAAAATCAGGAGAGTTCCGTTGAATATTTCAGCTCAATTGAACTTTAGTGTTCCTATCAAAATTTATTTGAACAAGCAAACAAATGGGGGATTGTAATGGATAAGGCTCAGGGTAAAGGCGAAAGGTTTATTTTAAGGGTTTCAGGTTTGTTTCTGATTGTGGTACTCTGGGAGCTCGCACCTGCAATGGGATGGGTTGATGCCCAGTTTGTACCCTCCTTTTCAACTACCATAGAGGCTTTAATAAAGCTCTGGACAATAAATGACCTGTATATGCATATCATGTCAAGTCTTTACAGGGTACTTGCAGGCCTGCTTATTTCCGTATTAATAGCAATTCCTTTGGGCTTCATACTGGGCAGATGGTTTCAAAACTTTTATGAGGCACTGGAACCTTTACTCAGAATTTTCACAAAAGTAAATCCATTCTCTCTAATGCCTGTTTTTATACTTTTGTTTGGTATTGGAGAGAGAATACGAATAGCTGTTGTTGTATGGGTATGTATCTGGCCTGTTTTATTCGGTACTGTTAATGGAATACGAAACCTGGACTTTGACCTTGTTAAGACTGCTCTGTCAATGAAGACCTCTCCGGCAGGGCTTATTTTCAAAGTAATTATTCCGGGAGCAATGCATTCCATATTTGCAGGTTTGCGAATTGGAGTGGAAATGTCATTTTTTATCCTGGTAGCAGGAGAAATGCTGGGGGCAAACTCAGGTCTGGGTGTTATAATACATAATTCAAATCATTATTTCAACATGCCCCGACTATATGCAGGAGCACTTATTGTAATACTTTTAGGAGTATTTTTAAATATGTTTCTAAAATATTTGCAAAACGGACTGTTTTTTTGGAAGGAACCGGCACATATATTTAGCAAATCCAGTAGCTCAAAAACGCAGGCACAGATAGGAAAAGCTGAAATTGTAATTATTTCTGTAATATTCATCTCAGTATTGATTTTGGGCTTCCAGCAGCTTCAGAAAGCCGAGTCAATAGCTCAGGATCCGACAAAAGCACTTACTCAGGATGCCGGTTATTAAAAAGAGGATACCATGAATATAAAACTAAATCGAAAAAAGTTTAATGGTTTTATTGTAATTATAGTTTTTCTTTCCTTGTGGGAGATTGTCACCAGGCTGGGGCTTGTAAATACTATGCTGCTGCCTCCCTTATCAGAAATATTAGTGTCGGTTGACGGATTGACAGCAAACGGAGGTCTTCTAAAGCATGTTGTTCTCAGTATGGGCCGTGCTATGGGTGGCCTTGTCATAGCAATATTGCTGGCTATTCCGGCAGGCGTTTTGCTGGGAGGTCTGTCACGGCGTTGTCAATTGGTATTGGAACCTGTTGTGGAGGTTTTATCTCAATTGAACCCATTCATACTTTACCATCTGATTCTCATTTTCATGGGAATTGGAGAAATAACCAAGGTAACCATTATTGCATGGGCCTGCATATGGCCTTTGTTATTCAGTACCATAACCGGTGTATGCAATATTGACCCGTTTCTAATAAAGTGTGCAAATGTCTTCAAACTAAACCGGTGGCAAATGGCTGTAAAAATTATAATACCTGCTGCGCTGCCTCAAATAATGTATGGTATCCGCATGAGTGCAAGCTATTCTCTTTTTATGCTCATTGCGGCAGAAATGATGGGCGGAGAATCGGGACTGGGCTTCCTTATTGTATTCAGTCAGAAGTTTTACCAGGTAAGAAATGTTTATGCATTAGTAATCGTTATAGCACTGCTTGGTTTAATTGTTGATAAAATTTTGGATATCATTGAAAGAAGGTTTCTCAGTTACTCTTGTCAGGAGGATTTAAATGCTTAATAATTTTAAATTAAAAAATGCTGTCTGCCTGATTACAGGCTTGTTATGTGTATTGTTGCTATCAGCCTGCGGGAGTAATAGTGCTTTTCTTAACGAGAAATATTCTGGTGACAAAAGTGACCCGGATAATGACACAGTAAGAATCGGATATTTTGGACAGATTTATGAGTCTCCCTTATTGGCAGCTTATGAACAGGGCTATTTTAAGAAAAGTGGAATTAATGTTGAAATGATTAAGATCAATGATAAAGATATTAAAAATGAATATATAGCAGAAAAACTTGATGCTGTGACAGCTGATTACCGGTTTTTCAAGTATATTGAGGAAGGGCTCCCCGTTAAAGTAACTGCAGGACTGAATGCAGGGTGTATTAGAATCATAGTACCAAATGATTCAAAAATAACTGGCCTAAACCAGCTAAAGGATGTAAAAATGGGAGTCGAAGATTTGGGAGACGGTACAATGGTATTGACGTCAATGCTTTTGAAGGGTAACAGGCTTGATACCGGTAGTGGTTTCAGCTGGAAACCTTATAGATCCGACGGTTATATAAAGGCTTTTGAAAATGGCGTAATTGATGCTGCCTGTATATGGGAACCCTCTGAGAAGGATTCCGTAATATTAAATAATGAATTCAGAACTTTATACACCAATATCAATACGGAAGCGTCAGGTACTAAAAGCAGTGGGCATAATCATGGTTCAGCTCTTCATTTTACCAGAACCTTTACAGGAATTTCAGCAGGTTTGGTTGATGAAAACCCTGAAAAAGCTATTTTTATAACTAAAGCCTGGCTGCAGGGGGCAGGTTGGGTTTCTGAGAACAATGAAGCTGCAGCAAAACTTTTAACCGAAAAAAAGTATGTGCCAGGCAGCCAGGATGAAAACTTGAATGCTCTGGCCTCCTATATGTGGACGATTGGTGTGGCATCAGCAAAGCCAAATATTAAATACCTTGTCAAGGAACAAAAAAAGAATGGTATTTTAAAAGAAAATCTGAATGAAGCTGATTTTTTTAAAAAAGTTTTTGCAGGGGTAATGCCTGAATTTTATTAATCGATATGGTATCGAATCATTTTAAGTATCTTGTCCAGAGGGTTTAAGCATATGAATATAAAATTGGTAGCCTGTGAGGTAATGAAGGAAGAGCTGCTTTCTGTAACAGCAATGCATAATACTGAAATACACTTTATTCCAATGGGGTTTCATCTGTATCCGGAGAAACTGCATAAGGAACTGGAGGAAATACTCTCAAAGTCATCAGGCTATGACAGAGTTGTCCTGTCATTTGGTTTATGCGGCGGAGCGGCAAAAAATTTAAAAGCTCCCGGCTCCATTTTAACCATCCCAAGGATACACGATTGTATTCCCATACTTTTGGGTTCCTCTGAAATATTTAAAGAGCAGCAGTTGGAAAAGGGAACATTTTATTTGTCCTGTGGATGGTTTAAAAGTGATAAAACCATCCTGTCCGAGCATAAAAGACTGGTTGATAAATATGGCAGGGCAAGGGCTGAAAAGGTTACAGCAAAGCTCTACAACAGCTACAGGCGAATTTTATTTATTAATACGGGACATCCGGATGAGAAAATATGCTATGAAAAATCACAGGAAACTGCCCGTTTACTGGATTTAAAATTTCATACCACTCAGGGAAGAAGAGAATACCTTGAAAAAATAATCAATGGCCCATGGGATGATTGGGATTTTATTAATGTGGAACCGGATGGAATTATTCTGGAAGATGATTTTTTTTAATAAATAAACAGAAAGTTGAGGTTATTATATGTCAAATGTATTGTATGCTGCTGTTAAGCAAGATCAGATGACTCCAAAAGAAAGAGATGAAGCCATTGCACAAAATAAACCCTATGACAGAATTCAGTGCGCGCTTTTTATGGGTGAACATTCGGCAAAGCTCATAGGTTCAAAGGTTTCGGATTTACATCAGAATGTTGACAAAATGCTTGAATCACAAATAGCTATCCGCAATGTTTATGATTCTGAAACTGTAGGCGTGGGTCCAGGCCTGCAGGGGATAGCCGAAGCAATAGGCAGTAAAGTAACATTTCCGGATTATAGCACACCATATATTTCTGAATTTGCTGTAAAAGATTATTCAGATATTGACAGTCTTGAGGTTATAGACCCCTTAAAAGCAGGCAGACTTCCAAAACTTCTTGAAGGACTGGAGAGAATAAAAGAGTCGCTTGGACACGAGGTTAATGTATCCACTTCGGTAGCCGGACCATTTTCAACTGCGGCAAATCTCAGGGGAACTGATGTATTCCTGAAGGATATCTACCGTTCTCCGGAGTTTGCCCATAAAATTCTGAGACTGGCTACCGATTCATCAATTGCATATGTAAAAGAAGCAGCCAGGCGTGGAATATTGATATCCATATGTGATCCGACAGCCTCCGGAACTCTTATAAAAAGAACTCATTTTGAAAGCTTCGCGTTTCCTTATCTTAAAGAATTAATAGACAGCGTAATTGAGAGTACCGGAAGCAGACCCACTCTGCATATTTGCGGCAATTCAACAAAAATATGGGACTTGATGGCTCAGACCGGTGCAAGTGCACTCAGCCTGGATGACGTTATAGATATTGAAGCTGCAAAACATACGGTGGGTTATAAGGTGAAGCTGATTGGCAATATAAGGCCAACTGCTACCATGTATCTGGGAACACCTCAGGATGTTGACAGAAATGCAAGAGAATGTCTTTCAAAGGCATACAATAACCCAAAGGGTTATGTATTGGGACTTGGCTGCGGTTTGCCAAGCGATACACCTCCTGAAAACATACATGCATTAACCAACGCAGCACGAAAGTATGGTCAGTATCCATTGAATCCTGAACTTTTTGCGGTATGATGTTACAAGCCGGATAAAAAGGCTTTTTAACATATAATTGCTTTATTACCTCTTCAAACTTTATTGTACAAACCGGGAAGAAGCTTCTGAA
>JAQSXC010000101.1 GCA_029266335.1 Eubacterium sp. | reverse complement strand
GTCCTTCTTACAGCTACGACATTCATAAGTCTCGCGGAAGTAATCAATGACTCTCAACTGTGCCGGAATGTATTCCACTTCCGTGCGGATGAACTCTTCGCCAACCGGTACTAAAGGTGTATCGCACTGCGGACAAAGCAAATCCTCATCGTGAAGTTTAAACACAACCCTATCATGGGGAAGATTCTTTAAGGAATCCTTTCGTTGACCTTTGTATTTTTTGTTTATCACTTTCTCAATGGTATCAAGTGTCGGTTCCTTCACCATCTTGTCAGCAGAAGCTTCCGCTTCATCAAAAATAGACATCTGGCATTCTAAGATAGCCGATGTCTTCTCCGAACTACTGCCGTACAGTTTGCGGGTCAGGTAGTCAGCTGTATCATGGAGACGTTTGTTTTCCTGTTCCAGTTCCGTTATACGTTTTTCGAGTGTATTTACCTGTTCCGGTGCGCCCATGAATGAAAGTTCCTTTACATTTTATACTGTCTTTATTATAACACAAAAGTGCCAGAAAATCCAGCAAATATGCGGATCTCAGACACTTAATTCATCTAGATTGCTATCGATGAAGTTACTTTTTTAACTGCTTTCGGCTGATGAATAGCAAGACCTTCCAGGAGCCACCGAAATTCCTGCGGGGATATTTGTTTCACTTCATCGGCGTCTCTAGGCCATTGGAAGCGTCCACCTTCAAGACGTTTATAGAGAAGTACAAAACCATCGCCTTCCCAGTAGAGAGCCATCAGTCGATCACATTTGTGACCGCAGAATAAAAACAGGGTATTCTGAAACGGATCCATCATGTAATTCTGTTGGACCAGAGCAGCAAGACCATCAATGGACTTTCGCATGTCGGTATAACCGCAGGCAATGAAGATTTGTTCTGCACCAGCAATGTCGCCTAGCATAAGTTTCGAATTGCACGGAGCGTGTTTTCAATTACTTTATCGGAAGCACCATTCCTGATTTCTAAAGTAGCACCATTTAGCCGAAGTACAACTGACGCATCAATGATTTCTGGATCCGGAAGTGGAATTTGTGCAAAAACCGCTTTGTTTGAACTGGCAGGATTAAGTAAGTCACTTTTCTTATGAACTATTGGTAAAGATTCGCAAGCAGCTGCGCGTACTTTACGAAGCCAGTAATAGTAACTTTTGGAATTGACATCATGAGCTTCGCACCAAGCAGTAACCGTTTGACCGCTTGTGCGACATTCCCTAATTTCACTGATCAGACCAGCATGAAATATCATACCAAGAACAGCCAGTTTCTTTGCTAACTCTAGGTTTTTCATAGCCACCTCCTGATTACTGTGCAATACCAGATGCCTTTGCAACTGCAAGGTCGATTTTTTCTTTTAACCTTGCATCAACAACGTAGCCTAACTTGTCTATTACATACTTACGATCTACAGAACGAAACTGATTACACATGCACATGCCACTGTCTTTCAAACCTTCACAGTCCATTTTATCAATGAATACGTTATATTCATAATCGACGTACTTCATATCTAAGAATAATACCAACCATTTGATAAGGAATATTTTTTCTTTAAAAAACAGTTTTGACATTATAGTCACAAATACTGGAGATAGATACAATAAAATTGCCGCCTTTGATATCCCCAAAAGTTCAACAGACTCTATGTAACAAATATTAAACAAATCTTGTCCTATTACTCCCATCAAAATAGCAATGATGAGTCCCTTCCTTGTAATTACGAAAGCATTCTTCCCTTCGAAACATAGCATCACTGGTATTAAGAATATCATTCTAAATGTCATACGCAAAAAAGCATTTGTTGATACTTTAGCTCCAAGTTTGGTTAATTCTGTTGTAAAGGAACCCAAAGTTCCCCACAAAATTCCAGCACAAAATATCATAATAAAACCAGTATGTGGATTTCTTTTTATCATTTTTTTGCTTTGGCACTCATATATTCGATTTCAAACTCATAAACAGTCACTTTATTCATTGCTTTTAAAATATATTTTTCTCCGCTTTCCATATAATCTAAACTATACTTTTCAACTATTTTTTTTAAGATCTTCTGTTTATCCGTAGATTTTTTTATACGACCAAAAGCAATTACACTCTCATATTTTGTTGCAAATTTTGCTGGTAAAAGTTCTGTCTTACCAATTACTGTAAAGCACGCTTTTGTGGAAATTCCAATATTATTGTCTTTTAAGCTTACTTCGTTAGTTCCATGAAAATATAGTGTTTCATTTTCATATACATAACTTAATGGAACACCATACGGATATCCATCCTCACAGACAGTAGACAAAACTCCGTACTGATTCTCCATTAATATCTGCACTGCCTCATTTTTCGATAATTTTCTATCTTCTCTTCTCATCTCTTGAAACATTATTTAACCTCCAATTTATTATTTACTTTATCTATTTCATCCAATAGTTACGTATAATAAATCTCTTTGAAAATCATAAAAATATTGCCTTACTATTACAAATTAAGTTGCTTCAAAAAACACAAAATTAATTCTCCAATTTCTTCTACATGTGTTTCCAATGCAAAATGTCCACTATTTAATAAATGAATCTCTGCTTCTGGTAAATCCCTCTTGAATGCCTTTGCTCCTTCAGGAATAAAAGAAACATCATTTTTCCCCCATACTGCAAGTAATGATGGTTGATGCTCACGCAGATACTGTTGGAAATCAGGATAGAGACGTATATTGTTTTGATAGTCAAATATTAAATCTAACTGAATTTCATCATTCCCTACTCGAGAAACATATGCAATATCAAGCATATATCCATCTGGAGATACTTTTCCTTCCTCAGTCCCATCAATATATTGATGGCGAATAGTCTCTGCTGCAAATGCTTTACGATAGCTTTCTCTCTTAACAGGTGTAGGATTTGCCCAATACTCTTCTCTTGCTGCCCACTTTTCACCTAACCCTTCTCTATATATATTTCCGTTTTGACTAATAATTGCATTAACTCTCTCCGGATGATTTTTTGCTAAACGAAAACCAATAGGTGCACCATAATCAAATACATACAAGACATACTTATTTATTTTTAACTTTTCTATAAAAAGTTCTAGAATTCTTGTTATATTGTCAAATGTATAGCTAAATTCGTTTCTGTCAGGTGAAATAGTATTTCCAAAACCAGGATAATCCGGTGCAATTATGTGATATTCTTTTTCTAATATAGGTATCAAATTTCGAAACATATGGCTCGCACTTGGGAACCCATGGAGTAGTAGTATTGTTGGTTTTCCTAATTCACCAGCTTCTCGATAAAATACTTTAGTATTTTCAACCTCTATATATTGATATGTTGTCATATATATCCTCATTATTATAATTTCTTTGCGTTCACATAAACATTTGACGAAGAATTTTTCGTCCTAATTCAGTTATAAAAATTTTATTATAGATATTCTCAATTTGCATTTCGTTATATTTATTTTCATATATATTTACAAGAAAATCGGCCTCAACTAAAATTTGATAATCAATTCCATCAATATTCGAATATGTATGATGATGAGCAACCAGATAACATACTCGCTCTATTAATTTTTGATCAAATCTCAATTTATCTAGTAGTTTTGTTGCAAAAACTGGTCCCTCTTGCTCCTGCAATTTACCATTGCACTCACCGTATTTTTCTATTGAAACTTTAATCCCTATATCATGAACAATAGTAACCACTTGGATAATTTCCATTATTTCATCTGAGACATTTTCCATACTCCCAATAAGTTAACCAAATTCATACACTTTTATGAAATGTTGAATTAATTTTGGCTCACCTGCATCAAAATTAATCATTTCTAAAATCAGATCATTTATCTTGTTCATATATTTTATCCTTTCTTGAAAATTGTGCAATAATTTCCATCATTTGTTCTACATTTCGAACAACTGAGACATATAGCTTTTTTTCTAACCCCTTCTTTCCATCTTTTAATTAAATCAGGTTCTGCTAATAGAGGTCTTGATAAGCCAAAAAACTCTATGGCATCCACTCCAATTTGCTCCATTTTTTTGCAAATTTGTCGGGTATCATCAAAAGTTAACCCTCCATCAAAAAATTCACTGGAAGTAAGCTTAATCACTATTGTAAAATCTTGACCGACTTGTTTTCTGATTTTGCCATAAATTTCATTCAAGAATCTCATCCTATTATCCAGTGAACCACCATATTCATCTGTCCTCTTGTTATAGTATGGGCTTAAAAATTGATTAATTAAATATGTATGCGCTCCATGTATTTCAACTCCGTCAAAACCTGCCTCTTGAATTCTTTTTGCAGCATCGGCAAATGCATTTTCTACAATAACTATCTCTTCTTTCGTCATTGCTTTTCCGACAGTGTGTGTACTCCTTTCAGGAATTTCACTCGGAGCATATATAATTCTTTCTTCTGTTTGATAGGTTGTTTTAGTTCCACCATATGCTATCTGCATAATGATTTTGGATCCATATTCATGAACTAAATTCGTCAATTTTTGATATTCATTCACAAATTTATCACTGTAAATTCCCATCATACCTGGGTTTGGTTTTTCTTCTTGCAGAACATTCGCATACCCTGTTATAATTAACCCAACATCTGATTTTGCCAAATCCTCATATATTTTTATAAGTGGATCCGTTAAAAGCCCTTCTTCAGTTGCCATATTCTCCCATGTGGCACTTCGTACAAATCTATTTTTCAGTTTCATATTCCCAAGTTTAGTTTCTTCAAACAGTAATTTCATAACAGTCCTCCTAATTAATTTATATCAAAAACCTTATTCAACTGTACCATATACTTTTCATTGATAAGTCTTTCATTTTTATGATTTTTTTTACCTGAAAAGAAAAATTCTACCGAACCATTTCTATTAATATTGTGAAATTTCGGTAACCGTCTTATCAACTGGTGTACTGTCCCTTCATTCCCATCAATAAAATGTACTTCATTGTGCAAAATCCGTTGAAAACACTCTTTAAAATAATTAAAATGTGTACATCCTAAAACAATCGTTCCATAAGATTCTAAGCAAAAAGATTTAAGTTCGTTTTGTAAATAATCCATGACATATTGTGAGTCAAAATCTCCTTTTTCTGCATAATAAACAAGTTTTGGCAAAGCAAGATAATCAACTTTATTATTTGTATCCACTTGTTCTACCAAATTTTTAAATTTAACTCCTTCAATTGTATTAGGAGTCGCAACTACTAAAATCCTTTTTCTTTCTTTATCGAATAAATCTATTGCTTTTTTCACAGCTGGTTCCATTCCGATAATTGGAATCGCAAACATTTCTCTGAATTTTTGATCGACAATACTTGTGGCTGTATTACAAGCAATAACAATTACATCCACATTTTTCTTCAACATAAATTGAAAAATATCTGTCATAAAATTCTTAACTTCCGCAGGATTTTTTTCTCCATACGGTACATGCTCTTCATCCGCATAATATATAAAATGAGCATTTGGAATCATTTTTCGCGCACAGTGTAGTACAGATAATCCCCCGATTCCAGAATCAAAAAAACCTATTTTTACTGTTTCTAAATTATCCATTTTTATTTCCTTCCGTAAATAAACACAAGTTCATATATTATAGCACTCACATTATTTTCATATACTTATTGATTATACACCCATTTAGATATATAATAATATTTATCTTTTATATATTTGCTATCAATTTTTATGATATCAAAAAAAGGAGGTTCATTGTTCTATGGATTTTCAGGCTTTAGTGATATATCGTTCAGTGGCTAAATCCGGAAGTTTTTCTGCTGCTGCCCATGAGTTAAACTACGCACAATCCAATATTTCTACAAAAATTCAACATTTGGAATCAGAATTGCAAACAACCCTTTTCTATCGACATAATCGGGGAATTATGCTCACCCAAAAGGGTGAATCCTTTTTGAAATACACAGAGGAAATTATAGACATGATTAATAAAACTGAAACCGCCATGAAAGATGATGGGATTGCAAAAGGTTCGTTATCTATAGGTTCTCTTGAAACAATTGCTTCTATTTATCTGCCAACCATGCTTGCTACTTATCATCATAATAACCCCGACGTAACACTTTCAATAAAAACAGGAAGCACTGCTGAACATATTGATTCGGTTCTAAATCGTACCCTTGATGGTGCATTTATTTCTGGGAACATTAGTAACGAAGATTTAGTTTGTGTAAAATTCAAAAGTGAAAACCTACTACTTGCAACAGCTTCAATTCATGAAAACATTTCTTCTTGGCACAATCTGCAGAATAAAACTTTACTTGTTTTCCCTAACGGCTGTTACTATCGACACCTTTTAGAAAGTCTTCTGAAAGACGAAGGAATTATTCCAAATCAAATTATTGAGTTTAACTCTCTTAATGCAATGATTTCAAGTCTGTGTGCAGGTTTGGGAATAAGTCTTCTCCCTGAATCTATGATTTCTAATTATAGAAATTCGGATATTATCAGCACTTTCAAAATCCCAGAAAAATACTCATCTGTACCAACAGTTTTTATATACAGAAAAGATTACTATTTAAATACGGCTTTTATTGAACTACTAAACATTTTACAAAAGTAATTTTGTTCCACTATACGCCTATTTTTTCATTTGAAATGATTATCGTATTCCACCATTTCCCTAAAGGACATTAATTATATTCTACTGAAAAGGAGTCTGAACTTCTCCCATACTCCTTTTCAGTTATTAGGCTATGATTGTCAGGCACCTTATACCATAATTAGGATACTCTGCTTACAATAATCTAATTCTCATTTATCATTAGTGAATTATGACTAGAATAGTTTTTCCACTCTGCTTTATAACTCTTTCTTGCCTGACAATTATCAAGGTCACGGATAATAACAGGTACTTCCGTTACTCCTGCCCATTCGCAAGCAGCTTTTCTTCTATGACCTGAAATCAACTCATATCCTTCTCCATTCGGATTAGGTCTTGCAAGTAATGGGACAAGAACTCCATCCTTTTCTATACTTTGCATTAATTCAAATAAATCAGTATTTGTCTCCACCTTAAATGGATGATCTTTGAAATTTACTAGCTGATTTAGCCTTAAATTCTTGATTTCATCCACATGTGTATTCGTTTTGCCTTCTGTCAGAACCTCTTCTTGCGAAGAAGAATACTCCTTCATTTTTGCACTCATATCCGGAACCACATCCTTTCTAAAATAAATTTCTGAAAACAAAAAGAGACCGTCCATTCTCAATTTAGCTTGAAAATGAACGGTCTCACGACATGTTCTTATTTAGTTGAATAATGAAAAAATAGTAAAAATGTTAACCTTACTTATATGTGTTCCCGGACACCATATCAAGAACTACTGACACGTTCACACCGTCAGAAATTGCTTTTTTCTTCCCTTTTATTTTAAACCGCTTCCAATGTCATAAAATACACCAACAAAAATCCATTCAGAGCAATTCTCTATTATGTGTGTATAAGTCTCAATTTGGATTTCAAGACTACACATTTGGATTGGTCCTGAAGTGCTTACCCTACAATAAGCAGCTACTCTAAGCTTTCTTGATTCAATTGTTTTGGCTGGAATGTAGCGTATTTTTTTCATCAATAATTCACCTTGGATTGTAAAGATAAGAGGTAAAACTTAGCCAACAAAAAGGACATGAAAGCATCTTCTCTCATATCCTTAATCATTGCATATTATTTTCTAGTAATTCACTTTAGTTGTTTTTCCGATGCAACAGGACTATGGATTCCACATGCCTTGAGGAGACAAAAAAGATGCCCGTTGATCCTGGTCTCCCCTTGGCGTCAGGGTATATTTTCTTTATTGGACATCATATATTAGCAACAACAAACACATCATACAACTAACATAATAGGAATTCTATGCAATTTAACATTGTATCAAAATCATTTATACATACATCCTTGTTTCCTAATAAGCCATAGATCTTTATCAATTCACTGAATCCGTCAGGTCCACCACCGCTCTTTAAGAGGCTTTTTATTTATCACTATAGCAAGTCTAATAGAAATTTTTTTCATATCTATGATTTTAAACTAAACTAAGAAATATGTATCAATATTTTCAAAGTCTAATGTAATCGTCGCAGTATCAAACTTAATTTCAAACAATATAAGGAATTGACCTGCTTGCTCAATGGTGTCTTTATAATCTGGGATTTTTGATATAAAACTATCTTTTATATCATAGATACTTAGACTGCTCTTATTGACATTTCCTTTTGCTTTAACATGCTCATTTCCATTGTGCGGTACAGTAGTGAAAGCCACCTTACTGTTTTGTTCAAATTCTTTGACTTTATCGTTATCACCGAAAGTTGCAAAGAATAAAGTTTGAGCAGATTCATCATAAAAGAAATTTACAATTCTAACGTTACTCACATCATTAACACTTGTAGCAAGAGCTATTTCCGTTTGGCATACCATAATTCTTTTAAATTCATTTTCTGTGTTCATTTTATTTCTCCTTTGATTTTATTTTATAACTATAGTATACTTCTTAATGGTGTCATTTTATGATACCATTGAATAATTGTGAAAGGAAATATCTATGCGTAAATCAGAAAGAATAAATGATATGATGATATATCTTAATAATAAAAATTATTTTAACTTAAAAGACATTATCGAAAGATATAATATTTCTAAAAGCACTGCATTAAGGGATATACAGTCACTTGAGGAAATAGGCATGCCAATCTTTTCTGAATCAGGAAGAAATGGACGATACGGTATTTTAAAGAACAGATTACTGACTCCTATTGTTTTTACCATTGAAGAAATGTATGCGTTGTATTTTGCTATGATTACGTTAAAAGCTTATGAATCAACTCCATTTCATCTAAGCGTAACAGCATTAAAACAAAAATTTGAAACTTGTATTTCTAATGAACAAATTAATATAATTCATAAAATGGAAAACATCTTAAGTTTAGAAGTTTCAAAACATCACAACAGTAGTCCCCTTTTAAAAGATATATTAAAGATGGCAATCGAGGAAACTGTTTGTAAAATAACATACAATAAACGAGGTGCAGAAAGACAATACTCTGTACAATTTTTTGATATTTCTGCAACTTATGGTCAATGGTATGTAACCGCATTTAATTTTAATACAAATAAGGTACAAGTATTTCGTTGTGATAAGATCAGTTCTCTTTGTGAGGATATATATTATCAACCAAAATCTATAGATGAATTGACGAATCTCTCAGCTACTATATTTAAACATGAAGGAGCAACCGATTTTGAGGTTGAAATATCCCCCAACGGAGTAGATTTATTCTACAAGGAACATTATCCCTCTATGCAGCTCTGCATTGAAGAGCAACAATATATTATTAAAGGATTCTACAATATAGGAGAAGAAAGCTTTATTTCAAACTATTTCCTAAATTATACGGACAATATTACTTCCATTAAACCACAAAAATTAAAGAAACTCTTACAAGATAAAATTTCCATTTTGGAAAATCATTACAGCAAGCTACAATTGTTTACCCGATAGCAGATTTATTAAATTGTATTTTGGGTTTATATGAAAACAGAGGCATTAAGCTTTTTCATCTCAATGCCTCTGGATTTTCTGTGTTGTATAATAGTATATTTATTTTCTTTTACTATACTTTTCTTTGGAAAACGTATACGCTTCTTCGATAAAAGGTTTCAATGTTTCAAAAGTTTTTACAGATGGATTCAGTACACTAATCCATCCCATCCAAGCATAGACGGGGTGAGGAATAATCTTATCTAATTCAGTAAAATCATAATCCATATCAACAATGCCACCTGCAGCTGGGCGTTTTGGAATTTCACCAAGCAGCTCTATAAATATACTTTTTCAGTATCTTATTTGTAATTTTTTAAATTACCAAAAATATATAAAATAATAATGTAAATATTATAAGACTAACAAAATTATATATGGTAAACTTAAACATATATAATTTTCCGTCATATTCTTTAGAATAAAATTTATAAGATATTAAGCTTGCAAGTGAGGCAATAATTGTTCCCATCCCTCCAATATTTACACCAATCAATATCTCCTTCCAAGAATTTGTGAATTTAGATAGCAAAATTGCACAGGGAAGATTACTAATTAACTGACTTAAAAATATTGAATAAAAGTATACATCTGTAATATTTGTTAATGCTTTCCTCATTAATTTATCTATAGTTGTCATATTGGATAAATTTCCTATTGCTATGAAAAAGCACACAAAAGTAAGTAATAAGAAATAATCTACTTCCTTAAATAATTTTTTTTCTATAACAAAGCTAACAATTAAAGTTATTATAAAAGCAACTCTATAATCAACTACATTGAAAACCGAAAATAATATAAGAATAAACAAACTACAATAAATAATTCCACTTTTTTTATCTTTAATTTTTATCTTATCTAAATCATATTTAAAATTCACATTTGAAATCCTGCAATTAAGAATAAATAACCATAGTGCACCTATTATCACAAAAAATATTGTAGCCTTAAAGAAATCTAATATTCCCACGTTAAAAAAAGAAAATAAATATAAATTCTGCGGATTTCCCATTGGAGTAAGGCTACTACCAATATTCACAGCTAAGGTTTCTAAAATTACTATTTTCATTGGGTCAAACTTAGCTTTTTGGGCAATAATTATAGTAAGTGGTACAAAAGTTATTAAAGCCACATCATTTGTTATGAACATTGAAGAAATAAAACATAAAGAAGTTAATATTAATGAAACCATTCTAAGGCTTTTATGTTTTATTAATATTTCAACAGCTATCTTATCTAATAATTTTAACTTTTTAAAGGCACTTATTACTATCATAAGATTAAACATTAATATTAGTACCTCAAAATTTATATAATCTAATTTTGGTAGAGAAATCATCGAAGTACTTAATGCTAAAAATAATGATATAGTAAAAACTATTTCTGTTTTAAAAATTGATATGGCTTTATTCCAAAACTGCTTTATATTCAAAAATATACCTCCAACACTTATAACTAGATTAACTATAATCTTATTAATATTAAATTAATCACTCACTTTTACTTACATACTGATAATACATATTCCAACAAATACCGCGAGCGCATAATTACATAAAAAAGCTTGTCTCTTTGTAAATTAAATATTTTTTTCTTACTCTTGTATCTTAATCCGAACAAACACACTTTAACATTATAGCATATTTTATAATTACCGCATTATTTTTTTATCAAAGAACATTGTTATAGGTTACTACGTCAAATCTATAATCTATTTAAATACGTCTAAAACCTTATTTAATAGACAATCTTTTTTATGTCCCTTATTGTCTCCACTTCTACATATAGGACAGTATCTTATAAGTCCGCCATTTTTATATACTCTTCTAGCACTCCATTCACATTGTTTAAGCATCCCATATAGAGCTCTGATTTCATTTTTTCATTTTCATATTTTTTTAATAAGTCCTCTGCCAGTTCTGATAATCATTGGTATGATTCAGCCAAATCATTAATCATATTTCACCTACTTACTTCGTCAAATCTACACAATCAGAATTATTATATGAAAATCTTTATATTCACAGAATTTATCATAATTTTTTTCTAGAAACAAAATAAAAAGGAGAACTTCCCCCATTTCCCAAATATAAAATCACCTGCTTTTTCATATAAAAGCAAGTGATTTTATATTATATTTTTGATTTTTGTACTTCGTATCTAATCATTTATATTTTTCTAAATCTATTCTGTTGTATCACCACACTCCATATCAATAACCACAAAAACGTTAATATATTTTTTTAACTGTTTATTACGAATTTTATCTCCCTCATTTGTAAAAACAAAATGGTTGAAGAAGTGCCTAAAATTAAGGATTTCTATATAATTTTTCGTTGTAGCAACACTATAGTCTCCACATGCCTTGATGAGATAAAAATGATGTCCGTTGGAGATGATACCCCCTTGGCAGAAGAGTATAGCTTCTAGCCAAACTTTGAAAGCTGTATTTTTCCCACCCTGATTTTTTCTCATTCCTGTCGAAAGTCGACGATTTCCAGCAGTGGGCATTATCTTTTACTATTTTATGAAAAACTTATTTTCTTCATTAATTCCCCTATTGCAAGCAGCCTTTTCTACTTCCGTAAAAATTAGTGATGTTACATTAACTACATCACATAAATGAAATTTACAATAGTGTTCTCTTCACAAAACCATTTTGCAATCTCATTTAGAGAGGGCTCCAAATAGGATAGCAAAAGTAGCAGTAAAGTACACTTATTAATGTCACGAGAAAGTTTTTCCCAAATGTACGTGATCTGGGCACGCTTCTGCTTCAATAATTTCTATCCCGTTTCGTTGGCATATTTCTCTCAAAATCTTGCTTATCTCGCTTTTCAGCTTTCCGTATATTACTTGCCGCCTGTATTTGGGTGCGAATACTATGTGATATTGACACCTCCATTTTGTGTGTGATAAGCTCTCTATGTCGTTACCCATACGATACCTCCTATGCTTTATTGCCTTGCGATTGTCAGTCGCTTGCAATTGTATCATAGGAGTTTTTATTTGTTCAGAGCTTAAGCCCTTTTATCCACTGGCATAGCCAGTGGTTGTCTAAACAATGGAGGGAATGGCGGCTTAATTTTTGTAAGTCACCATTCCATATTTTCCGACTGCGTGGCACGAATTGTAATTGACGTTACGTCCTTACGGAATTCATAGGCTTGTTCGTCTAAATGTCTTTGACAACTTTTCTTCACCCAATTTTTTAATACCGGCATCCAATGCTTGTAACATCTTTTCTCTATCTCTGGGCAGTGTACCTATTACTGGAACAACGTTGGTAGAATGCACGCCATAAAAAGGAACATTCTCCAGTTTAATGTTCTCGATTACTGTTTTCATCTCCAGCAAATTTTCCTTTTCAGAAGGTTCCACAAAGGTTCCCGCTTCAACTTCTTCGTATAGCTTTGTTCCCTCAAAAACTGCTAAAGTTCCAAACCATATCTTATTTGGTTTGGCTTCATTCAGGAATTCCGCATTTGCCTTAGCATTTTCTTCTCCCAGTCCTTTTCCTGCTATACCTAACATGAATGAAGCCATCCAGTTTATATTTGCTTTACGCAATCTTTGTGCTTGCTCTTTCGCTTCTGGAATCGTCCATCCTTTATTGATGTGGTCTACCACATCGTTCCAACCTGATTCGATTCCCAAATATAAATCATTGATCCCCAACGCCCTCAATTCTTTTAATTCTTCATCAGTCTTAGACATGATATTCCGGACTGAAGCATACATTGTGATCGTATTGCATTCAGGTATATATTCTTTTACCTTGAGTGCTATAGCCTTCAAATAGTCTGCTTTTAGTACAAATGCATCACCATTTACTAAAAATACTCTTTCAACTTTCCGATACATGCTTCGAGCTTCTCTTAGATCTTCTTCTATTTGTTCTAGTGGTTCCTTCCTGAAACATACGGGTTGGTACATATTGCAAAATGTACATTTGTTGTGGGCACAGCCCACAGTAACCTGTAAAAGAAGTGAATTCGCCTCGATCGGTGGCCTGAAAATTGGTCCTTCATAATGCATAATAAATCCTTCTTTCTTTTTTATTTTAGATTAGGAAAGCTCTTACTCCTACGTTTAGGTGCAGGGTAATACTTTACTTTATCTGTGTTCTATTATATAATCATATTATACCATTGTGAAGTATGCACATTTACTTCATATACTTACAAAAAGGAGAGTGTAAAATGAATATTGAAGATTACGAAGATTACATTCCGACAGGAGTAGATATCAAGGATACGACCTTTGGTTATACTTTATCGGTCGTCGGCGGTAAATACAAAATGATTATCCTTTACTGGCTGGCAGCGCATAAAGTCATGCGGCATAATCAATTGAAACGATGTATTGGTACGATTTCATATAAGACCCTGAGTTTGATGCTAAAAGAGTTGGAAGCAGACGGCCTTATTATACGGAAGGAATATCCGCAGGTTCCGCCAAAGGTCGAATATCGTTTGTCAGAACGAGGTTGTTCTTTAATTCCGGTATTGGATACAATGTGCGATTGGGGGAAAGAACATATGGTCGATTAAATAGGCTGTGTACATTAGGTTAAAATAAAGACCTCACCGTCAAAGTTTCTTACTAGATGGGCAAGTCTTCTCTTGAAACGGTATGATTTGAATTCCTTATAGCAGTTTTCAATAATAGTTTCATAACAAATCGGTCCTGCTGCTGATCTTTCACTAAGGCATACACAAATTTTCCCACTGCATTGACCCACAAAATAATTATTACAGTCGGGACATCTTATACTTTCATTTTTATTCTGTAGCTTTTTCTGTATAATCACTCCGCTCCTTCTTGGCATAAAATTTGGTACAAGCATCATCAGCTGCTCAAGCTCCTGAAGCTCTGTACCATACATAAAATATTTTGACATTATTCTCTTTCTCTCTTTCTGAGTTTGGACATAAAAAAACGGCAAGTCTGTAGGTCGTTTATATTGACCTAAAACTTGCCGTTTGATCATTCACTAATTCAATATTCAATTATTATTTCACACTAATACAAAATTACCGTTTTTTGAATTTGCATTCGCTAACGATGGTCCAACCATTTTTACTAACAACTGACTTTCTACCACAAAATCAGCCAAGTATTATATTCTAGCAGCCAATCTATTATCTTTGTATCCATCGCCCACATCCTTATCCCTCTAATTCAAAAAACTTCTCTTTGTAATCCTTCACAAAATACCTTTTTCCTTTTTGAATGATGGTATGGTCTTCAATCTCAAGATGAAACTTTTGTCTATCTATTCCTTCCGGATATTTCTCATACAGTTCGCCATCTTTTTCAGCGTTCGCCAATACGGAGTTTCATCAACAACACGCTCAATCGAAGCCTTGGCTGCAATGTTTATAAATATACCAGCGGTCAAAGGACAAGTATTATCGGCACCATGCTTCTTCGCCAGATAGCTTCTTATATAATCAGAAGTAATTACTTTACCCTTTGGTACCTTTTTCATGATTTCATCATAGGCAAGCGGTGGAGCGATAAGTAGCTTTGTTCCACCATATCTTAATATTTCCTTCCTTTGTCATCTATGAAAATGGCCAAAATTTGCACTTTTTTCTTCGATTTTTTGCTCCAAAACTACAGCATATTATGGTAAAAGTATATTTTTGTCCTTTTGACCACATTTCGTCATCAACACGACCGTCTCCACGTGCCGCGAGGAGATAAAACTCTTGTCATCGCAAAATGGTTGACATGGAAACTATAATATTCTATAATTGACATGGAAACTATATGGATAGTGGAAATGTAGAACGTTCATAATTCCAAGATTTTAACATAACTACGTAAGAGGAAGGACTATTATGAAACATAAAACAAATAAAAAAGCAAGCAGAACCATTGGATTTTTACTTTTGGCAATTCTTTTATTTGGAATTGTTCTGTTGCTTATGATTGCGAGCGGCGTACGGTGGTATGCCTACTTAATTCTGTCAACCTGCATTGGCTTACTCATTTTCCTGAGAGGGAAGAAATTTTGGCACGGATGGCGCGTTCCACTCATCTGGTTATTTGCTCTTACCTTGGCTTGGATAGGCTTGTTTGCCGGGCAACCTCCGTTGAAACTTCTGCCATATACCCCACTGCATATGGATTATAATGCCCCTCAAGTAGATGCAGCATATGAAGCCGAAAACGCTCTATATAAGGAATATAGTATTACACCTAAGGACTATTTTATTACATTGGATCAATATGACATCAAAATACGTGTCACTGAGGTGGGAGATGGACCTCCGGTAATCATTGTGCCCGGCAATACAGGTGAGGCTTATCCATTTGTGCCGTTACTTCCAGAGTTATCAGATCATACCGTATATCTTATCAACCGTCCCGGTGGTGGCATGAGTGAGGGAATCAATTATATGCAAATAGATTCCGAACAATTTGCAATAAATACAATCAGCGAGGTTATGGACACTCTTTCAATTGACAAAGCGGACCTAATCGCTCATTCGATGGGCGGACATTGGGCATTGTGGTTTACACAGGCTCATCCTGAACGTGTGAATACCCTGACCTTGATTGGATGTCCGGGTGGTTTGCCGGGGACAGGTACACCAGCGTCACTGAAATTAATGAGATTTCCAGGTATCACTACTTTTTTGCGTATATTACTGGAAACGAATCAGGAAAAAGACACCATGAAAGTTTCAAAGTCCCTCGGTGATATACAGGGGCCTTTCACTTCGGAAGCCATGTCACATTGTCGTGAGGTCTTTCCAAAACTTCCTAATTATCCAATAGCCTTCACCAGTTTGTTGGAAGCGGGACCACTATTCCAGCAAGAGATTCTGAATAATGTAGAACTTACAGCACTTCAAACACCTACTTTGTTACTCTGGGGTACCAACGATCCTTTTGGAACTCCTGCGGCAGGTCAAGCAATCGCAGACACATTGCCAAATGGAACATTCCATGAGATACAGGATGGCAGCCATCTGCCTTGGCTGGATCAGCCGCATCAGTGCGGGGAAATCATCAAAGAATTTTGGAAGCCTTAAGCTATTAAAAATGCGCCTCTTTCGGTATCTAAGTATCGTAAGGGACGCATTTTTGTATGGTTTTATCATTGCATAGTTATCAAATCGTTTACAAAACGGCTGATACAAATAAGCTCTTCTTCAGAATAACTTTCCAGCAGTTTAAAGTATTTATCATAAAGACCCCTATATACTTCCAAATGCATTTGAGCAACTTGATGACCTTTGTCAGTTAGTGTATACCATATCTCCTTTCTGTTATTTTCTGGATGAACTGTGTTTATAAGCCCTTTTTTCTTTAAGCGAAGCATTATTTTTGAAATTCCGCTTTTTGTAATTAGAACTTTCTGTGATATATTCACTGCATTTATTGGCTGATTTGAACGAATACATTCAAGAACTCGGCTTTCTGATATACCGATGTCAAGTGCTTTAATAGAATCATTTGGAGCAAAAAAAGAAACCACCTTTTTTTGAGGGTATTGTACTCCTATCCGAAATACAAGTGTTTCAAGTTTAGGAATGAGCTGCTCTAACAAATTAATCTTATATTTATTATCCATTTTCAGTGCTCCCGTTATGAGTAGTTAATATAGAAACTATTATAAAGGATTCTTTGAATTTGTAAAGCATTACAGATCTCGAGCAGCTGTTTAACTGACAGCCCGAGATTATTGCATTGCCATAACATCAGTTATCAAATCTGCCAACTCAACCCTGCCAATTTTTAGGTCCATTTTTTATCATAAAAATACCCTCAATATGTTCTGATATTCAAATATCGAGGGGTAAAATTATTTATCAATCAATCCGAGCTCTATAATGCTCCCAAAGGGTGTGACACAAACGGCTTAGTGTACAAAACAATCTCCTCATGCTGTTGTGGTACGGGGATTTGGGTTATGGGGATTGGGAATTGGAGTGCCTTGTGGCCTATTGAGATAAATCAATAGGGGATCATTAATTTAGTCCTACTCCCTTATGTAAATATATCTAGGTACTTTTGCATTTGTTAATAACAGCTCATTGGTAATCCAAGTTTTTTACCTGTTTCAAAAACATCATAAAACATTTCTTTCATTTCATCAGGTGAATGGGTAATATGTCCTTGTATCATCAATTGCGTTTCCTCTGAACGATACATTTTGAGTAATACGGGAAGCAGACACCACAGAGGGGAATAGTAGAGAACTTGCGGATAAATTCTCCATACATGTATGTTGAGTGCAGAACACACTTTAAATCCTTCACGTATTAGGCGAATCGAATGTTTAATATACTCTTTGCTTGATATAATTATTCACCGTACCTGCCTCCATAATTAATGCCACCTTATATTTCACTTCATTTGCTTCTTGAGACTTTGACATATAGGCACACCTCCTATTTTAAAACAGGGGAAATCATCAATTTCTGATGTTCTATATTGATTTTTCCCTCTAATGGGGAATAAACTTTAACCCCATAACCATCCAGCTTATGCAAAAACTCTGGCACCCGTTTGGTATCACGGCTAATACGGTTGATGGAGTCAATAATCAGCACATCCATTTTTCCAATAATGGCAGCCTCCATAAGCTCCGTCAAGCCGGGGCGATTCAGGGTAAGACCGTTTCCTAAATCTTGAGAAGAGCCAACCACAGTAAAATACATCTGTCCGGCATAGCTGTCCAGCTTTTCGTGCTGACCTTTTAAAACACCATGTGTATCCTCCGGTGCATCAATATAACAATAAATCCACGCTCTTTTTGATTTTTCCATACAGAACCCTCCATTTCATTTTCTTTAATGTCACATTCATAAGGACAGCAAGCATAAAAAAGTCTGCTGTCCTCATAGTATCTGACATCATAGTATCTGACATCAAATTGCCAGACTTGTTCTTCGTTTTCTGCTGCTCTTATTCGACACTACTTCCCAGAGCAAAAGCCAATGGCTTTATAGGGCAGTCAATTTAGACCAGCCTTGGTTTGGCTGTCATGGGAATCTCACCCCAGCCGGGTTCTCCGGCTGCCGCACCCATTGCGATGTCTGTGGCTATGCGGAAGTATCATTGTAGGCT
>JAQSXC010000003.1 GCA_029266335.1 Eubacterium sp. | reverse complement strand
GGAGACCTTTTCAGATTTATGCCGCTGATTTACACTATGAACTTTTGACAGCTGTCTCAACAGCCGGTCTCACAGCAGTTTTCGGAGCTACGAGTTTATACAGATACCATATCAGCGCCACAATAAGTACGAATATAACTGTCGCATAAGCCGGGCCAATCCGATAAAAGCCTGTAGATTTTACCGCAAATATTAAAACGTTACTCAATACAAGATAGAAAAGGCTATACTTCCCAATCTGCGACAGCCATTGTGTGAATTTGCTTTCTGCCACAGCGTTTGAAAGCAAATAATATGCGTAAACAAACAACATGGCACCAAATATCCATGCTATGCTTGGCGGAAATCTGGAGGGATAATTCTTTAATACCGTGTATACAGGGAAAATCGAGGTTGCAGCAATGGCTGCCAGCAGATGTTTCACGTTGAATACAACCTTATTTTCAGCAAAATATATACCTGCTACAAAATAAACAATATACTGAAAAACCGGAAAATAGGCAAAGTTTTTCCCTCCAATGAAGAGACCTGCTACGGGGTGAACATTACCATACGGTATGAAGCACATAATTCCGCTTAATGCAAAAGCAGCAATTACAAAAACACCGTTAACCTTTTTAAATGCAAAGAAAAACACAAGAAGCACTATCATGACAGCAGTAAAGGATGCCAGAAATTCAGACCACCCTGCCAACGACTTAAATAACAAAATTTCCTCAAACACCCGCCTGCTGAATATGGTCTTCTCAATAAATATCCTGAAGGCCAGGCTTGATATATAAAATGCAGCCAGGGTCTTTCCGGAATTCAATAAAATACGAGGATAAGCCACTGAAAACGGCTTTGTTAGGTATGCATAATAGGCTGCAAAACCAAATGCAAACATGAAACCGGAAAAAGTAGTAAGATTGATATACTCCGAAATATAATAATAATTTTTTGACAAATCGAAATTTACAAAAAATTGCAGACAGTGTGCAAAGATCATCTGTATGGTCAAGATGCCCTTAAAGCAGTCAATTGCCTTGTTTCGCATTAAAGCTCCTCCTTAATTTGCTTTGTCATGTAGTTTGAACCGTTTTCACCAACTGAACTGTTCATAAAAAAACGGCAGCTCAGTAATATGTTCTGCCGTTTTAATAATTACTTGTTTTTAAGGCTTCCAGGTTCCATTATTAATGGCCCTGATTATCTGAGGATCAATTTTTGGTTTTCTGTCATATGTAAGTAAACCGTTGATCTCCTGTTCCACATCCGTTATCTGCGTATAGCAGAAACCCTGGATAACCGGTGACTCAAGCATAGGTGATACAACAGAATAATACCTGTTTGCAAAATCCTCCTCCGAGGTGGCATTGGAATACCCCCAGCCTTCCCAGGGACCTTTCTTGAAGGAAATTCCTCCAAATTCTGTAACCATTACAGGTTGATTACTATAGCTCCAACCCTGGGCAAACAAACACCTGCTTGCAGGCATTGAACTCAGTGTACTCTCCAGACTCTTATACCTGTCTGACAGGATTTCTTTTCTGGATTCATAGTCGTGAATGGTCAATATATCGGTACAGGTGTGTTCCCAACCGTCATTGGAGATAACAGGCCTTGTCTTATCCAAGGATTTTGTTATATAAACCATTGCGGCGCTGTGGCTCTGTTCATCCGCTTCATGCATAATATTGGGAACTCCCCAGGATTCATTCAAAGGTGTCCATGCAAATATGCAGGGATGGTTATAATCTCTCAGGATTTCTTCCATCCATTCATTAGTAATTCGCTTTACATACTTTCTCGTATAAACGTAAGCCGCACATATTTCTCCCCAAACTATAAAGCCCATTTTATCGGCATGATACAGATACCTTGGGTCCTCAATCTTCTGATGCTTTCTGACACCATTAAAGCCCATTTCTTTTGCCAGCCTGATATCTGTAATAAAAGCCTCATCATCCGGAGCCGTGAGAAGTGACTCCTCCCAATACCCCTGATCCAACAGGAGCTTCTGATAGTAAGGCCGGTTATTAAGCATGAATTTTCCGTCAACAATAGAAACCTTACGCATCCCAAAATATGATTCTACTATATCAATCTGCTTGTTATCACTAACAACCTTAAATACTATATCAAACAGCCTTGGATTTTCCGGTGTCCACACCAGTTCCTCCTGGAAATGCCATTTAACCAGTGCCTGCTGATCTATGGTTATCTTGTATACTCCCTTGTTTCTAGGTGATGAAACAGCGTGGGTTGCAACCTCGATTCCCTCAAAGCTTATGGTGGTTTCCAGCACTGCACCCTCATTTCCCACCAGCTCATACTCAACCTCCAGAGCCAGATTATCCAGATCAGGTGTCATCCACACATTGGAGAGATAGCACTCATTTACGACTTCCAGCCATACCGTCTGCCATATACCTGTGGTACGGGTATAAAAAATGCCGCTTGAAGTTTTCTCCCAGAACTGTTTTCCTCGTGGAAGCTCCAAATCCAGGGTATCATCAAAAACTCTGAGCTTTATTTCATTTTGGCCCTTTTTTATAAATTTTGTAATATCGGCTTCAAAGCTCATATGTCCGCCTGTATGATTAAGGACATGTGCACCGTTTATCCAGATATCACACTCATAATCAACAGCACCGAAATGTATCAGCACTTTTTTCCCGGAAAGCTCTTCTTCAATAAAAAAGCTCCTTCTGTACCAAACGGTATCGTGAAAATCCTGAATATCAATTCCGGATAATTTTGTCTGGTACGCATATGGAACCATTATTTGCTTGTCGAATGTATCTTCTTCAAAGGAAAAGTCCCACAAACCATTTAAGTTTATCCAATTATCGCGTACAAATTGCGGTCGTGGATACTCATTTCTTGGAATCATAAAGTATAACCTCCATTATGTATATATTTGTGCAAATCAAGTGTCTACTCTTTTATTCCAGATGTAAGTGATATACCGTTTATAAAATATTTCTGTGTAAACAGATATAGGATAATCATTGGAATAATAGCTACTACAGCTACTGTACTCATTCTTGCAACCTGTACACCGTAAACCCCTTTAGCCAACTGAAGTCCGGCCGTTAGAGGCAGTCTGTCCAGATTGTTTATTGCTATGGACGGCCATAAAAAGTCATTCCAGCTTCCTGTAAAACTAAACAGTCCAACAGCAATAAGAATAGGTTTAGCTAAAGGAATAACAATTCTAAAGAAGATGCCAAAATCCTTTGCACCATCAATACGTGCAGCTTCCAGTAGAGAATCGGGTATTCCGTATAAAAATTGTCTGATCAGAAATATGTTAAACATTCCCGCCAGCCCCGGTACAATTAGAGCCAAAGGAGTATTTAACCAACTAAAATTCAGCATCAGCTTATACATCGGAATGATATTTACTACCGAAGGGAAGGATGAAAGAAATAACATTGAGAAGAATATTAAATCCCTGCCCTTGAATTTCATCTTTGCATAGGCATATGCAGACATGGTATATATGAGGACAGCCAGTATCGTATGTGAACCTGATATTATAATGGAATTTATAAACCAGTTATATACGGGCAGCTGTTTGTTTGCTGGATTTAAAATTTCTTTGAAATTATTAAGCGTCCATGTTTCTGGAAAGAATAAGAAGCCTCCTGCCTTATTGATTTCCATATCCACTTTAAATGCCGATAAGAAAATCCAAATCAGCGGAATTATAAATATAACAGCAAATAGTACCAAGAACACAAAGGCAAATATCTGCCCTTTCTTACGAGGTTCTTTATACTTTGAATAATCAATCTGATTCATTTTACCCTCCATGTCCCCAATGTGCCGAATGAATTGTCCCCTCGGGCACACAAAAAGTATTTCCAATACTTTTTTATGGGGTAAAATTTATTTTTTTGCACCTGCCATTTATTTGCTTCGCAAACAGGCAGATGTGCATAGTTCTTCAGACTAAAGTCTTTCCAACTACACCCCCATCTACTAATTATCCTGATTACGTAATATTACAGTTTGTATAACGGATACCACTCCAATTACCAGACCAAGGCACAATGCCATCGCACTGGATAAGCCTGCTATGGGGTTACCTGTACCAAATGCAATATTTCTTATATACATAAGCAAAACATAGGTAGATTGATTAGGTCCGCCTCCTGTAACAATAAGGGGCTGCCCATAAATATTAAACTGTGCAATTACAGACATTATTATGGTATATGCCAGAGGGAATTTGATTGATGGAATAACAACATATATAAATTTCTTAATTGCAGTTGCTCCATCTATCTCTGCAGACTCTATTACAAATGGATCTACACCGTTCAAGGCAGCTATGTATATAATGAGATTTCCTCCTATACCCCACCACAAAGTAATAACTACAAGTGTAATCCATGCGTAGGGTTGCTGCCCGTACCAGTTTACGTCGGTACCAAAAAGATGATTCCATAAACCCAGAGAACGGTTAAATATGAACAGCCATGTAAGAGTAACTGACGTTATTGAGAAAAGTCCCGGCATGTAAAATATACTTTGAAATACCGAGTGTCCTCTTGGTTTTTTTGATATAGCTGTAGCAAGCATAAGCGGCAGTAAAACCTGAAACGGCACACATATAACAACGAAGGTTACAGTGTTTTTCAAGCCATTCCAAAATTGACGGTAGAAGGTTGACTCCTGATTGAATAAAATGGTTTTAAAATTATCAAGTCCTACCCATACAGGATCATTGAAAAGGTTCCATTTTGTAAATGACGCATAGATACCGTAACAAAGCGGATATACAAAAAATACCAAGAAAAGTATGACATGTGGCAGAATAAACAAATACGGAGTTAAGCTAAATCTGCTCTTTTTTGTTTTTAACGATGCATTTACACTCACACCTTTACCTCCATTCCAACATTTATTTTTTATACACAGCAGTGGGGAGAAGCATATTAGCGTCGCCTCTCCCCACGCTGTCAGCAAATTTCAGATATTAACCTTCTGTTTCAATTCTGTCCTTTGTCTCCTGAACTGCCTGAGCCAATCCATTTTCGATGCTCATTCTGCCCCACAGTATTTCTGGAAGCACTTTATCAAGAGATTCAACTGCATAACCATAATATTTATAGTCATAAATCTTGAGTTCCTCATTTTCATTAGCAAGGAATGCCTGTGGCATATCTTTGAATTCCGCTATGCTCTTTATTGATACATGAGCCGGAGTCTGACCTGCTTTTGCCCACTCAAGACCATTGTTTCCGACATAATTTACAAAATCAAGTGCAGCTTTGGTTTCATCTGCAGATCTCTTGTCATCCTTAGGAATTACAAATTGATGTGATGATGACCAGTTACCTTTTACCTTTGCATCAAATACAGGATAGTCAAAGAATTTTGCATTCATGCCTGCTTCTTTAACATTGTTATACATCCATTGGCCTTCAGGACAGTAAAGAATCTTTCCGCCAAGGAACATTTCCCATGGAGTATCTCCATCCTTGTTTGTGTTACCTGCCTTAACCTCATCCAACCAGTTCTGAAGCACTTTTTTGGCAGTATCATTATTAAAGTCCGGTGTTTTTCCATCAGTACTCAATTTTCCTCCGAGCTGTGCATAGGATGCCAGGAATTTAACACGGAGCCATGTCATACCCAAAGGTACGATTCCGTCTGCCTTAGCCTTTTCAGCGCTGGCATTGATCTCATCCCAGGTAAGAACACTGTCATCGAGAGCACCGTTACCATATTTAGCATAGAGATCCATATTTACATAAAGTCCAAAACTATGTACATCAAGAGGAATACCAAAGTGTCCTCCATCCAGGTCTGACATTGACCATCCCTTAGGATTGTAGTTTTCAGCCTTGATTCCTGAATTAGCCAACAAAGGAGACAAATCTGTCAGGAAGTTGCTTTCTTTGAATAATCTCAGACGTTCTACGTGATTGATACAAACATCTGGAACATCCTGGCCTGACTGAACTGCCAGAGGCATTTTCAAATACAGGTCATTTGCTTCTATTGCACGATGATTTACTGTGTAGTCTGGGCTTGTGGCATTATAAGCATCTACAATTGCCTGCATACTTTTACCGTCTGCACCGGTAAACACTGTCCAAAATTCAATAGTACCTTTCTTTCCGGGTGCAACAGATGGTTCAGCTGATTCAGTTGCTGCCGCAGTTGATGTATCCGCAGAAACCTGTGAAGCTGTACTTTCTGCTGTAGATGTACCGGTACTTCCTGAGCCTCCGCATGCTGCAAGTGATAAAACCATTGCCATTACAAGAAAAATTACTGTGAACTTTTTAATGCTTTTCATATTTACCCTCCCATTTGATCTTTTTAAACAATAATTTTGTTTTAAATAATAAATTTCCAATTGTTTAAATTTACTTATTTAAACAATAATCTTGTTTGTTTAACTAAATATTATCACCATGTTCCTGCAGTGTCAATCAATTATTTATAGTTTTTTTATAATTTTTATTATTTTTTTGGTTATTTTAAACAAAACATATGACTTAATAAAAATATTAAAACATATTTATTGTTTCATTTATATTTTGATAATATTCTATTAATAACAAAAATTTTATTATAATTACGACAAAAAACCATCTTCGTCGAGAAGATGGTTTTTAACATTATTGATTCAGCTGTATTTTAGTATTCAACAGTAAGAATAATATCCTGAGAATAGTCTCCAAAAGCTTTCCCGAATATATTAAAGCCTCCTAAAAACTCACAATCAGGCTTGTTGCCTATTCTTATTGAAATAAAATATCCACTTCCGATATCAAGCTTGTCAATTCCCTCACCAGATATCTGTTTACCATTAACATAGGTTCCCGAAGCAGTAACAGACCAGGTTGTAAGCAGCCCGTACTGGGTTGATCCCTGCTGCCACCAGGAAGGATTCAACCGGCCCCTTCTTTCACCAAAATCCCCCGGACATGTCCAGGTGCCGCAATCTACCCCATTAGCCCAGAGAGTTATATCAGACTTCCAGTCTTCTCTGTAATTGGGGGCTTCCGAACATATTTCCATTGAAAGAGAAAGACTTTTTACAACCTTGCCCTTTGGCATGGGATTGGGGAAACGGTATTCAACAAAACCGGACGAAGTCCAAAGCAGCTGAGCTTTAATTCTTTCAGGAGAATAAAATGTTTCGCGCTTGTCCTCTCCTGCTATGTAACCTTCTTCATATGCCAACCCGCAGGTTGGAAATACCTCACAGTCAGTAAAGGCTCCGACAGGCATACTTATTGCATGGGTTTCACTTTGACTTTGAGCTGTCCCGGTAAGTCTTATAGTAACAAGATCACTTTTGCGGCTGCATATTTTCATAGATCCGCGGGTACCCGGTTGCAATTCTGTGTGAATCAAACCCGCGTTCTCAAGGATTTTTATATGTACACCTGCGCTAGAGGCAGGAATATTCAATTTCTCCGAAATCTCTCCCACATTATAGCTATGATAATACAGCAATTTAAGAATATCAATTCTTGTAGGTGAGGACAGCGCTTTTGCCACATTACAAAGTTCTTCCTCGTTATCCGCATCCAGCTCAACGTACTTCATTCTCTCAGCCCTTCTTGCAAATGTTAATTTTTAACTGAATAATATCACACCAAAAACAAATTGTCTATTAATCAACTCTCCAATCCCACAAGGGATCTTGTTACATTTGCACGCATTTCTGATATTATTTTAATTGAATCAAATTGCTATAACAGAATATTAACACATATAATTACAAACAGCAATTTTGTTTTATTTGCAAATATCAAATGCTTGTTTTTTGTGTTTGCAATACTTCGTTGTTATTTACAAGCCAGACTGCACTATTAAAGCTAATACATTTGGCTGATTTGCATATTTTTCAAGTCATAATGTAGTCATTTTCGCCAAATGTTTTAATTCAGTGTATTATTTATCACAAAATATTTGTTTTTATTAATATTATAGTATTACCTATATCTGCCGACAGTTTGATCACTCCATATCTGAACTTCAATATACCGTTCCGGACCAAATCTATCATCGGCGTTCCACGCTTGCGGCAAGCCATACTTTTCGATTACTTTAAGTATTTCAGCATATGTATATAATTTCTTCCGGTACTCTTTGTCATCGTTCACATTGGGGCTGAAGGTAGGATGCATATCTCCGTAAGTAAAGGAAACAGTATTCAGGTCGAATTCTCCAACAGGTATCTTTACAAAGCCACTGTCCAAATGCCATGAAGCCAGCCACTCACAAGCCTCAACTACCATATAGTGAGGAGCCTGCCTTTCGGGTTTTCCACCCTTCTCTGTAAACATTTTTCTCAAGCTCCTCATAATAAATTCTTCTTTTCATGTACCCGGCATCTCTACGTGCAGCCTGGGAGGATGGTTTATCACTTTTTATTTTTCTAAGTACCAAATCCGCTTCACCAGACGGTAAATCAGATAAATTACGGAACGCACCTATGGTTTTGTCAAAATAATGATATAGAAACATTGCCGTCCCTCCGCAGATAAGATTTATTATGCTGTTTTCTATTATAATAGATATTTTTTAGTATTACAAAGCATTCTAGTAAAGCACTTCCCTTAAGTACCTTCCGGTATGTGATGCTTCTACCGCCGCAACCTGTTCCGGAGTCCCTTCGGCAACAACACAGCCTCCGCCATTACCGCCTTCAGGTCCCATATCGATAATGTAGTCTGCCGATTTGATGACATCCAGATGATGCTCAATTACAATTACCGAATGCCCCTTTTCAACAAGTTTCCCCATACAGTCCAGCAGCTTCTGGATATCAGATAAATGAAGTCCTGTTGTGGGCTCATCAAGTATATAAAGATTATGAGCACCTTTCTTAATCTTTGATAATTCATAAGCCAGCTTCACACGCTGAGCTTCCCCACCTGACAAGGTGGTTGAACTTTGTCCCAGGCGCATATAGCCAAGACCCAGCTCTTTCATAATACCGAGCTTATGCTTTAAGTAATGGTTGTCCATAAAGAATTCCGCTGCTTCTTCAACTGTCATTTCAAGGACTTCCGCAATATTCCTGCCTTTATAGGTGATCTCCAAACCTTCCTGTGAAAAGCGCATCCCTTTACAAACCGGACATATTGTTTCAATATCAGCCATAAACTGAAGATTGGTAACAATAATTCCATCTCCGGCACAGTGTTCACAGCGAGTACCGTTGGCATGGGTCAGACTGAAATCAATCTCCTTATATCCGCGGGCCATCGCTTCAGGTTCCTGGGCAAACTGCTGCCGGATTTTATCATATATCCCTATATATGTGGCCGGGTTGGATTTACTATTTCTTCCGATTGGCGCCTGATCAATATTGATAACATTATTCAGCAGTTCGGCTCCAAACAGAAAATCATGTTCTCCGGCCACAACCCGTGCCCCGGTTTTATCGATTTTTAACTGTTTGTACATGATTTCATTTATCATTGAGCTTTTTCCGGAACCAGAAACACCGGTAACACAAACAAAAACACCCAGAGGTATATCCAGATCCACGTTTTTCAGATTGTTCTCACGCGCCCCTTGAATTGATAGAAATAAATCCCCCAGAGGACGCCTTTTCTTTGGAACAGGAATTTTGGCCTTTCCCGACAGGTATTTGCCGGTAACCGAATCAGGTGCTTTCATAATGTCCTCAAGCTGACCCTGAGCAACGATTTGCCCTCCATGAACCCCCGGACCCGGTCCAACCTCAATAACATGGTCGGCACTCATAATGGTCTCTATGTCATGTTCAACCACAATTACCGTATTGCCTATATCCCGCAGCTTTTTCATGGTATCGATTACACGGCCCGAATCCCTAGGGTGAAGACCTATACTGGGTTCATCCATGACATATAGCATTCCCATCAATTCACTGCTGATCTGAGTAGACATCTTGATACGCTGCATCTCACCGCCTGAAATGCTGTCGCTCCTGCGACCCAGGTTTATATAATGCAGGCCTATATCAATCAGCAGCTTCAACCGTGAATTAATTTCACGTACAATTGTCCCTGCCACATCCTCAATATCCTCTTCAAAACTCAGCCCTTCCAAAAATTCAAGAAGCTGGGGAAGCTGCATACGGCTGAGGTCATCAATATTCTTATGGCCCACAGTCACCTGCAAACGTTGTGACTTAAGCCTGGCCCCATGACATTCCGGACAAATTTTTTCAATCATACAATCCTTGATAAATGTAGGTTCAAAAGCCTCCGAGGTCGCAGTCTTGCGGATATAATGCTTGTACCAGCTTTCAAATTCATGGACAAAACCCTGAAAAGGACGGTCTTTTCCGATAAGCCAATTACGTTTTTGGGAAAATGGAGGCTGCAGCATCTCAACCGGTTCACCCTTTGTTCCATAAAGGAGAATTTCAACTATTTCCTTGGGCAGCTCATTAAAAGGCATGTCAAGACTGAAGTTATACTTCTGTGATAAACTATACATCATGACTGTTCTATAGCTGTCCTTACCCGACGTATTATAAACCGTATTCTTTAAAGCACCTTTGTTAATACTTTTCTCAGGTGCAACAATCAGGAAACGCGGCTCCACCACATACGACATCCCTACTCCCAAACAGGTATGGCAGGCACTGGCAGGAGAATTAAAAGAAAAGTGGAAGGGCTGCATTTCACATAATGAGTAATGGTGCTCCGGGCAGGCAAATCCGTCATAAAATCCTCTATCCACATCACCCAATACTTCAACCCTGATCATGATATCCTCGTCCAAAGCCAACATTGCAGCTTCTATGGACTTGGTCAACTGGATATAGGAATCCTGTTTAAGGGTAAATTGTTCTATAATCAACTCAATACCATAATCTTTACTCTCGTCCAGCTCCCGTTTTTGTGCCAAAGAAAAGGCGTCACCATCAACCAGTAAATTCTTATAGCCTTTTTCCCGCAGTTGCTGAAATGTATAATTATAATCCTCACCAAATATTTTATAGACCGGAGCTCTCAGCTCCACTTTAGTCCCTTCAGGCAGGGTCATAATATGCTCGGCCATTTGTGCCGCCGAGAGTTGCTTCAGCGGATGCCCGCATTCCGGACAACGTCCTCTGCCTGCCGTTGAAAACAAAAGACGCATATAATCGTTGACATCTGTAACCGTACCTACTGTGGAGCGTGGATTATTGTTGCTCTTTTTCTGCTCAATGGCTATAACAGGTGACAGACCTCTCACATAGTCCACCTTAGCCTTTTTTAACTGGCTTATTCTGCTCTTGGCAAATGTGGATATGGAGTCCAAAAAGCGGCGCTGGCCTTCACCATATATGACATCAAATGCAAGAGACGACTTGCCTGAACCCGAAACACCAGTAATGACCGTTAATTTGTCTCTAGGTATCTCTACCGAAACATTCTTTAAGTTATTTTGCTTTGCTCCGGAAACTTCTATAGTTGAACGAATGAACATTCCTTCTTACTCCTCTCCTTTTTACACATATCCGTAATTCAGATATATCATCATGGTATATATAAAAATCCGATTTCCTCAATGGATAAACGACTTTTAGGAGTTAACTTGATAATCTGAGATACCTTTTCTATAACTCCTTTTTCAGCCAGATAATCCAACACATCAATTATCATGTGACTGTCAGAACGAAAGTGCTTGGCTATCATGGTAGTCGTTTTTACTTCCTGATCCGAAAGGTACTCTATGATAGGTTTCTTAAACAAGGCCATCTTATCCTCAATATATCGATCCAACTGAGCAAGTGTATTAATTATTTCCGCTTCAGTCAGCAGGTGCTCCATGGGCTCCTGATAGAAAATTTTCATGATTTCCGGATTTAAATCCAGGGCTTTCTGGATTGCACTTCGGGAAGTAGGAAATCCCCGGACGCATAATTCCATATGTGCAATGATTTCGGCCGCTTTTAATAGGAAATACTGGGAATACATCAAATCCTTCCGGGCCGTCATCCATTTCTGTGCCTTGTGCATGGTGGAAATCAAATCACAAGCCAGATGCATGGCAGATATGGCCATATCATCTTCTCCGATTTGCCGGATGTCTTCAAAATATTCGTAAAGACTCTCCTCCGTTGAATATACTATTTTTCCATTTGAAAAAAAAGATTGCAGGAAAGAACCTCCAAGAGCACTTTCCATCCCCCTTTTAAAAGTACTTCTCTGCACCAGATACACATTAAAGGTGATACCATCCTCGTCTATACTCAGTTTATCACTCTTCAACTGCTGATCCCGTACGACAACTGTAATATCTACATCGCTCTTCTCCCATATCACATCATAGGCAACACTGCCGTTAATAATGACGGCAATTACATTGATATCCTCCCGTATCTTGTTTATAAACTTATCTACAGCATTTTGGTAGCGCTTTTTCAGCTCGGCTTGCTCAATATCGTTCATAATCTGCCAGCCTCCTTTTACTTTTAGCAATTTTTGTCCTATACCCTATAAGCCCCCTGTGTTAGAATCATTATACAAAGATATCCAACTTCAAACAGGACAAATATTGCTGATGAGGACCCTTTATGGAACATTATCTCTTAAAAATCCTTAAAGACACTACAGACTATATTGAGAGCAAGCTTTATGATGAGTTGACCCTCGACAATATATCAGAAAATGTTAACATATCAAAATTTCATTTGCTGCGGATCTGGAAAGGTGCCACCGGAACCGGCCTGATGGAATATGTCAGGAGACGACGTATTGCTGCATCCTTATCCGATCTCTTAAGCCCGCTGAATACAATTGATTTCATTGCGGATAAATACGGCTTCGGCTCAGAACGGACCTTTAACAGGGTATTCAAGGAGGAATTTTACATCACTCCGGCAAAATGGCGTAAAAGTCCGATAGCCCTCGATATTCTCGACAGGTTCAATGCCGATTTTATCAGTTGTGCAGGTGAAGGCTTGATTTTTCTGAAATCGGTGACGGTATTACCGACTTTTTCTCTGGCAGGAATTACTTATGTTGTGAATATTGAAGACAATATGCAGAAGCAGACAGCCAACCGGTTGGGAGTTGATTTTTTCTATCAGCACCGCCCCAAGGTACTGAATCCTGTTGCAAAGGATGTTTACTACGGATACACGACAGTTCCGGGTGTCAATTTACCTTATACATATTACCAGCCTTCAATTCAGGTTGACACGGCAAGTATCATTCCGCCCGGGATGACTGTCAAACGGATAGCTACCCATAAATACGGAGTTTTTACCTATATGGGATTACACCGGCCAGAAGAAATTACTTCCAGGAATCTGGTGGATCTCTTTGAGTTTATATATACTAAATGGATACCCACCATAGAGTTTCGGTTAAAGGAAAATTTCAGGTTTGAATATATCAATTATGCACGATGTAATAAGCAGTATTGCGAGTGTGATTTGTATTTTCCCATAGAAGAGCTGTAAACGAAGCAGACGGGAGCGTTTAAGCCGCTCTGGCTGCAAAAGCTTATCGGTCAAAGTACAGGTTAAGGTTTATATTACGCTAAAAAGCACCGCAGGATCACTCCTGCAGTGCTTTTCTATAGAAAATTATATTTTCTCTTATTTATTAAAAGCCTGAGCTTTTATAAATTTTTTTATTCTGCAGTATATGGAAGTAAAGCAATATGTCTTGCTCTCTTAACCGCAACTGTCAGCTGACGCTGGTGCTTAGCACAGTTTCCTGATATTCTTCTTGGAAGAATCTTACCTCTTTCAGAAACATACTTTCTGATCTTGGCAACATCTTTGTAATCTATATCAGTAGCCTTATCAACACAGAATGAGCAAACTTTTTTCTTAGCTCTTCTCATTCTCATGCCGCCTTTACCTTCGCCCTTATCATAAGAATCTCTATCGTTTCTTCTGTTATCTCTCTTTGGTCCTGGCATCTTAAAGTCCTCCTTTCATGTACCATCATCGTATGGTACTGATTGTTATTTATAAGTCGGTTTATTAATTCAAATTTTATGGCGTTGACTTCCATTAAAATGGAAGTTCATCATCCTCATCCATTGGATAGAAGCCGTCTCCTGATGATGCCGGGTTCTCAGAATAAGTTCTTGGTGCTGAAGCACCAGCTCCGCCTTCTGATCCCCTTTTGCTGTCAGCAAAATAGGTTTCGTCTGCTACAACTTCCGTAACATAATGACGTTTTCCTTCATTGTCATCCCAGGTCCTGGTTTGAAGCCTTCCAACGATGGCTACCTGCATTCCTTTTGTAAAATATTTTTGACAAAATTCCGCAGTTTTGTTCCATGCTACTATATTTATGAAATCAGCCTGCGGCTGACCTTCTTTAGCTGTAGCACGTCTGTTTACAGCAATGGAAAAGCTTGCAACCGCAGTATTATTTCCACTGGTGTATCTCAGATCAGGATCTTTTGTAAGTCTTCCCATCAAAACAACTTTGTTCATACTAACCTTCCATTTACACTTATTAATCCTTAGCTATTACTATATACTTAAGAATTCCTTCAGTGATTTTATACACTCTCTCTAATTCAGCAGGAAAACTAGGCTCTGATGAAAAATTAGCAAGCACGTAGTAACCTTCGTTCTTGTCATCAATTTCATAAGCTAACTTTCTCTTACCCCACTCATCGATGCTTTCGAGCTGAGCTGAAGTTTCGAGCATAGTCTTAAATTTTTCAACTAGGGCTTTTGTGGATTCCTCTCCAACCTCTGAATTGATAATAAAGATAGTTTCATACTTCTTTAACATTACTGGTCACCTCCCCTCGGACTTTGCGGCTCTGTAACATGAGTACAGAGCAAGGATGTTAATATTTTTAGTATGTGAAAAGTTTTTATTCACATACGATTTTATATTTTAACACATATTTTTAAAACAGGCAAGATTATTTTTTAAAACCTGAAAAAAAGCACCCGGAGAACTCTCTCCGGGCAAATAGGATGTATTTGGGTACAGTTATATATATGCAATATTAATTACTCGTTACAGGTCTTTTTAAACAATGCTATTGTTTCTTTCATTTTAGGAACATCGTTATGAAGCTTAAGTACCGTGCTTCCGACAAAAACTCCGTCGGCTCCGGCGTCTTTTGCCATCTGTATATCTTCAGGTGCATATATGCCAACTCCGCAGTATATCTCCCTTTTTATTCCAAGCTCCTTCAAATGCTCAATGCAGTGCTTCAGAGTCGGGAATTGCGGATTAATATTATTTGTAGTAGGTTTTGCCTGCATATAAACAAAACCATTGGATAAAAGCGCTGATTGGATTTCCTTTTCGTCCATATGGAATTGGACATAGCAGGATATCTTTATCCCGTGTTCGATAAGCCTGTTCTTTACTTCTTCATTATGGGATCCCACATAGATAAGATCCATTAAATCATTATCCACACAGAACTTGATGAACCTCTCAACTCCTATTTCCAAAATGGTATTCTCATATGAGAGAAGTATGAACTTTGTTTCAGGGTGATTTTTTTTAATCTTTATAATGCCATCCATATACTTACTGTAGTCGTTACATGCTTCAAGAGCTTCTTTCATACGGTTGGCTATATATTCACCTTCAAGATAGGGATCAGAGGAGGGAAAATCCACCTCTATAATATCACAGCCTGCCTGTATATAGTTTTCAGCCATTGCAATGCTTGACTCAATTGTGGGATATCCATTGGATAAATAACATATCAGTTTCACAGTAACCTCCAAAAGCTGTAATTATTATGCCTGAGCTTTATAAATTTTTATGAATAATGCTTTCATCTGTTCCCTGTCAGGGATAACCGGATTAGTTTTGGTACATCCGTCATTCAGCGCCATATCAGACATGGCCTCAAGCTTTTCCATATATTCTTTTTCATCCGGTATCAGTTGGGACATGTGTGATGGAATACCTATGGATTTGTTCAGATTTTCAACAACTCCTATCAGATCATCGGCTCCCAGTTCCTTTGCCAGCTTTAAATAAGCAACTTTTGCAGTTTCATCCTCAAGATTGAATTTCATAACAAAGGGAAGTATTATTGCATCAGCCAGTCCATGGGAAACGCCGAAATAGCTTCCCAGCGTGTGAGCCATGGAATGGACTATTCCTAAAGAGACATTTGTAAAGGCAAGTCCCGCAACCATGGATGCATTTATCATTATTTCACGGTACTCAATTGCATTTCCGTCGGCACATGCCTTTGGAAGATTTAAAATTATGTCCTTTGCAGCATTACCGGCCAATATATTGCTCAAATAATTGGCTCTCTTGGATACCAGTGCTTCCAGTGCATGTGTCAATGCATCCATGCCGGTTTCAGCTGTAATTTTTGCAGGCATGGTGACAGTTACCTCAGGGTCACATATGGCAATATCCGGCATCATTTCCATATTGCCAATGCCGTATTTTACATGTGTTTCATCATCGGTGATGACCACTGAGCGGCTGACCTCACTGGCAGTTCCGCTGGTTGAGGGTATGCAGACAAGTATGGCCCTGTTTCTCAGCTCAGGTACGGGATTGGGCGGTACAATATCCTTTAGTGCAGTCAATTCAGGATGCTCATAATAAACCCACATGGCTTTTGCCGCATCCATAGCCGAACCGCCTCCCAACCCGATTATTATATCGGGCTGTTCCTGCTTCATTGCTTCGGCACCTCTATAAACTGTGCTGAACAGCGGATCAGGTTCTACACCTTCAAAGACAGAGCTGTCTATTCCTGCTTCTTTCAAATAATCTATGGTTTTCTGTAAAATTCCGCTTTTTTTCATGCTTGAACCGCCGGTTACAATAAATGCTTTTTTCCCTTTCAGTGTCTTCAGATGTTCGAGCGACCCTTTTCCGAACATCAACTGGCTTCCGGCAAGTTTCATCGGCCTCATCATAAATATCAGTCCTTTATTCTGTATTATTTTAACTAATTAAGCTGTAATATTTGCTTGTATGTTTACTTGTATGTTGATCAAAGTGTTTTCAGGAAAGGCTTCTACCCGTTAAACGCTTTAACAAGCTCTGTGCAAAGCTCCAGTGAAACGGGGTTTTCTATAATACCGCCTTCTTTCAGGCTGGAGCCTACTATGGCACCATTTGCAATTTTAAGCTGTTCCTTTATATTAGTGGTTTTTACACCGCTTCCGGCAATTACCGGCAATTTGGTGACCTGTTTTACTCTTTTAATAATGTCAATAGGAGTTTCAACACCTATATGCGTACCTGTCACAATAATAGCATCTGCTCCGCAGGCTTCTGCCGTTTTTGCGGAATCTTCTATGGTCACATGGGGCAACAGCATATGAGTGTGTTTGACCTGGATATCTGCCAGTATTTTTACATTTTCGGCACCGAGATTTTTTCTGAACTTCATTGCTTCCCGGGCACAGGGTGTGATGATACCTCCAAAGAACTCAACCGTATCCACAAATACGGGTATTCTTACAAAATCAGCGTCAATAGCCTTTGCAATGGAAAGTGCGGTTGCATAATCATTCATTGCGGCATCTATACCGACGGGTATGCTGACATTTTGTGCTACAAGGGCACTGATAGCCGCCAGTGCGCAGGATTGTTCAATATCAAGATTTATACCGAAGGTTCCGTCACCCATATTTTCAATTATTATGGCGTCCATTCCTGACTTTTCAAGAGTAATGGCATCCTTTACGGCCTGGTCGGTTATTTTTTTCATATCCCCGCAGAAACCCGGTGTTCCCGGCAGTGCAAGGCAATGTACCATTCCTATTACAAGACTTTTATCATTAAAGCTTAAACCCTTCATTTTCCAGCCACCTCTCTGTCATATATTACAAGTCCGTCAAGAGCTATTTTGCACAGGTCTTCTTCAGACTTGGTGCGTACGTCCCCCTTAAGGAAGTCCTTCAGGTTTTCAAGAACTGTCGTCATTGTAACGATACATCCCTTGATACCCATGAGATTTGCCAGTACCAGCATACAGCTTGATTCCATATCCACTGCCGAAATATTGTATTTTTTCAGAGCGGTAAAAGTCTCGCTCATGTCTTTGTTCATTCTGGCTGACAGGCGCGAATCCCTCATCTGGCTGTAGAAACCATCCATAGTACAGGTGATTCCGTTTACGTATTCTCTTCCGTTCTCCAGGGTGCTTCTATTCATGCAGTTTATCAGCTCAATATCTGCAACCGCCGGGAAAGACGCCGGTACATAAGTTTTACTTGTAGCTTCCTCTCTCATTGCCCCTGTCGGAATAATAAGTTTTCCCAGCAGGTCATCCTTAAGCCCCATGGTTGTACCCATTCGTACGGCAACCTCCATGCCGCACTGGTACATCTCTTCCATGGCAATGGCAGCGGATGGAGCCCCTATCCCCGTTGAGGTTACTGTTATCCTGACATCCTTATAGCAGCCTGTATAAGTGTTGAATTCTCTGGCAAAAGCTATATGCTGTACATTTTCCAACTGTTTTGCCACAGTTTCCACCCTCCAGGGATCTCCTGAAAAGAGTACATATTTTGCTATATCTTTTTCCTCTGTTTTTGAATATAAAGTTTGCATGTTATTCTCACTCTTCTCCCTTGATAAATTCGTTAAAACGCCTGAGAAATGCTTCTTCGCCGGGTGCATTGGTGGTACAGCCGACCTTTTCGATTATAAACGAAGACAGAACACTTCCAAGACTGCAGCAGTCCCTGACGCTTTTTCCTTTGAGATAGCCGTACAGAAAGCCTGACATGAACGCATCTCCCGAGCCTGTGGTATCCACCACTTTTCCAAACTCTGCTGCAGCAATATTTCCGGATATGATGCCGTCTTTTGTTTTGTGGTAGTATATACTCCCCTTCTTGCCCAGAGTAGTGACAATAATTTCGGCATTTCCCATTTCAAAAAGCTCTGTGATATCCTTCAGTCCGAAAATCCTTTGTATTTCTCCGCGCTCACATTCGTTACAGAATATAATTTTGCTGTACAGCAGGACTTCCTTGAAAAATTCCTCCGGAAAAGCATCATAGTCACATTTCATTCCAAAAACCAATGGTACAGCCTGAGTCTTGCACTGCCTGTAGAATTCCAGATTGTCTTCATAGGAACCCACAGTCATGATGCCTGTCCGGGCCTCTTTAAAAAAACCGGAATCCATTCCTTTGGCATACTTTCTATCCATAGCTCCGGGATAAAAAATTGTAACATGATTATTCTCGGAATCCGCAATGAGATAACAATTTGAAGTTGTTTCACCAGGAACGATCTCAACAGCATCCATGCACACTCCCGCATTTTTCAGATAATCATAAAAACCGGTTTCAATATAGTCATCTCCCCCCACTCTTATAAGAGGAAGAGCCTTCATATTCAATTTTGCCATCAGATAGGCAATATTTGTAGAACAGCCTCCGTATTGAATACGGGCATTGTCACTGTTTTCAACAAGAGATGTATAGCCGTATCTCAGCGGGGAGGAGGTTCTGATTATCCTGTCAAGACTAACATATCCATTTACCAGCACATCGTATTTCATCAGATAATCTCTCCTTTATCCAGATTGTCAAAAAGCTCCTGTGAAGTCACAACTTTGCCAAGATATTTTTTAATATCCGATAAATGAACCTGATTTACAGTTTCATCGTTGGTGGCTACACAGTCGGACACTACTATAGGAAGGTAATCCAGATTGTAGGCATCTGTAACTGTAGCACGTATGCAGCAATTTGTTTTGGTACCTGTTATGATCAGATTCTTTATGCCGTTTTCCCTTAAAACCATGTCCAGATCAGTTCCTACAAAACCACTGTAACGTCTTTTTTTAATCACATAGTCCCTGACAGGGTCCACCTCCAGCATTGGATCAATAGCATCTCCACCCGTACCTTCGATGCAGTTGGGACGCATATTCTCCAGATTCTTGTCAAACTTGCCGCTTCTATAACTGTGTTGAAGAAAAATAACAAGAATACCATGTTTCCTGCATTCCTCAAGAACATTTTTTATTCTTGGCAGAATCTCACGGTTCTGAGGATAGAATACCAATCCCTCAGGATCTGTAAAATCCTTAACCATGTCAACAATTACCAGTGCTGTATTATTCAAGTTTAAACCCCCTTATCTTTGTACGGCGGGACTCAACTGCCGAAACTGCAAACAGTACGATTACAATCATAAGGTAAGGTACTATTTCAAACAGTCCTGAAACAGGCCCGGCAAACAGAGCCAGGTTGATGGCCAGGGACTTGGCCAATCCGAATATGATAGCGTAAATACTGGACTTTACAGGTTTGGCACCGCCGCAGTATATTGCAGCTATGGCAATAAATCCCCTGCCGGCCGTCATATTATTTGTAAACAGAGCCATTCTTTCCACCGCCAGGTTTGCACCGGCAAGTGCGCAAAGAGCCGCACCTATGAGCACTGCCGTATATTTAATGGCAGCACTGTTGATACCAACAGACTTTGCCGCTTCTTCGTTTTCGCCCACAACTCTCACATATACTCCAAACTTTGTTTTATACATTACAATCGATACAACAAGTATGAGTATGAAGCTGATATAGGTAATTGCCGTATGTCCGCTTAAAAGACTGCCGGCAATGGGTATATCCTTAATTAACGGAATATTTATCTTAAGATTTGTTACATTAACAATGGAGCTTACATTAATGTTGGCCATTTGCAGATACTTAAGCAAAAAGGAGCTTAAAGCCAGAACAAATATATTTATTCCAAAACCTGTAATGATGAAGTTACTCTTCATGGTTATCCCGAAAAATGAGAATATCAGCCCTAGTATCAAGGTACAGAAGACGCTTAATAAAATTCCGATCCACAAGTTCCCCGTAAACATGACAAATAGAGTACTGCTGAAGGCTCCCATGAGCATCATTCCCTCCAGCCCTATATTCAGCACATTTGCCTTGTGGGCGAACAGCCCGCCCAGCACAGCCAGGATAAGCGGGGCGCTGTGATAAATCATGTCGTATAAAATGTTACTCAATAAGTTCATAATTGTTTACCTCTGTTCATTAAAGTTATGAAGCTTTCTGCTCTCCGCTTTTGGACCTTTTCCACATATTTTTTAATTTTCCGGTGAAATCAAAATTACTGTTCAAAAACTTTACAGAGAGTAAAAGTATTAGAATTCCCTGGATAACACCTACTATATCTTTTGGAACATTTGTAAAAACGCTTATATAGTCGCTTCCTGTTTTCAATGCCGCATAGAATATGGCTGCAATAAGAATTCCAACCGGATTATGACTTCCCAGCAAGGCAATCAGCATGCCGTCCCAGCCCAGTCCCGGACTTCCTGAAAAATCAAGGGTAAATCTGAACTTCTCGCTCATAAGGAAACCTGCACCGGCAAGACCGCTTATTGCTCCGCTTATAAGCATAATTATCATAATTTTTTTACTTACCTTCATACCCGTTGCTTCTGAAAATTCAGGGTTTTTTCCTATTGCGTCCACTTCATATCCAAGCTTTGAATGTTTAAAAACAACGTACATGATTCCGAATACAACAAGTGCTATAAAGAAGAATATTGTCAGATCGGAATTGAATATCTTTTTAAACATGGCACTCTCCAAAATTGGATAGGTTGATACATACCCTGAGTCTGGATCCTTAAATACCCCCTGGGACAAGAACTTGACAATTTCCACTACAACATAGTTGAGCATAAGTGTTACAACCATTTCATTTACATTGAAGTATGCCTTGAGAATAGCCGGAATAAGTGCAAAGAGCATTCCCACTACCATACCTGTTAAAACGCACAGGGCAATATGAAGTACAGGCGGGAGACCTTTTACACTGAAGCCTACCACCCCGGCAAAAAAGGCTCCAAGCACTGCCTGTCCTTCAACACCCATGTTAAAAATATTTGCCTTGAAGGTAATGGCAATTGCAAGCCCCGTCAATATCAGAGGTGCTGCAAAGTGTAAGGTTTTAAGCAGACCGTTGACGCTGAAAAGAGATTTCTGAAGCATTATGGAATAGGTCAAAAAAGGATTTTCTCCTATTGCAGCTATTGCTATTCCTCCCAGAAAAAGGGCAGCGATCACCGGAAATAAAACATTATATATACTTTTTAGAATTGTGTTGTGTTTTTTCACATTAACCTCCATGAGCCGCATAGCGGCCATAAATTCAGGGTTTATGCGTGAAAATATATATTCTACGGCAAAACTATTCCTTCACGCTGCCCCTCTTATTCTGCAGTCAACCCCGCCATCATCAGTCCGATTTTCTCACTTTCGGCATTCTTGCCCTGAACCTCTCCTACGATCCTTCCTTTATACATAACTATAATTCTGTCACTCAGATTCATTATTTCACTGAGTTCACTGGAGACAAGCAATATTGCCTTGTTTTCATTTCTTAAATCCAGAATCTTCTTATGAATAAATTCTATTGAACCTATATCCACACCACGGGTGGGCTGGCTTACTATGAGCATCTTGGGATTTGAGTCAAATTCCCTTGCCACTATTATCTTCTGGGCATTTCCTCCCGATAGCTGCGAAACATTGCCGTTTCTTTCAGCTATTCTGATATCGTACTTTTCAATAAGCCTGTCACTTACATTTTCAATTTCCTTTTTCAATAAAAGTCCTTTTCTGCATAGTTTTTCATTATTGTGATAGCCTGCTATCAAGTTGTCGGAAATAGTCATATCCTTACAAAGCCCCTGAGCGTATCTGTCTTCAGGCACTATTCCAATACCAGATGAGCGAAGCCCGGCAGGCCACTTGTTGGTAATATCGCTGTTATAAAGGTAAACTGCGCCTCCGGTTGTTTCCATCAGTCCCGAAAGCACTCTGACCAGTTCACTTTGCCCGTTGCCTTCAACACCTGCGACTCCAAGGATCTCTCCCTCTTTTATTTCAAAAGATATATTATCAAGAACTTTCTTGCCAAAATTATTTTCGGTACATAGATTTTTAACACAATATACAACCTTGTTTTGGCAGGTATCCTTTTCTTCCTTGTTTACATTGAGAATAACTTCCCGCCCAACCATCATTTTAGCTATTTCAGCTGCATTGGTTTCCTTTGTCGCCCTGCTTCCCACAACTTTGCCACGTTTTATAACCACTACCTTATCGCTGACTTCCATTACTTCTCTTAGCTTGTGGGTAATTAAAATAATTGTCTTGCCCTGTTTCTTCAGTTCCTTGAAGCTTAGCAGCAGCTCATCCACTTCCTGTGGAGTAAGAACTGCTGTAGGTTCATCAAATATAAGAATATCAACATTACGGTACAGCATTTTCAATATTTCCACTCTCTGCTTGGCTCCGATTGAAATATTATCCACAATGTCGTCGGCGTTGAGTTCGAACTTATAATCATCGATCAGTTTCTGTACAGTCCTTCTTTCCTGTTTACGGTCGATTATCGGGCTTTTAAAGCTTAGTTTTCCTGATATTTTTATTTCCTTTTTTATTTCGGTACCCAGAAGAATATTTTCAAAAACAGTGAGGCTGGGCACCAGCTTAAAATGCTGGTGCACCATTCCCAATCCGCAATTTATCGCGTCCAATGAAGAGTTAAAGGAAACCGTCCTGCCCAGTACCCTCAGTTCTCCGCCTGTTGGCCGCTGAAGCCCGAAAAACATGTTCATAAGGGTTGTCTTACCGGCTCCGTTCTCTCCCACAATTGCGGTAATTTCTCCCTGTCCGATGGACATATTTATATCCTCATTTGCTACAAAATCGCCATATTTTTTTGTTAAATTAACAGCTTCTATTGCGTACATATTTACCGCCTTCATTCTGTTTGATTTTTTAAATATCAGTCATTTGGCATATTAAGATTTGTAAGTGCTGATTTGTCAAAGCTTTCACCTGACTGGGCATTTGTAACCTTGATTTCACCGCTTGCTATCTTATCTGCTACCGTTTTGAGCTGTGTTTTGATTTCATCCCACTTTGCTTTTCCCTCAGGTTTGATCTTGCTTTCAATTACACTCAAATCGGTAATTCCTGTTGCTCCGGATGCAAGATTATAGCTTAAAACCTGTCCGTTAACCTTATCCATAGTCTGGTCCTTGAAGAGCTTTGAAATTTCAAAAACAGGTACTTCCGTATTCTTTAAGACACTTGTCAGTATATAACCCGGTTGATTGCTGTCCTTGTTGGCATCAACTTCTACTGCGAGCTTTTTAACCTCTTTTGCTTTGGCGGTTACTCCGTCACCTACTGCTCCCGCAACCGCATAAACAATGTTTGCACCGTCGGAGTAATATGTGTTTGCTTTTGTTGCTCCTGCTGCAGAATCGCTGAAGCCGGCATTATAATCACTGTAGAAGGTATATTTTACGCCCAGCTCCTTTGCAATATAGTTGATTCCTTCTGCATAACCATAGCCAAACACTGTAATACCATTTGATTTTGTACCGCCAAGGAAACCAACCTTTCTTCCCGCATCTCCTGCAGTGAAGGCATAGTCCGTGGTATTAAACAGAGCAGAAGCATTTTCATTTACAAGAGTACTAAGGGCTCCGGCAATAAATGATGCCTCGTGTACATCAAACAAAACTGAAACCACATTTTTATGTTTTACACTTCCATCTTCATTTACATTAGGATTATCATTGAATACAACGAAGGTTGTATCGGGGTATTGTTCTGCAATCGGCTTGTTTCCGCCAACACCTTTAATAAGTGCATCAAAATTGTACTCAAGACTGAAAATCAGTTTATAGCCCGCACCGGCCAGCTGTGACAAGCTTCCGGGAACGTCTGAAGTTTCTACTACCTTATAATTTATACCTAATTCATTCTTGACCTTTTCCAATCCCGCAACTGCCGATTGGTTATATCCCTTGTCATTTGGCCCCGCCGCAGAAGTGATAAGAGCAATTCCTAAATCATTTGTTTTGGTAGAACATCCTGTGAAAAGCATAGAAGCCAACATAACAATTACAAGTATAAACGACATTTTTCTTGCAAATTTCATTTTTTCCATGTCAACCACTCCTCTGATACTGTTTTGATGATTTGATGAATTTAATATTTGTTTATAGGAGAAGTCTTAGCCGCGACATTAAGACTTCTTATAAAAAACCACTTCTTAAGCTTTTTTTGAGTGCAAAAAACCAAGCCAGTGGCAAATTATACTTTTTTTTACCTGGCATATGTGATAATTCAGCATTTAGAAATGATTAAATCATCTCCCCGTATTTTCCAAAATACTATTGATGAACCTGATTAATATAAAATTTGAATTTGTCGGATCTATAGAAGCTTTTAAAAGTTTCTATAGGGACTTCCCTTCCATTAACCATTCCAAAGGTTACAGCCCTGAACAGGAGTATGGGATCACCTTCTTTTACTTCCAGTTCCTTGGCAACCTCATCCACTGCAAGCACAGCTTCAATCGTTCTTGTAGCCTTTGTAATCCTTGTATTGTATTTATTTTCAAGAATGTCATAAATAGAGTCCACTCCGAAATCATAGGCCTCTATTAAAGGAAATGCCTTGCACGGCAAATATGTTGTAGTCAGGTTTATAGGTTCATTGTTTGCATAATATACCCTTTTTACCTTGAATACTTTTTCTCCGTTCGAGAGCTGCAGTTTTTTCACTCTCGTCTTATCTGCCTCAAGGACTTCTGCCGTCAGAAGACGCTTTGACGGTGTCATGCCCAGCTTCACAATATCCTGGGTACAACTGGTAATTGATATCAAATCCTGGTCAAGCGTATCTTTTTTAACAAATGTTCCTTTGCCCTGGATCCTATAGAGATATCCTTCGTTAACAAGATCGTCAATAGCTTTCTTTGCAGTGATTCTGCTAATTCCAAAGCTGCTCATCAGCTCTCTTTCACTTGGAATCATGCCATCCGGCCCTATCTCCTCGTTGTTGATCATCTCTACTATTTTCTGTTTAACCAGATAGTATTTTGGTATCATTCCTATCATCACTATCCCCCTAATAGAACATCATAGCATATCTACATATTATTATATTGACATGTTGATATGTCCAGTTACATAATATAATATTTATACATAAAAGTCAACGTGATTTACATAATTTTTGTGCGTTTTGTATCAGGCACAAATTAAATAGAAAATTTTTAGGCTGCAGAGACAAAAATATCTATTGCTTCGTTACATTAAAAACTTTTCGATCCCAATCCATACAATTTGTATTGACTTACTATCTAATACTTGGTAAACTGTATTTAATTGATAATGATTATCATTATCATAATTTATCATTTCGGTTTAAAATAGTGGCAAAATAGCCGGCGTGAGGCGTGTTGTACATTGTCAATAGAGGGTATAAGTAATTAATAGAAAGTGTGGCATCGCTTTAGCCGGTGCCGGAATGGAGGATATCATGAGTATTGTTTTGGTAGGAGGACACGACAGAATGCAGGATGAGTACAAGGAGATATGCTCCAGTCGTGGACATCGTGTGAAGGTATACACCCAGATGCCTGCAAGATTTGACAAGGCTATAGGAACACCTGACAGCATTGTTCTTTTTACAGCAACGGTTTCTCATAAAATGATGCTTACAGCTATCAAAGAAGCTAAAAAGAAAAATATAAATGTAGTTAGAAGTCACAGCAGCAGCGCCTCCTCCCTTTTAGAACTTCTGAAGAAAATGGAAAGCGGCCTGAATACTGCCTGTCCCTCATAAGACAGGGAAAAAATTAAAAACTTGGAGGTATTCTATGAAAAATATAGCAGTAATTTATTGGAGCGGAACAGGAAACACTCAGCAGATGGCACTTGCCGTTGCCGAAGGTGCAAAAGGCGGTGATGCCCAGGTGGTAGTCAAGGAAGTTGCCAACGCGTCGGTACAGGACGTTGTAGCTTCGGATGCAGTTGCATTGGGCTGCCCTTCAATGGGGAGTGAGGTTCTTGAGGAATCTGAGATGGAGCCTTTTGTTCAGTCCCTTGAAGCATTGGATTTAAAGGATAAACCCCTAGTCCTTTTCGGCTCCTTCGACTGGGGTGACGGACAGTGGATGACAGATTGGGAGGAAAGAATGTCCTCACTGGGATTTTATTTATTTTTATTTATTGTATTTATATTTAACTATTTTATTTATTAGGAAGTGATTTAATGAAATTACAGCATACAAATACCCTGAACTTTATAAATTTAATTAACATGCTTCCTGATGAAGAGTACTTGCTTTCAATGGTCGCATATGGATCAGCACCCACAATAAGGGAGGAGAAACCCTCCTCCCTTATGACCTTTACAAAGGCCGGAAGAAATCTATATGACCTCTGGAAGCTTTACAGTCCCGATGTCTGTCAAAAGCTTGACCTTCAGTATACACAACTCAGAGACACCAAGGACAGTGTAAGGGTTTTATTCTATAAAACAAGGCTGCTTGAGGAATGCCTTAACAGAAATGACTGTAGAAGGTTCCTTGATAGTATTGGTTATGATTCAAGTATTACTCTTGACGAATGTATAACAATTTTGAAGAACAGGTTTGAGCACGTTTGTCCTCATGAGATAGGTATTTTTCTCGGCATTCCGGTTGAAGACGTGGTAGGTTTTATTAATCACAAAGGTGAAAACAGCCTCTTGTGCCGCTATTGGAAGGTATACCACAACCCGGAGAAAGCCCTGAAGCTTTTTAAAAGTTTTGATAAGGCAAGGCAGGATATACGTGAATCCATTACAAACAGAAATTATAATTTTATGGCTACAGCTTAAGAAAAGTTAAATGATAAAACCCGATTTTCAAGGGAGATAGTTTTCAAAAATTATTATTTAACTGTTTCTTATCACAGTTTCTGCAAAGTTACCAGAAGGAGAACACTTAATTGGTACATATAATAAAGCGGTTTTTTGACAGAAGTAAGCTCCATGATGTGATTGAATGTCTAACTTCGGCAATGGAGGCAAAGGATGCCTATACCAGCGGACATTCAAACCGTGTAGCCGATATGGCCTTTGATATAGCAAAGTACATGGGTATAAAAGGCTCCCAGCTGGAAACCATCCACCTCGCAGCCCATCTCCATGATATAGGGAAAATAGGAATATCCGAACAAGTACTTAATAAAAACGGAAAATTACTTCCTGAAGAGTGGGCTGAAATCAAAAAGCACCCTGAAATCGGCTTCAATATTCTGAATAAATCAAAGCAATTAAAAGAAATCTCGAAAATTGTCCTTCATCACCATGAACGCTGGGATGGCGGCGGATATCCCGGAGGACTTAAACAAACCGAAATACCTTTGGGGTCAAGAATAATCGCCGTTGCCGACTCAATAGATGCCATGACCTACAACAGACCCTACAGGAAAGCTCTGACCTGGCCGGAATGTAAAACGGAATTATTACAAAACAGCGGTATTCAATTTGATCCGGCTGTTATAAAGGCAGTAAATTACATATGTAATAAATGGTATATTGCTAATGATCCACAGGAAAATAATGCAGAAATCCTTATCAATTCAATTCAGCTATAAAAAGCAGCTAACTCCGCTCCTTGATACTTTTGGGACAGTAGCTGCTTTTTTATTTTGCAAAAGGATTTCTATAAATTGAAAATAACCCTCTTTTTCCACATGATAATTACTTATTTACCAAAGTTGTATTTGGTCATTTTGAACAATATAGAACTAATTTGAGTTGTATTATTTGTATTTATTTGATAATCTATAAACGTAAAACCCTGTAATTCAGAAAACAAATTTACTTCTATATACAGACAGGTGTTAAATAATGAACAAAAAGAAAAAGTTTGTTATCTTTTTTATTTCCACGTTCTTCGTCCTTGCATTATTTACAGCAACGGTACTTTTAGATCCCTTTAAGGATGATACGGCTCCAATTGATGACAAGTTTGCACAGAGTGTCGATAAACCGGATTATCATTTTGCCGTCATTGCTCCAAGTTCATATGATCCCTTCTGGAATGATGTAAAAAAAGGTGCTTTCCAGGCTGCAAAAGATTTTAATGTTGCCGTTGAATTTAACAGCCCCAGATTTACAAATCCCGAGGAGGAGCTTCAGTATCTTAATATTGCCATTGCTTCAAATGTTGACGGTATTGCAACCCATATTCCGGACGAACCCATGTTTACACCTGTTATAAACAATGCTGTAAAAAACAGTATTCCTGTTGTAACTGTGGAAAGTGATGCTAAAAACAGCGGCCGGCTTGCTTATATTGGAAACAACAATTACGAGGTAGGTACTGTAGGCGGTAAAATGGTTGCTGATGCTACAAGCGGAGATGCAAAGGTTGCAATTATTTTAAACGGTTACAGTCCTGAAGCAGGTGATGTATCACAAAACTTACGTGTTACCGGCTTCAAGGACGCAGTCAAATCCTATAAGGGTAAGGTGGATGTAGAAGCTATCCGTATTTCCGGTATGGGAATTTTCAGCGCCGGTGAAATTGCAAAGGAGCTGATAACAAACAATCCGCAGATAAACGCAATCTTTTGCACAAATCCAAGAGATACGCTGGGAGTCACACAAATTCTGGTTGATTTGAACAAGGTTGGTCAGATAAAGGTTGTAGGTTACGGGAGTTACCCGGAAATTCTCAGATATATAGAAAAGAACGTAATATACGGCAGTGTTGTCAGCAACCCGCAGGACATGGGTTACAAGGCCATACGGGCTCTGGTTGAATTGAAAACAACAAAAAGGACTTCAGCTTACGTGGGTACAGAAGTATATCCCGTTACAAAAGCCAATGTCGGAACTCTTCCTACCGAAGATACAAGTAAATAATCTTAAGAAAAGTTAGTAATAACCTCCCTCTTTCCGGTGCTTATTATTAAACTTTTCCTAACAGTATTTTATTAAGGATAAATATATGATAAAATTTGTCAGTAGATTTCTAAAAAAAAATAGAATACGGAAAAAACTGATTCTTTATTTTATGATAACTACCTTGCTAATGGCAGCTACCAGTCTTTACACCTATTATAATGCCAGAGTTTTAATGAATCAGATGGATTCTCTTTTTATCAGCAATATATCCCTTAACGAACTCCAGGACACTGTTACCGATGTACAGCAATACCTGGAAAGTTATTTGGATACAGGACATTCTGATAATTTCAGGGGGTTAATCGGTTCAAAAAACAAGCTGCAGCAGCTATCCCAGAAAATTACCGATGAAGCAGATTACAGTTCAAACGGCCTGCTTCTCAGAGATATATCCAATATGATAAACAATTATCTGGACAGTGCTGACAATTCTGTTCAGGCCAAACGTGCCCGTGATATTAACCGTTACACCTCCTACTACAATGATGCATACAGAATATACGGATATATCGATCTATACATCAGCAAGCTGAACAATGAACTTCTGAAGGAGAATACTCAAAAATACCATGTAGTGGCAAAAAGAATCGATCTGGTACAGATGATCAATATTGCAGTAATCTTTGGAGTAATTCTTTTTAATCTCGTATTTATAATATTGATAACCTATAAAACTACAAAGCCTATAATAAAACTCTCCCAGGCAGCTGATGAAATATCCAGAGGAAACTTTGATGTCCCCCGGGTGGATTTTGATACTGAAGATGAAATAAGTGTTATGGCCAGTGCTTTTAACAAGATGGCCAGCAGCATCAAAGACCACATAGATGCTCTTCAGGAAAGGGCATTATTGCAGAACAAGCTGAAAGAACAGGAGCTTCAGAATCTGATTATGAAAACCCATTTGAAGGAAGCCGAACTTCAGGCACTGCAGTCTCAGATCAATCCTCACTTCATCTTCAACACCTTGAATACAGGTGCTCAGATTGCAATGATGGAAGGTGCCGACAAGACCTGTTATTTTATTGAGAATGTAGCAAATCTCTTCAGATACAATCTGAAGAAACTTGACAGAGCTGTTTCTCTCAGAGAAGAGATTGACAACATTGAAACTTATATTTTTATACTTAAAACAAGGTTTACAGATAGAATAGAATTTATTCAGGATATACAGGCCCATAACCTGGAAATTGAAATGCCTTGTATGATCCTTCAGCCCATTGTTGAAAATGCATTTATCCATGGGATCGGAAATATGGAATCGGGCGGAACCATTACCCTGTCGGTTAAAAGCTTTGATACCTGTATAGAAATTATAGTCTCCGACAATGGCAAAGGGATGGAGCAGAAGAAAGTTCAGCAGTTATTGGGTAAAGCTGAGAATATTTCTTCTGAAGAAACCAATGCATTGGACAGTAAAAAAGGACATACCACCGGTATCGGTATGGGAAATGTTATTAGCAGGCTGAATTTGTTTTACGGACAGGAGGATATTGTCACCATCGTCAGTGAACCCGGCAAAGGCACTTCGGTGAGTTTGAAAATTCCTGTACAGGTAAAGGAGAATGCATATGTATAGATTGCTTATTGCTGATGATGAACAGATTGTAATAGATTCACTTACATTTATAGTTAATAAAAGCTTTCCCAATGTGTTTTCCATTGAATCTGCCCGTTCGGGACGTGAGGCTATAGAAAAGGCTGAGAGATTTATTCCCGATATCATCTTTATGGATATAAATATGCCCGGAATCAACGGTATTGAAGCTATCCGGGAATTGCGCCACGGGCTTCGTGAATGCATATTTATAATACTTACGGCTTTTGACCAGTTTGATTTTGCAAAGGATGCGTTAAAGCTGGGGGTATCGGAGTATTTATTGAAACCTGTAAATAGAGATAAAATAATTTCAACCCTTCAGAAAAGCATGGACGATGTTGAAAAAGAACGTACCAAACGCAAGAAAGAGCTTGATCTCAAGGAAAAGCTTGAAAATATACTTCCTGTTCTGGAAAACGGCTTTATTTATTCAATGCTGTTTTTAGAGGATAATACCACAGAATTGGAAAACTACCGGAATATCTTTGAAATTGAAGAAGACGGCGGATACATTATGACTATTGAGTTCGCTCAGACCAATGACTGCGGTCATATGGTCAACAGAATAGGTCTCAGCATCAAGAGTCAATCTTTCTATCCCTACCTGAGAGATATTCTAAAAAGCAGATGCAGATGCTTTGTAGGCCCTGCAATACTAAACAGAATAATTGTATATATCCCTGTAAATACAGGAACCGATGAGTATTCCAGAAGACTGGAAGCAGTTAACATAGCAGAATATATCTATCATCAGTTATCTATGAAAATTGATGCAGATTTTTACATTGGAATAGGACGCTCCTATAGCAGTTTTGACAGTATTTATATGTCCTACGAGGAATCACTGAGAGCTATACGCTTTATGAATGGAAAAGGCATCCTTCACATTGCAGATATACCTATAGAAAAGGAGCTGCCTGTTGAGAAATACCCTGTATCCAGGGAAAAACTTTTGCTGGAAAAAGCTGCTCTTGGTGAAAGGGATGCTTCTGTACAGGCGTTTAGTCATATATTTGAATGGCTGCAAATAGAATACTATGGATCTGTTAATAAAATAAGGGCCAAGCTTATTGAGCTTATGATCCTAATTTCCAGGCTGGCCAACGATTATAGTGTTACACAGAATCTGGACTGTATTGATTTCATCTCTGAGCTGCAGACCCTGGATACTGTTTCAGAATTGAAATACTGGTGCCTCCAGAGGATTGAATTTGTGACAAAGAGTATATCGGAGGCCAGAGAAAAAAAGACAAATTCACTGATTGCCAAAGCGGTTGATTTCATTAAAGAGAATTACAGAAAAGAAATAACACTTGAAGACGTTTCCAGGGAAGTCAATCTTAGTCCTCATTATTTCAGCAAGCTCTTTAAAGATGAAATGGGTGAAAACTTCATTGATTACCTCACCACTCTTCGGATAAATACGGCAAAGGAAATTATGAAAAGCAGCCTGATGAGTGTTAAGGAAATATGCTATGAAATTGGATATGGTGATCCAAATTACTTTAGCAGAATATTTAAAAAGGCTGTTGGCATAACACCGACCGAATACCGGGACAGTGTTTTATTCTCGAGCAAGGATGGTGTTTAGCACTTTTGTTCTCCCTGTCCGTGCATATAGTACACACCTTTATCGCATTATACCGGTGTGCGTGTACTTTAACTAATGTACTTTAACTAAACTTTATGAAATTCTGTGAAAGGGTGATGGTGTTTAGATGAGTTTAAAGAGATTCAGGTATTTTCTGCTGGGTTTGGCGGTGCTTGCTGCAATGATTTTTCCGGCAGGCTGTGCTTCAACATCCCAACAGAATGTACCCGCCGATAAAAACGGTAAAATCACTATAGGCTTTTCTATGGCGACTTTACAGGAAGAGCGGTGGCAAAGGGATATGGATATTCTTGTTGCCAAAGCAAAGGCTAAAGGAGCCGATGTCATTGTACAGAATTCAAATAACAATGCGGAAGATCAAATCAAACAGGTCAAGTACATGCTGGATCAGAACATAGATATCCTGCTTATTGTGCCCCAGGATGCTGAAAAGGCTGCAGAGGCTGTGGATCTTGCAAAAAAGAAAGGCATTAAGGTTATATGCTATGACAGGCTTATTATGAACGCCAATGCGGATTTCTATGTTTCCTTTGACAATACCAAGGTTGGAGAGTACATGGCCTCGCTAATGGTGTCAACGGTTCCGAAAGGTAATTATATTATAATTAACGGTGCAAAAACAGATTACAACAGCTATATGTATAACAAAGGCTATAAAAATATACTTAACAAATATCTTTATGATAAATCGGTAAATATTGTTGATGAAATATGGGCAAATGACTGGAGACCGGAAGATTCCTTCAAATGTGTCGAAAAAGCTCTGCAAAGCGGCAAAACCGTTGATGCTATTCTTGCAGCCAATGACAGTCTTGCCGGTGCCGCCATAGAGGCACTGTCCGAACAGCGTATGGCAGGCAAAGTGCTGGTGGCCGGCCATGATGCAGATATATCAGGCTGTCAGCGTGTTGCTGAAGGCACACAGTTGATGACCATTTACAAGCCAATAGACCAACTGGCTGAAAAAGCAGTTGATGTGGCACTTGGCTTGCTAAAAAACAACTATTATGCGTGCAATACGTATATCAGTGATGGTGAAAATGACATTCCCTATGCCAAGGTAGATCCTATTGTGGTAACAAAGGATACTCTGGTTGATACAGTAATAAATGACGGGTTTCACAGACTTGAGGACGTCTATTTGAATGTACCGAAAAACCAGTGGCCGGTTAAGTAGCTGAAACATCCTCCATAATTCTATTATACCGCTTTTACCGGCTAAAAAACAGACTTTTTCTTTCTGGGGTTTGCTGATAGAATATGTAAAATATAATCTTAAGACCTTTTTTGGCGGTAGTATTATATTATTTTTATAAAAGTTACCGGAGGATTACCATGAACCCAAAAGAATGCTATAATGCCCTTTTAGGCCAAAAGCTGGTAGACGAATTTAAAAAGCGCAATATGGAAGGCTTCTATTTCGAAACCAGGGATGCTGCAGTTAAAAAAGTTCTCGATATGATACCCAAAGAGAGTCTGGTATCTTGCGGCGGATCTTCAACTCTACATGAAATTGGCATAAAGCCGGCCTTAAAAAAGGGCGGTTATAATTTTCTTGACCCTGATGATGCCCAGGGAACCCTGGCCAAAGATAAAGTTGCACATGATGCATTAAGTGCAGATTACTATTTAATGAGTTCAAATGCCATAACTATGGCCGGAGAGCTTGTAAATATGGATGGATATGGCAACAGAACTGGCTCTTTGATTTTCGGTCCTAAAAATGTAATAGTAATAGCCGGAATAAATAAAGTTGAATCCGACCTGGATTCTGCCATAAAGCGTGCAAAAAATGAGGCTGCACTGAAAACTCTGCTTATTTTCAAGAAGGATTATTCCTCCTTTGATGAAGTTTCCAAAGCGGCAGAAACTGCTTGCAGCCAGCTGGTAATAACCAGTTACTCGGCAATAAAAAGGATAACTGTAATTCTTATAGGAGAAATTTTAGGTTTTTAGCCTGACTAAACCCGGAAATATTTCATCCCTACCCTTCTTACTTTTTTTAATCTTAAAATAATGCTAATCTTTTTAGTCATAAATTCAACCTCAACAATTATGGTAAGACCTTTGTAATTCTATCTAGCGACTTTAAGCCGGCTCTGATATATCCTGTTAATGTACAAGGAACATTTGTTGTGAAATAAATGTTCCAATAAAAATTACATTTCGGGAGGATTGTATATGAAAAAATCAGTACGTATAGCTGCTATGGCTTTAGCAGGTATTATGTCAATCTCGCTGTTCGCAGGCTGCGGTTCCAGCAATTCAGCAGCAAGTGGAAGTTCAACAGCTTCATCTTCTCAGGCAGCTGACAAGAAAATCAAGATTGGTCTGTCACTTCCTACACAACAGGAAGAAAGATGGGTTAAAGACAAGGCTACTATGGAAGAGGCTGCCAAAAAGGCTGGCGTGGATATTGCTGTACAGGTAGCCAATATGGACGCTGCCAAGCAGGATTCACAGGTTGAAAATCTGATTTCCCAGGGAATAGATGTTCTGATTCTTGCTCCACATGATGCCAAAGCTGCTGCTTCAACAGTTGACAAGGCTCATAAGGCAGGTATAAAGGTTATTTCCTACGATAGACTTGTAATGGGTACTGATGTTGATGTTTATTTGTCCTTCGACAACGTAAAGGTTGGAGAACTTCAGGGAAAATGGTTAACTGACAATTTACCTAAAGGTAATATCGTTTGGCTGGCCGGTGCTCCTACAGATAACAATGCTACCCTTTTCAAACAGGGTGCTGCCAAATATCTGCAACCTAAGATAGACAGTGGTGATTATAAAGTTGTTATGGAACAGGCTGTAGTAGACTGGAAGCCTGACAACGCTCTCAAATTAATGGAAAATGCCTTAACAGCAAACAACAATAACGTTCAGGGTGTTCTTGCTCCTAACGACGGTACAGCCGGCGGATGTATCCAGGCATTAGCAGCCCAGGGTCTTGCAGGAAAAGTGCCAATAACCGGTCAGGATTCGGAACTTGCTGCTGCAAAGAGAATAGTTGAAGGTACACAGGGTATGACAGTATTCAAAGATACCAGAAAACTTGGTGAAGCAGCTGTTGAAGCAGCAATAAAGATGGCTAAGGGAGAAGATCCCGGAGCTGACCAAAAGGTTAACAATGAAAAGATGGATGTTCCTTCACTTCTGTTGGCAGCTGAAGTTGTTGATAAAACAAACATAGACAAGATTCTCATTGATAGCGGCTACCTCAAAAAAGAAGACGTTTACGCTAAATAATAAAACACTCAAATGCAATATGGGGGAATGGCAGAAATGTTATTCCCCCAAAGTTTGTAAAAACAAAAGACTTTTGAGGAGACACGGCAGGGAAAGAACCAGTGTTGTATTTGGCTGCCTTACAATATGATTGCGGCTCATACCGCACTATGTCATTCCCATATTAAAATTTAGCGGATAAAACAATAGATAGGCCCCTGGAGGTTATTATGAATGAATATATATTAGAGATGAAGGATATAACTAAGGAGTTTCCGGGTGTTAAAGCTTTGGACAACGTCACCTTCAAAGTTAAAAAAGGTGAAATTCATGCTCTCTGCGGAGAAAACGGAGCAGGAAAATCAACTCTTATGAAGGTTCTAAGTGGAGTTTATCCCTCCGGCACATACACTGGAGAAATAATTGTTAAAGGCAAACCTCAGAGTTACTCAGGTATAAAGGACAGTGAAAAAGCAGGAATAGCCATTATTTATCAGGAGCTGGCTCTTGTTAAGCAAATGAGCGTTTGCGAAAATATTTTCCTTGGAAATGAGAAAGTAAAGAAGAATGGCCTTATTAATTGGGACGAATCCTATGTTGAGACTCAGAAAGTCCTAAAGGAGGTAAGGCTTAATATAAACCCTAATACCAAGGTTTTAAATTTGGGTATTGGGCAGCAGCAATTGGTAGAAATCGCAAAAGCGATTGCCAAGAAAGCAGAAATCCTTATACTGGATGAGCCTTCTGCTGCACTTACAGAGTCGGAAACGGAAAATCTGTTACAGATACTTAAAGAACTTAAATCTAAGGGTGTAACATGTATATATATTTCACACAAGCTTAATGAAGTGTTTGAAATTGCAGATAACATTACGATACTTCGTGACGGTAAGACGATTAGTACAGAACCAACCAGTGAAATGACTGAAAACAAGGTTATAGCAAAAATGGTTGGCCGTGAGTTGACACAGCGTTTCCCAAGAAAAGAGCATAAACCCGGAGAGATAGTAATGGAGGTTAAGAACTGGAATGTTTATAACCCCGACCTGCCAGAGCTGAAAATGATTGATGACGCCAGCTTCGTAGTCCGCAAGGGTGAAATATTAGGTATTGCAGGACTTATGGGTGCAGGCAGAACCGAGCTTGTTATGAGTATATTTGGAGCTTATGGTGCCAATGTAAGCGGTGAGCTTATACTGGAGGGCAGAAAAGTATCTTTAAAGAACCCGAAACAGGCAATTAAATCAGGTATAAGCTATGTATCCGAAGATAGAAAACGCTATGGTCTGGTACTGGGAATGGACATCAAAAATAATGCCACCCTATCCAGCCTTGAGTCCCTATCAAAATTTGCTCTTATAAATGGTAATGAAGTAATAAAGAATACAAACCAATATGTTGAAGACTTAAGAATCAAAACCCCAAGTATTGAACAAAAGGCTGCAAACCTGAGCGGAGGTAATCAGCAAAAAGTTGTTCTGGCAAAGTGGCTGATGACAAAACCAAAAATATTGATTATGGATGAACCAACCAGAGGAATCGACGTTGGTGCCAAATTTGAAATCTATAACATAATGAACAGGCTGGTTGATGAGGGTGTATGTATTATAATGATATCCTCTGAACTGCCTGAAATACTTGGTATGAGCGACAGAATTCTGGTTATGCATGAGGGAAGCCTCACAAAAGAATTTAACTGGGAAGAAGCGACACAGGAAAACATTTTAACTTATGCGACAGGTGGAATTTAGCTTGAACGCTGTATTTAGTGCAGCTTGGTAAATTTCAGCGGCAAATTGCCACTGCGTATCTTTTCATTACTATATACATCGCCTGCAGTCGCGGCGAGATGGAGGTTATTATGGGAAATGCAGAAATAAATGCCCTTGCAAAGGATAATCAAAATGCATTGGGCTCAAAATCAATTAAAGAAATATTAATGGGCACACTTAAGGGAAATATGCGTCAGTACACAATGATATTAGCTCTTCTGGTAATCTGGGGGTTCTTTACAATAGTGACAGACGGTATCTTTATTTCCTCAAGAAATCTTTCCAATCTTTTTTTACAATGTGCGGCTACAGCAATTGCAGCCTGTGGTATGGTTCTGGTAATGGTTGCAGGTCATATTGACCTATCTGTTGGCTCCTTCGTCGGATTAACAGGTGCAATAGCAGCTCAGTTAATGGTTAAAGGCGGCTTTGGAACTATTGAAACAATTGCCATCACTCTTGTAATCGGTCTTACATTAGGTCTGTTCCAGGGCTTCTGGATCGCCTATGGCAAAGTACCTGCCTTCATCGTAACCCTTGCAGGCTTTCTGGCCTTCAGAGGCGGAGTAATAGCCATTACCGGCGGTAACTCAGTTGGTCCCATGAACAACACTTTTAAGGTAATCGGTCAGGGCTATCTGCCAAAAATCAATGAAAGCCTTCCATTTAACGATACAAGTGCATTGGTTGGTGTAGCATTTATAATTCTTTATATTATTTTTGAATTAAACAAAAGACGTTCAAGAATCAAGTATGGCTTTGATGTTTTACCACTGCCGCTTCAGATAGCAAAGATGACAGTATTCTCTGGAATTATCGCTCTGGTTATAGGAATAATGGCAAGCTACATGGGTATCCCTTATGCAATATTACTGTTAATAGCTATAATTGTTATCTTTACGGTAATTGCAGAAAAGACAACCTTTGGCCGTCATGTATATGCCATAGGCGGCAACAAGGAAGCAGCAAGGCTATCGGGTATAAATATCAATAAAGTCAACCTGGGTATCTTTGTATTAATGGGTCTTCTTTCAACAATAGCAGGTATCGTATACACCGCAAGACTGAATGCAGCAACAGGTTCAGCCGGTACCAACATGGAAATGGATGCCATAGCTTCAGCAGTTATTGGAGGAACAAGCACTCTTGGCGGTGCCGGAACAATAGCCGGTTGTATAATCGGCGCTCTCGTTATGGGAAGCCTGGATAACGGTATGAGCCTTATGAATGCCGACGTTGCTGCACAATTTGTTGTTAAAGGCTTTATACTACTGCTCGCGGTTTGGTTTGATATTAAATTCAGTAAAAGAGCGTAATTTACTTTATGTTTCAACCAGGCTGGTTTAAACCGCCTGAAACAGGAACCGAAATAAGTGTAAATAGTATAAACAGCTCAAGGGAACGTAATGGAGTTAATCTTCTGTTACCTTCCCTTGCTTAGGAACAGTTAAATAATAACTTCCCACTTTTCAACGGGCTATTACCTTGAAAATCGGGTTTTTATTACTTAGCTGTTTCTTAGGCATGATTAAACAATAAAACTCCGTTTCCAGACGGAAATATTTTTTTAAGACAATTTATTATTTAATCATGATTTAATTTACGGAGGGTAAAATGATGACTTCCAAATCAGGGAAACGAGTCACTATAAGAACCAAACTTCTGACCTGCCTTCTACCAATCGTTACAGCATTTATTGCAGTCAATATTGTAGGACAAGTAGTCTACACTAATAATATGAACAAGTACACTTCCCTTTTAAACAATCTTTCCATGCAAAATACAGTAGTAAATTCTTCAATCGAAATTCTGGACCCCCTGCGGGCTATAATAATGAACCCAAGTGATAAGGAAATTCTGAACAGGCTTGATAATTATAAGAAGGAAACTGTTGCCAGACTGGACTTGATTATGGCAAATTCAAATCCTTCTACAAAATCAGCAGCACAGAACTTTGTAAACACCACTAAAAAGTTCCTTGCTGATTTTGATGTGACTTTGGCAGCTGCAGGGTCAGGAGATGTTAAGGCAACAGAGCAGTTTACATCGGCATCCAGAACAGCAGAATATATCAAGGAAAATTTCTCACTCCTCATTCTTGCAGAATTGGAAAACAGCAAGCAGGTGAGAGTCAATATTGACAGAAACTATTCAATGACAGTGACCATCTCCACAGTATTGCTGGCGGTGGTCATTATAGCGGGAATTATGGCAGTAATTATGGTTGCAAGAAGCATTGTAAACCCACTGAAGAAGCTTATAAGGGTCAGTGAGAAAATCACCGTAGGCGACCTTACTTCAGAGGAGAGCTTTGTTGATTCGGGAGATGAAATATCCACCCTTTCCAATGTATTTTATTCCATGCAAAAGGGGCTTAAAGAGCTGATTATGGTCATATCCGCCAGCGCTTTAAATATTTCCGGAACCTTCGAAAAACTGGACAATGTGTTCAATGTCAGTATGCAGGCAAACAGGGAACTGTCAGCCTTGATTGATAGGAATGCTGAGAACGCTGATAATCAAGCTTTACTGGTAGGCAGTTCCTCTAAAGACATACGTGCTGTATTTGAATCCATAAAAGTTATTTTTCACGAAACCGGACTTATGGTCACCTCTGCCGAAAGGGCACTAAATACCTCCATCACCGGACAGACAAAGCTCCAAAACGTAATTGAACATACCAACAGCGTTAAAAGTATAATGGCCGGGCTCAATACAATGGCTGATGAACTTCAAGCATACTCTGCCAAAATCGGCAGGATTATCGGAATAATGAACGAGATATCGGAACAGACCAATCTATTGGCACTCAATGCGGCTATTGAGGCGGCCCGGGCAGGTGAATCCGGGAAGGGTTTTGCTGTTGTGGCCGAACAGGTTAAAATTCTGGCAGAACAATCAAAGGTGTCTTCAAATGATATCTCCAAAATTATTTCTCAGATACAGCATCAGATTGCTTCAATGAGAAGGGGCGTAGAAATAAGTACCAACGCCATTAATGAGAGTTCAATGATTATTAATGACGAAAAAGCTGTATTCAACGAGATTATTAAATCAAACGAAACTGTTAACAAACAGGTTCATACGGTTAATCAGCAATTAACCGAAGCAAAGGAAAAAATATCACATATCGACAGCACAACCCACACAATTTCCGACTATACGAATGAGCTGGCGGCAAGTTCTTCACAGTCCCTGGCTTCCATTGAAGAGCAGATGTCTTTAAGTGAAGAAATATCAAACTGTACCTCAAAGCTCCGGGAGCTCTCCCAGAAATTTGAGGAGGTCATAAACAGATTTAAACTGGCATAACACAAATATTTTTACCTGGGGACTGAGTCCTCCCCAACTAATATTTTCATAATCTCCTTTAACTGCCGGCATGGTAATTTTTATGTCGGCTTGAGTTTATTTAAGGGCGGAAGCTCTCTTTTTTTTGTTATTGAGAATTGTGTCAAAATGTTATAGTATGGTAAATATAGTCGGTTGTCCAATTTTGGAGGTCAATATGGTTGTTGAACTACATGAACAGGATTTTATGACAGCAGAGAAATTATTTACAGGAAATATGTTTCAGCTTCCAGCACTGTCAGTACTTGATTTACAATTCCCCGGGAGGGTTTTTGTTGATAACGGGAATAACCCTGAAATTGCACTTGTATGGGCTTTGTCCAGATGGTCATATATCTCCTGCAAGGATATCCAGCCAAAGCATGAAAGATTTATTGCTGATGCTTTCAATACCTTCATCCGTCCTGTAGTCAATGAATTAGGTGAAAGCTGCTTTGAGATATATGCGGATAACAGTGCCGGATGGGATATACTGCTACAGGCTGCTTTTAACAACTGCTTAATCGAAAAACATTACGAGAATACATTTACATTGAATATTGAAAAATTTAACGAATTAAATATGGATCCGGGGTTGCCGGGTGATATTAAAATTATTGAACACATGTACCCCATTGCACCGGAACCATATTTTAAGTTTCTATCCGGTTCAATGAAAAATAAGCAGGTATTGGGTATGTCATTGAACAAAAATGGTAAAGTAATATCACAATGTATCAATAACGGCTTTATACATGACAACAAATACTTTATTGATCTTGATACCTTTTCAGGCTGTGAAAGAAACAAAGGTTACGGAACTTTTATTGCATACAGCCTGATTAGCAAGCAACTGGCAAATGGTTTTTTACCCCTGTGGGAGACAACTGTAAAAAATCTGCCTTCTCAAAAGGTTGCTTATAAATTGGGATTTGAAAGATTGGAAGAATACCCGGTATATACAATTACCAAACTATAAAAGTCAAGTATAAATATCATAGATAACAGAGGTGTCCAATGGGAAACGAGCTTATAGATATTGTTAACAGCATAGTGAGTGGTGAGTGTAAGGATCCCCATGTGTTCCTGGGAATGCATATCGTTGATGGCAAGGGCAGGAAAAAAAATATTGCAGTTAGAGTCTATCACCCTGCCGCCAGGCTCATAGAATTGATAGATGTATCTGACAATGCAGTTTACCCGTTCTCTCCCAAATACAGGAACGAAGTCTATGAAATTATCTTCCCTGACAGAAAAGATTTATTTGAATACAAGCTCAGAATAACTGACCAATACGGCAACAGCTTTGAAACTCACGACCCCTACAGCTTTTGGCCCATAATTTCTGAATATGATATATTCCTTTACAGCCAGGGGAATCACCACAGGATATTTGAAAAGCTTGGTGCCCACATAATGACTGTAAATAATGTTACAGGCACCCTATTTTCTGTATGGGCACCCTGCGCAAAAAGGGTAAGTGTTATCGGCGGCTTCAATCAATGGGACGGCCGCAGACATCAAATGAGACAACTGGGGGCTTCAGGCATCTGGGAGCTGTTCATTCCACTGGTCACAACCGGAGACCTTTATAAATTTGAAATTAAGACTCAGGCAGGACAGATAATGGCTAAAGCAGATCCCTATGCCTACTATGCTGAGAAACGCCCAGCAAAAGCCTCCGTAGTACATGACATAGAAAACTACGAGTGGAATGATACGGGCTGGCTTCTGGATAGAGAGACTTCGGATGCATTCTCTTCCCCGGTATCAATATATGAATTACATCTGGGAACCTGGTCCTCCCCGGCCGAACCCGATGAAAACGGGGATCTGTTCCTTAACTATAGAACTATAGCCGACAGATTAGTCCCGTATATAAAGTATATGGGCTATACCCATATTGAACTGCTTCCCGTAACGGAGCACCCCTTTGACGGCTCCTGGGGCTATCAGGTTACAGGTTACTATGCAGTGACAAGCCGTTACGGCACCCCGCAGGATTTCATGTATCTGGTTGATCAGTGCCATCAAAATGGTATCGGAGTGATTCTGGACTGGGTGCCGGCGCATTTTCCCAAAGATGCACATGGTCTTGCACGTTTTGACGGTACTGCCGTTTATGAGCATGCCGACCCAAAGCAGGGAGAACATCCCGAGTGGGGAACCCTTGTATTCAATCACGGAAGAAATGAAGTCAGGAACTTTCTTATTTCAAATGCAGTATTCTGGTTCGAGAAATACCATATTGACGGGCTAAGGGTTGATGCCGTAGCCTCCATGATTTATCTGGACTATGCAAAAAAACCCGATCAGTGGATTCCCAACAAGTTTGGCGGAAATATGAATCTTGAGGCTGTAGATTTCCTGAAGCAGTTGAATACCACTGTTTTTGGCTACTTTAAAGGTATAATGATGATTGCTGAAGAATCTTCCTCCTGGCCTATGATAACAAAGCCACCCTATATGGGAGGGCTTGGCTTCACCTTCAAGTGGAATATGGGCTGGATGAATGATTTCCTTAAGTACGTCAGCATGGATCCTATATACCGCAAATACCATCATAACCTTATAACTTTCTCTATGATGTATGCCTTCAGTGAAAACTACTTGCTTGTGCTGTCCCATGATGAGGTTGTGCACGGAAAATGCTCAATGCTCAATAAAATGCCCGGAGACTACTGGCAAAAATTTGCTGGTCTAAGAGTAACCTATGGTTATACCTATGGACATCCTGGTAAGAAGCTTCTCTTCATGGGCAGTGAGTTCGGGCAGTTTATTGAGTGGAATGATAAAAAAGGTCTGGACTGGCACCTGCTGGACTATGATATGCATAAAAAAATGCAGACCTTTGTCCGTGATCTCAATAATTTATATACCTGCGAAAAAGCCCTCTACCAGGTGGATTTCAGCTATGACGGCTTTGAGTGGATCGACTGCAACGATAATGAACACAGTGTGGTTTCCTTTATGCGCAAGGGTAAGGACTACCATGACATGCTGATATTTGTGTGCAACTTTACTCCGGCAGTTAATGATAATTACTGTATCGGAGCTCCCTTTGACCTGGAATACCAGCTTGTATTAAACAGCAACTACGAAAAATACGGGGGTTATGAGCCTGACAATGAAAATGTAAGCCGGGATTGAGGCTGGGAATGCCGGTACTGCTTTAATAATACCTGAACACATTTATGATAGTACCCTTTAAGTATCATTTATAAAATGATACTTAAGAATGTCAAATGTTAAAAATAGCAAGTAGGTAAACATATTGACCTACTTGCTATTTATTTTATGGCGCCCTTTATTATGCCTTCGTTATGAGTAATGGGTTATAATCAATAATAAAAAATACACATGTACAGAGTACATAAACCGCTGAATCCTTAGAAAGTTTATCTATCTGGGCAATCAATACTTCATATGAATCCGGTAAATCCATTTCTCCATACTCATACTTTCCAATAATGGACCAAGCCTTTTCAACATTTTGTAAAATGACAATATTACACTCATCACAACTACATGCAAATTTTGAGTAGCTATGATTTCTACTTTCTTTGTTAACACGTTGCTTATATGTACCTGCTTTAAGTTCTGATAAATAAGCACAGCGATTCATATAATCGGGGTCGGGAATGTTAAGCATATGATAAAAAGCTTCAATCATTGGATAATTTAAATAAAGTTTACCCATATCAGATGACTCAACAAAATAGTTCATCATTTTAGTAATTTTCTCTTTTGAGTATAGCGGATCATGAGGATCAAAATCAAAAATTAGCAGAATATCTGAATACTTATCATCAAACACCTGCTTTATTTGTTGGTTTTGTTCTCGCTCTTTTAATACCTGAAGGATATCCAAAGTATTAGGATCTCCTTCAGAAAACATCGCATTATAAAGAGTATAAATGTTCGTATTATAAGAGACTATCTGATATTTACTATCTATTTTATAGACTTTCAATAGATGCTCTACGAGCCTCACATCGGTTCTTGCACCCTCAACAAGAACTAGAATTTTACGTTTAACCTTACTCATCAAATTCACCACTCATATAAAGCTTCTCAAGATTGTGCCCTTCACGGAGCTCGCGGTCTGTTGCATTAGCCAGCGAAGTAAGTTTATTTTTGGTAAGAATAAAGTAACAATCCGGACGCATAATCCTGTTAGACAATAAGTTTGTATTGTGAGAAGTAAGTATTTTCTGAAAACTAGTTATTTTCTCGAGCATTATTACAAGATTTTCAGAGAGTTCATAATGATAAAATGCATCAAATTCATCAATATATAAAAGGGAAACATCTTTTGCGGTCTTATACCAATAGAAAAAAGTATATAGTGCTTTTGTTCCACTTGAAGCAACTTTAAAAAATGGCAACGGGGTTTTTGTATCAAAATATAGTCTCTTTTTTCCGTCGTTATCTTCTTTTACAGTAAGATTTTCCTGAACACCTGATTGATGTAAAAACTGCTCTAATTCCTTCAATATTTCATTATCCAATATAAAATCATAATAATCATTACTTTTTAATTTATATCCAATATATCTATTTTCATCCAAACTTCTAAACCAAAGCATATTTGATACAAACCACATCATTCTACGCAAGGGATGATCATTATCAATAATGCTATTATTAAGAAAATATTTGATTAGTGATCCTTCACTTTGAAAAACAAAATTAAGTGTTGGTGCCAGGGCCTTAAGCTCATCAAGATCACCGTAATTTGATACATAATCATATTCCATTAATAACTTTGAGTTTAATGTAACATACTCGTATAAAAGAGTTTGATCTTCATTCTTTTTATATCTATAGTCAATTTCATCAGAACCAAATTGAAATACATATCTAAACTCCGCATATTCATTTTGATTATTAATATTTATATAATAATCATACAATCCAGGGGTTATATTTTTAGAAGTAAGATGTGTTACTATATCAAACAACGCTAATCCTAAATTAGATTTTCCAACGGAATTTTTACCATAAATAATTAGAGTATTTAGCAAATTCTCTTTTATACAGTCACTATTAAATTTATAATCACGAACATCTGAAAAATCTAATATAATCTTATTTTCAAAATTCTTAAATCCAGTAGTTTCAAACAATTTCAACATGATAACACCTCAATTTTATTATAACCAATTTCCTTTAATCCAGCAATATCGACCGTAATTTTTTTACGGCATTGATTAAATTTTGAAGGTGTAATAAATATAAACATGTTATTTTCTATACGTAATAGTTATAAATCTTGCTGACCATTTGCCGACCAGATAGAATAGCATTCCGAAAGGCTTTTTATAAAAAGACACTTTGATTGACGGATCATAGGTTGCTTTAACCCTTTTGGGATCTGTCCAGTAAACTCCATCCTCGGTCTCATATTCCGAGCCCTTTACATAGTTCAGACCCATTCCCCTGAACAGATTGTATGGAATCATAAGTCCGATACCTGGCTCATGCAGTTTACCTGAAGCCACATCCTTATAGAATTTCAGAGATACTTTTTTAATCTTCTGTCTTGCTTTTTCGTCGGGGTCATATACATTCCAGCTGTATGCAGTAATGGGTAGTTTAAAGCATTTGTTATACCCTATGCTCTGTAATGCTCCCGCAATAAAATCAACAGTCTTATTGGCAAATACACCCGCCGTTGTAGATACTACCAACGCTTTATTTTTGAAGAAGTGAGGTCTGTGCGTAAAAAAGCTCCAATGATCTATAAGGTTTTTAGCAAGAGCATTAGGTGCCATATAAAAGGTTGAGGCTCCGAATATCAATCCGTCAGCTGCTTCCATTTTATCAAAAACCTCTTTCATAATGCTGGAATGGGGACAATAGTCCCTGCCCTTACGGAAACACAGACTGCAACCGGTACAGAAAGGAAGTTTCAAGCTGCTGAGGTGTATTTCCTCAAAAATTACATATGGATCTTCCTTTAAAATCTCTTCCCGCGCGGCACACATGGCTCTCCAGGTATTGCCTTTATGCGGGGAGCCATTAATCATTAATATCCTCATAACCTGTCTCCTCCGAAAATCCTATATACAACAAACTGAATAAATTTATCCCGATCCTGTTTCTGGTTAAAGTCAAAACCCAGGCTTTCCCCAGTTATATCTTTTCTAAGAAATGCACCTTGCAGAATCAGTGTGAAAGCATAGACAAGCAGCTTGGTATCCTGGCCGTCTGAAATGAAAACCTTGCAAAAGCCCATAACTGTTCTCATTGTGTTATCCATTATCATGGGTGTAATCATATCTCCCAATATTGAAATCTTGGATATCTCCGGATTACTGATTAAAAAGTCCATAACCTGACAGGCTACTTCCTTTAATTTATCTGTTTCATTTAAATTTTCATGCAGCCTGGGATTAAAAACGCTGATAACATTACCTATTATTCTCTGAACGCATACCTCTATGAGCTTTTCCTTGGAACCGAAATGGTAGTTTATAAGGCCTGTACCAACCCCTACCGTCTCTGCTATACCTCTGATTGTTATATTTTCTATATTACCGCTGCTTTGTTGCAGTAACTTTATTGTAGCTTCAATAATTTTTTCTTTAATTTGCAGTGCTTTTCCCATATCACCATCTCAATTCTTGAACACTGTTCAATTTTATTATACCTCATATATATTTTTTGTCAATTAACCAAGTCTTATAGGCATTTTTTTGGACATAAAAAAGGCATCTCCGGTTTATATGAAATGCCTAGACTATACCTTTTATTATTCTAAAAATTTAGGATTGGCAGGAGAAACTATGATCCTCCCGAAGCTGCTATCTTTTTAAGACATGCTGCCAGATATTCATTGTCCTCCCGAGACTTTACCGCAATCCTGAAATACGTGTTATCAAGACCAACATAGTTATGACAGGAGCGTATTAAAATTCCATACTTCTCAAGCTCCTTTTTCAGGGAATTGTTTTCTGACCTGAACAATATATAGTTGGCTCTGGAGTCAAAAACCTCAAAACCAAGGTTTCTTAAACTCTCAAGCAAATATTCCCTGTTCTGCTTTATGAATATTCTTGTTTTATTGAGGTAATCAGTTTCCTTAAGAGCCGCAATACCGCACTGTTGTGCCGGTACTGACACACTCCAGGGCTGACCGGCACTTGCAAGACGTTCAAGGATACCTTTATTGGAGCATATTGCATAACCCAGCCGCAAACCTGCCATTGCATATATCTTTGTAAAGGCTTTTAATACCATAACGTTATCGTATGTTCCAAGACTGTCAACTATGCTGAATTCCTGAATATTTTCCAGGAAATCTACAAAGCACTCATCCACAACCAATAAACAGTTGCTTTCCTTGCATTTGTCTGCCAGTGCCAGAACTGTTTTTTTATCCAGCAATTCTCCTGTAGGATTATTGGGGTTGCAAAGAAACACCAGATCCATGTCGGAAGTGACGTAATCAATTATCCCTTCATCAATTTTAAAACCATTTTCCCTCTTCAATCTATAATACCTGACTTTGCTGTTAACGGTTCTAACAGCTTCTTCATATTCTGAAAAAGCCGGAGCTGTCACAAGGGTATTCCGGGGCTGGATTGCTGCAGCTATTCTGTATATGATGTCAGCCGCACCGTTACCGCAAAAAATATAATCCTCCGGTACATTTTCGTGCAAGGCTGTTTGCTTTACAAGCTCTCTGCACAGGGGATCAGGATAATTGCTCGAATAATCCATACTTTTCATAAAGGCTTGTTTTACACCCTCCGGTAATCCCAGAGGGTTTATATTGGCTGAAAAATCTATTAACCGGTTAGTATCTGACAAACTGCCATAACTGTATATATCTCCGCCGTGAGTTAATTTTACCATTTTACCTCCAAAGTTTTCTCAAATAAGCTATGGCACCTTATTAGTCCAATATCTTTCGGTACTTTTATTACTTTATATTAACTTATTATTATTAGAAAAATTATCAATCTCGCCATGCACAATGATATCATTGAAATAATGGCAGTAGTATACATAAGTTTGTTAGCTGTTGGTATGTCATCTATTTGAATATTTCTGTTATTATCACCTATTGTGGGCTTCCTGACAAGCTTTCCAAAATAGCAGGCGTCTCCTGCCAGCTGCAGATTCAGTGCTCCGGCACATGCAGCCTCTGTTCTGGCGCTGTTTGGGCTGGAATGGTTTCTCCTGTCTCTCTTATAAATCCTGAATGCATTTTTATAGTCGAGCCTGTTGATGAAGCTTGAAGCTATCATTGCATATGCTGAAACTATGGCCGGTATGAAATTCATAACATCATCCAGTCTGGCTGCGAATTTCCCGAAATAAATATACTTGTCATTTTTATACCCGATCATTGAATCCAGCGTATTAACAGCTTTATAAAAAAAGCCCAGGGGTGCCCCACCGATTATCAAAAATATCAACGGTGCCACAACCCCGTCTGAGGTGTTTTCTGCAACTGTTTCTACAGCTGCTTTTGTAATTCCCTCTTCACCAAGGTTCTGTGTATCACGTCCAACTATCCATGACAGATATTTTCTGGCATTACCCATATCATTATTTTTCAGATGATAGTAAACTCTCATACTTTCGGTTTTCAAGCTTTTAGCTGCCAGTATCTGATAGCAGAATATTGACGATAAGGCCAGCTCAAGGACATAATTTATCCTGCCTGCAAGTGATAATATAAAATATGGCACTCCAGATGATATACAGGTTACAAGTATTGTCAGTATCATACCTCCAAGCAGCTCACTCCTCCGTGTTTCAGGCAGCAGCCTCCTTAAAAGCTTTTCTCCATTTGAAATCAGCCACCCTATTAATCTTACAGGATGGGGCAACCAATGTGGATCACCGAATATTAAATCCAGAATAAAACCTATAATAACAGCCGCTAAAATTTCCATCTTATATACTCCAATATAGGGATGTCATTTTTAATGTCATCCCTTATTCCAGTTTAATGCAATATTTGAATAAGGCATGCTTAAATAATAAAACTCCGTTTTAAGGAGAGATATTTTTAAAAATTATCTCTGGGTGATACCATATAAAGTATAGCATTTATAATGGCAGCCGCAACATTGCTGCCGCCCTTTCTACCGCTTGCCACAATATGCGGAATATGGAGTTTCATTATCATTTCCTTGGACTCAACCACATTTACGAACCCTACGGGAACACCAATAATCAGTTTTGGTAAAAATCCCTTATTTCTTACCAGCCAGTCAAGTTCAATAAGGGCTGTCGGAGCATTCCCCACAACGATTATCAGAGGTTTTTCTATTTCTGCAGCTTTTCTCATAGCTACTGCTGCTCTTGTTATCCCCTCTTTGGCTGCCATCTCAGCCACATCTTCATCTGACATAAAACATCTGATTTCACAGCCGCACCGTTTTGCAGCTGCCTTATTGATTCCCGACATAGCCATTTGTGTATCGGTAACAATACTAGCTCCTGTTTTTAAACATTCAATTGCCGCATTAATTACATTCTCTGAAAAAAATAAATTATCTGCATAATCAAAATCAGCAGTGGTATGAATAACCCTCTTTATGACAGGTTCCTGCTGTTTGTCAAAAATTCTGCCCTCAAGCTCCTGGCTGATGATTTCAAAACTTTTGGCTTCTATGTCCATTGGCTTCATTATCTCCATATAAGTACCGTTAGCCTTTCCAAAACTATATTCCTTCCTCTATAACACTGTATATGTATTTCATATCCAATGATTTTCTTAAGGCATCAGCCAGAATATCATATTGCTGTTCTTTATATTCTTTGATATTGATTGAAAATTCCTCAGAGTGCATGATACCCTTTTCCCTCATTAAGGCATCAGCTATTTCAAACAATACTTCATCACTGTCAAAAATCCCATGCACATAACTTCCGTAAATATTACCCCTGCTCATTCCATCATGTTTTTCCAGGCCGGAATTTTCAGTAAGAATTGAAAGGGGGCTAATTTCACATCCCTCTTCCTCCCGCTTTCCCTCAAGCCTGTCCATGCTCTGAAGAAGTTCAGTCTGTCCCATATGTATCTCATAGCCTTCAAACTTTTTACCGCTGAGACCTTTAAATATACCGCCCACAGTTCCGAATACTCCTGTTACCCTTGTACGGGTTTTTTCCTTTTCAAATACCGTTCCGGCCTTCAGCAGGCCCATGCCCAGCATTTCTCCACCCTGCTCCACTTCAAACGGGTCACTCAATCTTTCACATAGCATCTGATAGCCCCCGCATATTCCAAAAACTGGTTTGTTTTTTGCCACATGCTTATGTATCAGTGTTTCCAGTCCATTTTCCCTCATCCATTTTAAATCGCTCATTGTATTCTTACTTCCTGGAATTATTATTAAATCAGGATTCCTTAGTTCGGAAGCCTTTGATATATATCTGACACTTGCATTTTCAATATGCTCGAGTGCATTAAAGTCTGTAAAATTTGATATTCGTGGAAGTTTTATTACTGCTATGTCAATAAGCCCTATTGTCCTGTTTTTTGTAAATCTTTCCGAAAGACTGTCCTCATCTTCAATGTCAATTGCGAGATACGGAACAACACCCACAACAGGGATATTAATCAGATTCCGGAGCATATCAAGTCCGGGTTTCAATATGTTTACATCCCCTCTGAACTTATTGATTATTGTACCCTTGATGTATTTTCTTTCCTGCTCCTCAAGCAGCATCACTGTCCCGTACAAGGAGGCAAAAACGCCTCCCCTGTCTATATCCCCCGCAAGCAATACCGGAGCTTTGGCCAGCTGTGCCATTCCCATGTTAACAATATCATTTTTCTTCAAGTTGATCTCAGCAGGGCTCCCGGCACCCTCAATTACTATTATATCATTTTCCTTTGAAAGGCTTTGGTAGGCGGCCATTATTTTTGGCTTTAACTCCAATTTATACTCAAAATATTGCGCTGCCGTCATATTGCCTACCGGCCGCCCTTCTACAATGATCTGGGAGCCCTGGTCGCTGGTAGGTTTGATAAGTATTGGATTCATTCTGATATCCGGGGCTATTTTTGCCGCTTCTGCCTGCACCACCTGGGCGCGGCCCATTTCAAAGCCGTCAGCAGTAATATATGAATTTAGAGCCATATTCTGAGATTTAAAGGGTGCCACCTTATAACCATCCTGTACAAATATCCGGCACAGTCCCGCAGTCAATAGACTCTTTCCCGCATTGGACATGGTTCCTTGAATCATTATAGATTTTGCCATCAATATACACCTGCTTCTTTATTTAGTCATGATTAAATAATAACTTCCCCATTTTAAGCCGGCCATTTTCCATTTAATACTAAAAACTACTGGCTTGACTGGCAAATTTACCGCATTTTTGCACAAATTTCTCAGCAAAGCTTGGATTCCCATAAAAATGCATGTGGGGATATCCCGCCACCAGAGTCTTATTTGCAAAAATGCACTCCCAACTTCTTCGCCTGTTGGGCTTGAGCGCCTCAAAACTGCAGCCGTTATTATCACTGTCGCTGTAGTGGAATTCATGGGCATTGATGCTTTCGCCTTTTTCGCAGAACAGATTATCCTCTCTTGCTGTCAGTGTTGTATACCCGAACCTGGACAGCCTGCTCTGCATGAAACTATTTCCTCTTAGGGCTCCCACCATGGCATATTTGTTGCCTTCAGCATCTGAAAGCGACTGCTGCAAATACATAAAGCCTCCACATTCTGCATATGTGGGCAAACCCTTTTCTATAGCCTTCTTTATACTGTCCAGCATACTTTTGTTTTCACTCAATCCCTTTGCGTATAATTCCGGATAGCCCCCTCCAAGTATAAGACCACTAATCCCATCCGGAAGTTTTTTATCACTTAAAGGTGAGAAATATATAAGCTCTGCTCCCATCTGCTCCAGGAGCCCGAGGCTGTCTGCATAATAAAAACAAAAGGCTCTGTCTCTGGCCACCGCAATTTTGCACTGACAGCTTTCTTTTACAGTGAAAGATTCATATTCAATTGACGGCGCTGCTTGCGAAAGCCGAAGCAAGCCAGCTATATCAATATACCGCTCCGCGTTTTCAGCCAGTACATCCAGCTTCCTCTGAATATCCTCGATTTCTTTGGAAGTAACCAGTCCAAGATGTCTGCTTTCAATAGCAGCACCGGGAATATCAGGCAGGAAACCAAATAGTTTAAGCCCGGTATTATCTTCAATCATAGATTTGTACATTTCATAAAGCGCCGGAGATACTGAATTTAAGATAATACCTTTTATATTACTCTCGGGCTTGAAATCTTTAAAGCCTTTTATTACAGCTGCTGCCGACAGTGCCATACCTCCCGGCCTGACCACAAGTATTGCCGGAGTATCTGTAAGGTGGCTTATGGAATATGATGAATGGCTTCCATCACTCCCAAGACCGTCATAATATCCCATGACACCCTCAATTACAGATATCTCCGCTCCTTCGGAATTTTTCGCCATAAGATACTTTACATTGTTTTCTCCACAGAGAAAAGTATCGAGATTACGTGAGCCGGTGCCGACTATTTCAGTATGAAACATTGGATCAATATAATCCGGTCCGCACTTGAAGGCTGCAACACTAGCCCGTCTATTGACAAGGGCCCTTAGTATTGCACAGGTAACTGTAGTTTTACCGCAGCCGCTTCCTGTTCCTGCTATCATAATCCTGGCAATGCTGCTTGTTTTCATATATCCCCCGTATTCTAACGTACACTTTTTCTAAGGAGCAGCTAAATTATAACTTCCCATTTTTCAAGGCGCTATTTCCCGAAAATACTGCGTTATCGTAAGTTGCAATAAAGCAATTATTGCGCCCTCCTCCGCTTTGTCTTTTCGAAAACTATCTCCCTTGAAAATCGGGTTTTATTATTTAACTGTTCCTAAAATAATATATACCGGATTATTTGCAGTCATCATATGGTAACCTCCCACCTTCCGGGAGTAAGAGGCATTTATACACGTGACCTCTGTTTCCAGTCCATGATTCTCAAAGGAATTTACAGCTTCGCTCAGGCTTTCCAGAGTAACTGCATTTGCTGCAAGCCTTATCCGGGGATTTCTCTCCAGCAACACTCTCACAATCTCTGTCATATTTCCGCTTGTTCCGCCTATAAAGGCTTTGTCCGGTCTGGGAAGCCCTGCAAGAACCTGAGGTGCACTTCCATGAACAGCAACCACATTCCCTGCTCCCAGCCTTTTGCGGTTTTCCTTGATCAGCTCTACTGCCTCTCCTTTTTGTTCCACTGCGTAAACACAGCCGTCAAAGGCTCTTCTGGCCATACTTATAGCCACAGAACCCGTTCCCGCACCTATATCATATACAATATCCTCCGGTTCAACAGCAAGCTTGGCAAGTGTTACCGCTCTTACTTCCTCCTTTGTCATGGGTACCTTACCACGTACAAAATCACTGTCACACAGCGGCAGGTAATAATTTAAAAAATCTGGGTTTTTAAAGAACAAAACCGTAAGATCTTCAAAAATATTTTGCGACAGTTCTTTAACAGTACCCTCTACAATACGTTCCTGTGGCATGGACAGGTTTTCTCCCGCTATGGCCTTGATTTCTCCCATATCATTATCCATAAGGTTTTTGCACACTATGTGAGCTTTATTGCTTCCTCCGGTAAGGACAAAGACCGCAGGATTATAGGATATTGCCCCCAGCAGGCTGTTTTCCCTGCCATGAAGACTTATAACCTTTATGTTTTCATAGCTGCAGCCGATTTTTGAACAAAAGTACGTCAGACAGCTGATGCCACTGACAATTTCAACATTTATCCCCACAGGAAGTCTTTGAATAACTGTACCCGTAATACTGAAAAAACCCGTATCCCCCGATACCAGTAAAGCAATATTTTTAGCTTGAGACATTTCTATTATTTCAGAAATTTTATCAACAGGATATTCCGATATGTCTCCTCTCAAAGGTGCAAACAGCGCCGACAGCCTTTTTGTTGTACTGAAAACCGTATCACAGACTTTAATCAGCTTAATAGCCTTTTGTGTAAGATAATCTTCAGAACCTGTTCCTGCCCCGATTATGTAGAGGTTTTTATTCATAAAACTTCCCTTATCCTGTCTGCCAATACATCTGCCAGCCTTGGATCTGAACCGAGAGTATTTCCCATGGTGACCTTTATATCCGGATGTTCAGACAGGTAGTTATTTATTTCACCCGGAACATCTTCATTTATATGAATACCTTCAAAGAGGAAGTATGGAACCACTACTATTTCACTTGCTCCTTTTTGAGTTAAAATATCCAGTCCTTTTTCCAGGTTGACGTCGCAAAATTCCATATATGCAGTTTCAATTATAACTCCCGGAAGCTGTGCCCTCGTCATTTCAGTTATTTTTTCCAGAGTCTCAAGAGTTTTTCTTTCACGGCTTCCGTGAGCCAGAATCAATATAGCTTTCATAATTAACCTCCTAAGCCATGTTATGGCTTTGGGCCGCATAGCAGCCACAAATATTTTTTAAATCCAATATTAAAATTCATTCATTTTTTGTAAAATTAAACCTTATTGAAAGTTCTTCTTTTAATTCCTTTATTGGAAGTCCGGCCTTTTCAGGAGGACGAGAGATCAGCACTATTGTCACCCCAAGGTCTCCGGCCGCTGAAATCTTTTCTTCAAAGCCCCCGGCTGCACCTGTATCTTTTGTTACAATATATCTGGCACCTGTCTGCTTAAGCATTGCAACATTCATTTCATAAGAAAACGGCCCCTGCATGCAAATGAGGTTTTTTCCTTTGAAGCCCAGTTCCATACATTTCTCCATTACCTCCAGTGTAGGCAGTACTCTGACAAAAAGTCTGTTTTCATAATCAGAGACAGTAGTATAGATCTCCAACTCCTTACTGCCGGTAGTTACAAGTACCTTCCCTTCAACGGTGTTCAAAAATCCTGCCGCATCTGCGGAATTCCCTACAGTAACTACCTGAGGGAAATTTCCCGCATTAACTGCATGGTCTGTTTTTATTGATGGTCTGAATACGCGTATGTATTCTCTGCCTGCTTCTTCGCAAACTGCTTTTATATTTCTTGAAACAATCTCAGCATATGGATGCGTTGCATCAATAATTAACGAGTACTCCTCAAGCATATCAGCTATTTCTTTTGCCTTCAGCCTGCCTGCCCTTACCTCTATGCTGCCATTACAGGGCATTACCATACTGCCGTATTCAGTTGCAACACAGGCAGTAACCTGTACTCCATTCAGTGCCAGAAATTCAGAGATTTCTCTGCCCTCGGTTGTTCCCGCAAAAACAAGTGCCCTCATAGTCAATACTCCGAATCTGCCTTAATTGCTACACCCCTCTGTAGCCACGTGATGTAACCAGCCTGCCGTTTATTACACTGGTATTTTTGTTTCCAATTATAACCGTAGTAAACATATCCACCTGCTCCTCTGCAAGCTCTTCAAGCGTCAATATCTTATGCTGCTGCCCTGCCCGTCCGATATTTTTTACATAACCGCAGGGAGTTGTCTTATCAACAGTCTTCATAACTATTTCACAGGCTTTCTTCAGATAGTCTCCGCGTTTTTTACTGGACGGATTATATATACATATTACAAAACCGGCTTGAGCTGCCAACTGTAAACGTTTCTCTATATCCTCCCAGGGCGTGAGCAAATCACTGAGTGAAATAACCGCAAAATCCTGAGTCAGCGGTGCCCCCAGAACAGCTGCCGCAGATGTGGCTGCAGTAATCCCGGGTATTACCTCTACCTGTACTTCGGTGGTATTGTATTCTGCAAGCACCTCGTATATGAGTCCGGCCATCCCATAGATCCCGGCATCCCCACTGGACACAACTGCAACCTTCTTCCCTGCAATAGCTTCTTCTACAGCTAATCTGCAGCGCTCCACTTCCTTCTTCATGGGTGTGGAGGCTGTTTCCTTGTCAGGTATCAAATGTCTGATAAGATCTATGTATACTCCATAGCCTACTATCAGCTGGCTTTCTTCAAGTGCTCTTATTGCCTTTTCTGTAATATTGCATTCATCTCCAGGCCCTATTCCCACGACATATAGTTTTATACAATCACCCCGTTTATCAACAATTTATCTTGATGCTGCTTACCTTTTCGGTAAATGAGTTTATTTTATGGAAGCTGCTCCATTTTTCATACTGAAGCATATAATGGTCTATTATTTCTTTGATTTCATTAATTTCGTTCCGGTTTATTCCGGAATAGTCGGTGTAAAACATATCCAGATTATAGCAGGAGATTCCTGGCAAATCGCCTACTCCAGGTTCAATATCCCTTGGCAGCGCCAGATCCACAAAAAGCCCGGGTTGTTTTTCAAGTTTTTTTACCATATCACAGGTGATGGTAAAGTGAGGACTTGCAGTGGCACTTATTACAACATCCGCTTTTTCAAGAAACTGCTCTCTCTCAGCATATTGAATTGTATTACAGCCTTCTGGAACGACGACCTCCCCATGTCTATAGCTTCTGAGCGTTACAGTTACCTGCACTCCCAGTTCCATAAGTCTTTTGCAGCACGCCCTGCCTATCTCGCCATTTCCTATAACCAGTGCTTTTCTTCCTGCAAAGCGATACCTTTCGGACAGGACGGTTATTGCCTTATCTGCTGCCGAGTTGGGAACAGCCCTGATCTTCACCTGTGTTTTTGCTTTTTTTGCAGCTGTAATTCCAAGCCGGAAAAGTGTTTCAAGCATTGAATCGGCTGCTCCTTCCTCCCTTGCTGTCTCAGCGGCATTTTTGACCTGGGCAAGTATCTGGTCCTCATAAAGCACCATGGACTGCAATCCGCAGGCTACTTCCATAAGGTGAAGCATTGCTTCCTTATCCCTTTTAATATTAAGTAACCCGGATATTTTTTCATCATTTACCCCTGCTTGCCGGCACAGCAATTCACAAAGCTTTTCATCGATGATTTCAGGACCTGATATATAAAGCTCCGTCCTGTTGCAGGTAGATAAAAGTACACAACCGGAAATCTCTTCATTCCTTCTAATATTCCACAGTATTTCTCTTATTCTTGATGATGTGAAACTAAATTTTTCTCGAACGGCTATGTCTGCTGATTTATAATCCAAATATACCAGTGAAATACTCAAAACTTGCATCTCCATTCTCTTTTAGCTATAGCAGCCGTTATTCCATTCCCGCTGATCTTATTTACAGTAAGTTTCCCTTTGCTTGCTTTAACGGCAGCCCTTTCGCAAACATTGTCAACTCCGGTTACCTCTTTAACAAAAGCTGACTGAGTAAAATCACCCGAAACCTGTAAAAGTTCCTGTGCAGTATATGTATAAAAAGGAATTCTCCACAGTCTGCTCAGCATCAGCAGAGCTTCTTCTTCACACTTTAAATCTATGGATGCAATGGCTCCAATTTCACATGCCTGTATCCCATTCCCTGCCAAAATTGTATTAACAAAATTCAATAAAACCTCATACTGTATATTCTTCCTGCATCCAACTCCCAGTACATACTGTTTGGGAACAAGGTGCAGGGTATGTTCAAAAAGCTGCTTATACCCGGAGGATATACAAATACCTGCTCTATAACCGGTGGAATAATTCAACCCCTCCGGCAGACTGCCATCAACCGGAAAATCTGAAACCAAACCCACCTGTTCACCATTTAACAAAGCTGCCGATATGTATTTTATCTGCCCAACATTTGAAATATGGCAGCCATTGGCAACAGCCCAGGAATCCACTGCAAACTTCCGGCGTATATCTGTTGCCGTAGTAATAACAGCCTGTCCTGATAAAATGTCGGCGATAATCCCCGCAAGGCTGTTTGCTCCCCCTATGTGCCCGGATAAAACAGGGATAATATACCTGCCGGTCTCATCTATAACCAAAACAGCAGGATCCCGGTCTTTTGAAGTGATAAACGGAGCTATGGCCCTGACTGCTATGCCTGCTGCACCAATGAAAACAACTGCATCACAGGTATCAAAAGCAGCTCCTGTAAAAGTTTTCAGATCATGTGGTAAAGGCTTTAAACCATCTGTTTCATATGTGCAATAACCTTTAGTATAACATCCCAATCCCAATAGCTCCTGCTGAAGTCTCAAGCATAGTAATCCGCCTTGTTTTGTAAATGCAGCCAAATGTATTTTCATACTTACTCCGATGCCTCTCTGAACATATGCGTAAAAGCGGGGTCATATAATTTGGAACGTGCATATTCCTTTCCAAGAAAATCTCCCACCAATATTAATGCCGTCTTGCTTATATTATTTTCTTTTGCTGCTGCAGCCAGCTTTTCTATATTGGTTCTGACAATTTTCTCATCAGGCCAGGTTGCCTTATAAACTATGGCTGCAGGCGTATCAGGCCGGTATCCGCCGGCTGTGAGCTCCCTGCTCAGATGCTCAAGCCTTGAGGAACTGAGAAAAATCGCCATAGAAGCCTGAATAGCAGCCAGCTGCGATATTCTTTCCCTTTCAGGCACCGGTGTACGCCCTTCCATTCTGGTGAGAATAACTGTCTGACTGACCTCGGGCAGTGTATATTCTGCTTTCAAAGCTGCGGCTGCCCCACAAAAGGAGCTCACCCCGGGAATCACAGAGTATTCAATCCCTCTCTGCAAAAGCATATCCATTTGTTCACGTATGGCACCGTAAATACTGGGATCCCCTGTATGCAGCCTTACTATTTTTTTGCCTGTTATATCTCCGGTTTCCATAACCGATATAACCTGTTCCAGCGTCATTTCGGCACTATTGTAGACCTGGCAGGACTGCTTTGTATATAAAAGCAGTTCCGGGTTTACAAGTGATCCTGCATAAATAACAATATCTGCTTCCTCAAGTAATGCCTTTCCTCTTACAGTGATGAGATCAACAGCACCGGGTCCTGCACCAACAAATGTGACCATAATCATTTATCCTTTACTATAATAATTGAAAAGTAACTTGACTCACCGGATACCTGGTCAAGGCTTTCATATATTCTTTCATTTTCCATACTGCAGCATTCTACCATTTGAGCTTTCTCATAGAGCTTCATTCTTTTGAGCGTTTCAATCACTCCCGAGAGATTTTTTCCGCTCTTCATCAGTATTTTTGTTCCCTTAAGTGCCAATAGCTCTTCGGTATCCTCATATGCTGCAGGTATTATATGTAAAGCTTCATCCCTGTCACATAAGGAAATATTAAGTGCGCCTGCCGATGCGCAGAAAGAGGTTATTCCAGAAACAATTCTGGCAGTATGGCCTTTCTGCAAAATAAGTCTGTGAACATACATATAGGTGGAATAAATCGTCGGATCACCCAAGGTTATAAATGCAATATTTTTCCCTTTGTCCAACTCCTTTTCCAACAGCTCACAGCTTATCCGATGGCTCTTTTCAACCACCTCCAGATCTCTGCTCATGGGCATGGGACAGTATAACAGCTCTTTGCCTTCAATATAATCCTTTACTATTTTCATGGCTGTCTTCTCACCACTGGTGTCCGGTACAGCAATTACATCAGCCAGCTGAAGTATCTCAACCGCCTGTAAGGTCAACAGTTTCGGATCCCCCGGCCCCACGCCTACACCATACAAAATTCCTCTCATCAATCAGCACCCCATAATTATATTCAGAACCTGTCCTGTATCTCATTGCACTTGTCATTCTGGCAGATTTTTCGCTATTCTGCGTTAAACTTTCCAAAGTCAAACTATTAATGGTTTGACTTTTATAAACAAATTTTTACTGTGAATATTTTTGTTGCCTTGTTATAAAATTGTGAGCTCCGTTGGTCTTAAAGAAAGCTTTATTCTGACCTGTGAACATAACTACTTCGACCCTGGCTCTAAATGCTGCTCTCTGATTCAGGTGATATTCAATTTTATTCAGGATACTTCCATAAACCTGTTCCATCAATCCTGACTCCTGAAGTATTCCTGTTATCTGATCGGTGGTGATGGCCTCCATAATGCTTTTAATACATTCACCGGAAGCACCTGCAAGTGCAGCATGGGCTGCAAATATCTCACATCTGCAGTCAGCTGTCCGTGAATGAGTATTCATTATTCCTCCGGCTATTTTGCATAGCTTTCCGGCATGTCCGATCAGCAAAATGTTCTTTATATCCTTATATACTGCATAATCAATTGTCTCTCCGATAAAATTTGAACATTTGATACCCTTTTCAATATCCAGTCCGAATTTCTCAAGTGAAAAATCACGTCCATAGTTTCCCGGTGAAACCAGCAAAACCTCACAATTTTCTGCTGCTTTGCTGTTTATCTCTACATGAATTGTATCTATCAGCGCTTTTTCACTCATGGGTTCCACTATTCCGCTGGTACCAAGTATTGATATGCCTCCCTCAATTCCCAGCCTTGGATTGAAGGTTTTTTTTGCAATTTCTTCACCGCCCTCAGCGGAAATCACTACTGAGAAGCCGCCCTGGTATTTGTATTTGCCGGCTGTCTGCAATAAACCCCCGGTAATCATTTGTCTTGGAACAGGATTTATTGCAGCTTCACCGACACTTATGGACAGACCGGGTTTCGTAACACGGCCTACACCTTTTCCACCGTCAATCACTATGCCGGCGGCAGTTTTTTCAACTCTTGCAGATATTTTAATACCGTGAGTTACGTCAGGATCATCGCCTGCATCTTTTTTTACCGAGCAGCTGATCCACCCCTCCTGCTTTACTATATCCTCAACCTGAAGAGTCAGTGTAACACCCTTTGGAGTATCAATAATCACTTCCTCCACAGTTTCATCTCCCAGCAGCATGGCAGCACATGCTTTAGCAGCAGCCGCTGCACAGCTTCCTGTAGTATACCCGCACTTAAGTTTTCTTCCCTCTTTTATAATAAATTCGTTCATCCTCTTACCCTATACATATGCTAATATACTTATTCTTAATTATGCTGATATACTTCGCTACTCATACCTTAACCACTTATGATTTCTTAAGGATAGTTTTAATTGATGCCCTGGCAGCCGATATTGTGGCAGCAGAGCTGTCAACTTCCAGCTTGTCCTCTTTTTTCAATATTTCCATCAAATGCGCTACTCTTGGTAGTCTCAGAGAATACCTCCGCAACTTGTCGGGCTGTAGTATCAGTTCTTCAATATTACCTTCCAATACAACCTTCCCATGATCCAATACATATGCATAATCACAGTAAATAGGGACAATATCCATTTCATGGGTGGCCAATATAACAGATACACCTGTTTCATCCTTTATTTTTGTCAAGAGATTAAGAATTTCGCTTGCCCCTTTTGAATCAAGCCCGGCTGTGGGCTCGTCCAGAATAATTACATCCGGCTGCATTACCAGCACTCCTGCAATTGCCACCCTTTTCTTCTGACCAAAGCTTAAAGCATGTGTGGGACTGTCGGTATATTCACTTATACCGGTCTGTTCAATGGCCTTGTCAACTCTGGCTTTTACTTCCTCTACATCCAGTCCCAAATTCATGGCACCAAAGGAGACATCCTTCCTTACATTCGACGAAAACAGCTGGTCATTCGGGTCTTGAAATACTATTCCTACACGCTTACGCATTTCAATTATTCCCTTTTTGTCATAGCTTACTTCCTTACCATCAAAAATGACCTTCCCACTGTCAGGCGTTAAAACACCATTCAAATTTAAAAACAGGGTTGACTTTCCTGCACCGTTTCCACCTAATACTGCAGTTATTTTACCCTTTTGAATTGTAACGTTGACCTGGTCCAAAGCTTGTTTATCGCCGTTATACGAGTAGCTCAGATTTTTAGTTTCAATTATGTTCATGTTTTATCTCCTACAATAAAAGCAAATCCAGCATACCCAGACACAAAAGCAGGCAACTTACCAGTATTGAAGCGGCCTTCATTTTTTTACTATAAATATATTCTTCAGCAATGGTATTAAATTGTCCATTGTAGCCTCTCGATTCCAGTGCTGCATATATTCTTCCCGAGCGCTGGTATGCCCTTATAAACAGCATACTGACAAGTTCCCCCATTGATCTTAATGCAGTTCTGAAATTGCAGTTACCCAGTCTTGAATCCTTTGCAATAATCATTCTTTCTACTTCCTCAAGCAGAACAAATATATACCGGTAAATCAGTTCCATCAGTATCACGATAACCTTGGGAAGTTTTGTTTTTCCCAGAACCTGAAACAGGTCGGACATTGGAGTATTTAGTGATAAAAAATACATGCAGCTTACTGAGCCTAATGCTTTTAACACTAATTTCGTACTCACCATAAGAGATGCTCCATTAATACCATAGGCATACCTTCCGATTCTTATCCCCATTAAAAGAGTCTGGTCAGGCTCAAAACGGTTTATCAGTATCGTCAGGGTTCCTATCACCAGAAAACCAAAGGGGATAAATATGAAGCTTATGTATCTGGTGATATCCATTCTGCCCAATTTAACTGTTGCCAGGGTCATAATTACAAGTGTTGCAGAGCTGACTATAATAGAATTAAAACCTATACATAGAAGCAGCGGTACCATGGAAAACAATATTTTCACCTCTGGGCTGACTTTTGCCAAACTTGAGGAATAAGCATATTTATCTGTTAATGTCATTTTTGTGTCCCGGGATTCGCCTTATTACTGGTAATTTTCCCAAGTACAAAACCAACCACACCTGCTCCTATCGCTGCCTGCAAAGCAAATAGAAGGGATTCTATTTCTCCGCTGGCAGGTTCCAGCAATGACTCAAACCAGGGTTTATAATCTGGGTTTATTTTTGTGATCTGCTCTTCAGCCAGACCGTCAGCGCCTGCAAATTCAGCATTCTTCATTAAAAGTGGCGGAGCCGCCAAAATTATCACTACTGTTACTATTAAAATTAAGTTCTTTTTCCATAATTTCATAATAAATACCCTCTCTCTCCTTATTAAATGGCTGAAAGCTGTTGTAATTCTTTGGAGTTGTATTTTACCAGAACGTTATATATTACAACTGTTAATAACCCTTCGCACACGGCCAGAGGCAATTGTGTAAAGGCGAAAATACTTATGAACTTTCCAAGAGAAACCATGATGCCGCCTGTAGCATCAGGATATGCCAAAGATAACTGTACCGAAGTTGTAACATATGTCATCAAATCTCCGAGAAAAGCCGCAAGAAATACAGCCAACCCTGATTTTGCTCCCAGTTTTTTTGACAGCTTGAATACGCCAAATGAGACAAGAGGTCCTACAATAGCCATTGAAAATGTATTTGCACCTAAAGTTGTAACACCGCCATGAGCAAGTAAAATTGCCTGAAATAATAAGATTATAACTCCTATGACTGACATGGCAGTCGGTCCGAATAATACTGCACCCAGCCCTACTCCGGTAGGATGTGAACAGCTGCCTGTGACAGAAGGCATTTTCAGTGCAGAGAGCACAAAGGCAAAAGCACCGCACATTGCCAGCAAAGTAAGATTTTTTGAGGATACATTGATTTTCTTTTTAATTGACATAAAACCTGCTACTAAAAACGGGATGCAGAGAGCCCCCCAGCTTATGCACCAGCCCGGTGCAAGATATCCTTCCATGATGTGCATTGCAGATGTACCCAATGGAAAGAAAAGAATGATACTGACCGCTGCTGTAAGACATACAGCAATCCTTTTAAGACTTGCCTTTTTCATTTTTACTACCCCCATTAATTTAATAAATTCGCCAAAAAAAATAAAACCTCTATGTTAATAATAAAAAGGTTTTATTTGTAAAAAGAAAAATAGCATAATAATTTATGTATTAAATCTCTTTGACAAACTACACACTTCATACACTGTGAAGTCATAGCACCCCGCATATTGGCATCTGCAGACTATATTGGCAGGTCTTCCGACTTAGACATCTTCGTAAATTCTCACCTTCCCGGGCTGATTTGCCCAGTGGCTTTAAAAACCGAAATAGTATTGTAAATACTATCAGCTTTTTGAGAATCTCCTCCGTCATCACGGCAGCAGGACTGTTTGGGATTTTCACCCTGATTCCCTCTCAAGAATAAATAAACAATAATATCCCACTTTTCAGTGGAATTTTCTGTAAACCATTTATTGTTTAATCATTCCTTATGCTTAACTTCTTAAGCAACCAATATAAAGGAATAGTTAAATAATACCTTCCCATTTTTCAAGGGGCAAATTTCCAAAAATACTGCGTTGTCGAAAAGTACTGCTTCGCAGTACTTCGTTGCAATAAAACAATTATTGCGCCTTTCTCCGCCTTGTCTTTTTGAAAACTATCTCCCTTGAAAATCGGGTTTTATTATTTAATAAATTCCTATAATTATTAAATTTTCATTGGCATAATTATATATCATTAATATAAACAAAGTCAATTTTGAATTTAGGATAGACAATATCTAATACTCTATGCCTTTTCTGGCCGGTATTCCTGCAGTAAACGGATGCCTGACAGCATTGAATTCCGAAACATAATCAGCAAGCTCAATCAGATCCTGTGGAGCCTTCCGTCCCGTCATTACCAATTCAAGTCCATCCGGTTTATTCTTAATAAAATCTATCACACGGCTTAAATCAATAAAACCATTATTTACAGCTGCCATTATTTCATCAAGTATAATCAAATCCTTTGAACCGGAGCTTTTTATTGCATACTCAAACAATTCGGCAATACTGTCTTTTAACTCTTCTTTTTCTTTATGATTCAGTTCCCATGAAAACTTATCGCTGCTCTTATGCTTACAAAGTTCAAAAGCAGAACCCAGTCGAGTGAGAATTAATTCCTCACCACTCCTTCTACCCTTCATAAACTGAATCATCAAAACTTTAAAGCCGCTGCCATATGCCCTGATTCCCAGACCAATGGCTGCAGTTGTCTTACCCTTTCCATTTCCGGTATATATATGAACTAATCCCTTCAAATTGATCTCTTCCTTATGGAGTAAATTCTTTTTAATATCAGGCATATCCTACATAACTGATTTTAGTTGACCACCTCAACCAGTTCCTTTGACATTGTCTCAATATTTTCTACAGAGGAATCCAATTCTTCCATTGAGGCAACAAGCTCTTCGCTGGCCATTGCAATCTGTTCCAGATCCTGAAGTGTTCCGGTATTAATATCTTTTACCTCTCTGACTATAGCGACAACTTTATCACTGTGACCTGCGGCCTTATTTGTATCATTATTGACAATAGCAAGCTTTTCGTTCATTTCCTTATTTGCTTCTGCAACCCTGTTGAAAGAGTTTCTGGCATCTTCAAATATTGAAAGCCCTCTGTCAACCAGTTCAGAACCCGTATCCATAGCACTTACGGCATTTTGAGTATCTTCTGTTATCTCTTTTATCAGGGCTGCAATATCCTTCGCGGCTTTCTGTGAACCCTCTGCAAGATTTCTTATTTCCTGTGCCACCACTGCAAAACCTTTACCCTGTTCACCTGCCCTTGCGGATTCGATGGATGCGTTGAGAGCCAGCATATTCGTCTGAGCTGATATTTCGGTAATAACCTGTACAAATTTAGATATATCTCCGGATCTCTGTTCCAGCCTTGCAATAGTTTCCTTGCTCTGTTTGGTGGCTTCTGCAATTGCGTTCATTTCTTCAACTGCAGTTTTCATAACCTGTTCGCTGTCACTGGTAAGGGTATGTACCTGTTCAGAAAGTTCTCCCAGTTTCTTACCTTCATCGGCAATCTTGTTCAGGCTTTCAGACATATTTGTTACTGCAGCTGTTGCTTCCTCCATATTTTTAATGGACTGTTTTGAGCCTTCTGCTATCTTTGATGTTTTGTTTGCAATGGATTCATTTGCTTTTGTGGTATTCTCGGTCATAAGGGACAAATTGCCTACAGATTGAGCAAGAACACTTGATACGTCATTTGATTTTCTGGTAACCTTGAGCATCTTATCCAGCATTTCCTGCTGTTCTTCCGCTCCCATCATATTACTTAGGAGCTTATGGGTTCTCTTGGACAATACAATAAATATTACTGATAAAATTATTAACTGAATGGTCCTGGGTGCTATGCCATATACCACCGTACTGTATATATCCGTCAAATTTGCATCGGGAACTCCATCCAGTGGTATGGTAAGCAGCTGGGAAACACTTATTACAATTATTGATACCACAGTAGTATACCAACTGAGTTTTCTTGAAAAGAACAGGCTTGCAATTGCAAAAGGAAATGCATACATTACGACTGTGTGGTAGCTTAGAAGTGCGCTTAAAATGCCTACCATCAATATTGCTGCAGTTACTGTAACATATTTCACCCATGGCTCGGATATTTTCAACACCCTTACGATGATAAAGGGTATGGTCAGCAGTACTGCTGCCAACACCATGGCAACCGTCATCAGGCTCTGGCTTGCAGTAAATATTCTCAATGCGTTTAGTATATACACTATTGCTGCAAATATATTTGTAAAGATCATAACTGCAGCAGCAAACTTGTTTGCTTCAACTTCATTCTTTAACAGTATAGAATTTTTTTCCATAGCATTCTCCCACTTTCAAAAAAAATTGAAAATTTTTCTATAATAATAAATAATTATACGTTAAAGTTCGCAAAACTTCCCTCTTTTTTTGAAATTATTTCTAAAACCGACTTAATTCTCTCTTTAAGCTCAGCAACATGAGAGATAACGCCTACCAACCTTCCCGTCTTCTGGATATCCACCAGACACTGTATGGCATTGTCGAGGGATTCAGGATCAAGAGAACCAAAGCCTTCATCCACAAAAAGTGTATCCAGACTTATCCCTCCCGAATAGGATTGAACTACATCGGCAAGTCCAAGCGCGAGGGCAAGCGATGCTTTGAAGCCTTCACCTCCGGACAGGGTTTTTACATGTCTTGCCTTTCCGGTGTAGTTGTCAAACACTTCAAGTTCAAGCCCCTGCTGGGCACGTCCCTTGCTTTTATCCTCTTTTCGTTTAAGTATGTATCTTGAGCCTGTCATTTTTTCCAGACGCAGGTTTGCTGCAGATATTATTTCATCAAAATATGCAGCCAGGACATACCTCTCAAAGGTTAATCTCTGAGGGTTATCTCCTTTTGCTATTTTGGACAGTTCACCTATGGTATTGTACTTTTTTTCGAGATTTTGCAGCTTATCCAATATGTTTTCAAGCTGCTCAAGCGTTTTTGCGTTATTTGAATATCTTGAAAAGACTATGTTCTGCTGCTCCTGCAGCTGCTTTTGTTCACCCAGCAGCTCCCGATAGGCTTCTTCAAGCTTGCCCGCCTCCTGTATATCCAAAGCTCCGGTCTCTTCTTCAAGATGGACAAGTACATCCTTTTGCGACTTCAACTTTTGATAAAAACCATTTATTTCACCCTGAAGGGTGTCCAGTTCAGCCTGACTTTTCTTCATGGATACAAAGTGTGCATAATCCGCAAACCCTGCGGTCTTGAGCCTTTCTTCCAGCAGCTTGTCCAGTCTCTCCTTCTCTTCGGCATTCTCTTTCAGAGAGGTCGTGATAACAGCCAGTTCCTTTTCGGCACTGCTCAAGGCCTCTCTGCTCTGTTCCAGGGCCAGACCGGCATTTTTATAACTGTCCTCAAGCAGTGTTATGGCGTGCCTGACAGCTTCTATTGCTGCATTAAGCCTGGATATGGACCGCATTTCAGGGGGTACTTCACCTTCTATACCGGTTACTGCTGCTTGCGCTCCGGCAATTTCTCCTGATACTGCGGTTTTCTGCTCATTAAGGCGGTTAAGTGCTTCTTCAAGCTTTTTAGCATTGTCAGAGGTCTCCTTGCAGTTCTTCTCAAGGGATTCTTTTTGCAATACAAATTCGTTAATCTCTTTATAACCTGAGATAAGCTTTAGCGTTTCAGCTTTTAGAACAGCACCTTTTTTATTTATTTCCTCTTTGGTAAGTTCCAGCCGTTTTAACAGCTGTGTACTCTCCAATTGTTCAAGATTGTGCTGATCAAGCTGTAAAATTTCCTGCTCCAGGCTCAGAAGCCTGCCTGTTATCTCCAGCCTCCTATTGACCAGGTTACCGTTTATTTCAGATAATACTTTTAACTTATCTGTTCTTTTCTCACTTAATTGTGCAAATTCCTGTTTCATTACCTTGAGCATTTCTTCAGAGGTCATATTCTCCGGTGTATGTGCAGGACTGGGATGCTCAAGGGAACCACATACAGGGCAGGGTAAGCTTTCCCTTAGTGTTTTCGCAAGCAGGCCTGCCTGTCCTCGAAGATAATTATCCTCCTGCTGTTCAAGCCTGCTTCTAAAGCTTACATATTTTGTGTCAAAGACCTCAAAATCCCGTTTTCCGGCGGTGTAGCCTTCGTTTTGAGTAAAGAAGGCTTCAATTAACTTTTTTATATTGTCCAGTTCAACCAGAAGTTTTTTATTTGCTGAAATCTCCTTGTCCAGGCGCGCTCCTTCAGCCTGGGCCGTATATAGCTTTCTAAGCCGCTCTTCCTGTTCCTCCAAGGCTTTTTTCTCAGACTCCAGCCGGCTATGGTTAAGTTTAAACTGATTATTTATATCCGTACCTTTTTTTTTTAATACCTCTAAAGCCTTTATACTCTTATCATACTGAATAACCTTGGGCAGCATGTTGTTCAGAAGTGCAAGCTCGGTCTCCTGCTTTTTCCGCAAAGGTTCCCTTTCCTTCTCGGCATCAAAAAGCACTCTGCATTCCTCGTATTCTCTGCCGGTATTCCGGACCTTCTGCTTTTCCAGCTCAAGCTGTGCCGCTTTCGCTGATAAGGCTTGCCGGACTTTCGTTGACTGTTCATCAACTTCTATTATGGGCAAAGCTTTTCTTGCAAATTCCAGTTCGGCCTCCTTTTGTTTGTACTCATCCGTCCTGTTTAAGGTTGCCGAGTATTCCAGCTTTAACTGTTCCTTGTTTGCCAGCTTTTTATTTACTTCATTACACCTTGCTATCTCTTCCTTCAGCGTACCCTGTTTTGAGATTTTATGCTGAAGGTGGGCAGCTAAGAGTTCCATATTACTTTTGTCTGCCTGGGCAACCTCTTTGATTTTTTGTATAAACAGCTCTACATTTATGTTTTTAGAAGCTCTCACTTCCTCAAGTGCTCCATCGTTTCCCACATCAAAATGCTTTACATGCGTATCTATCTGAGTTTTTATATCGTGAACCGATTTATATAATTCCCTGCATTCGTCGTCCAGCCTTTTTTGAATTTCCGCAAACCCTTCTGTTCCGAATATTTTTCTAAAAATCAGTTCTCTTTCACTGCTGTCTGCTTCAAGCAGCTTTCGGAACTCTCCCTGGGGCAGCATTACAATTTGCTTGAACTGGGACTTGTTTATCCCCAAAAGTTCATTAACCTTTTCATCAACACTTGCAATTTTAGTTATAAGAGTTCCATCGGGAAGCAGTAGCTCGGCATCTGCATTCCTTAATGTAAAGCCCTCACCTCTAAGTTTTTTCTGCTCCTGCTGAGGAGATCTTCTTATTTTATAGCTCCTGCCCCTTAATTCAAATTCCAGCTCTATATAAGTTTCTGTTTCAGGCAGGGCAAAGTCGCTTCTCAGGCTGTCCCTGTCACGGCTGCTGCCCGAAGCTTCCCCGAATAAAGCAAAGCTGATGGCATCAAATATGGTTGTCTTCCCGGCACCCGTTGGTCCAGAGATAACAAATATCTGCTCCTGCAGCCTGGAAAAGTCTATTTTCTGTTCTTTTGCATAAGGCCCAAAGGCGCTGATTGTAAGCTTTAACGGTTTCATTAAAACAATCTATAGCGTACTTTTCCGCTAAACTCCTTCCTTTTCAACCTCTCCGATTATTCTTGCCATTACTGCTTCCGCCTCTTCGCTCATAGGCTCTCCCTGTATTACATCATAGAATTCCCTGAAAAGTTCCAGCTTGGTCCTGGATTTATAGCCCTGTAAAGCAGAAGTTCTGGAATCCTCTTTTTGTACCCCTGTTTCTTTTGAGAGACCCATGATATTTGGATAAACCGATCTTAATTTTGAAATCGGATCTATCAGTTCCCCCCTGTCGGTAAGAACAGCATATATGTAGTCTTCAGTATTGGCATTTTGGTATACCTGCGGACTGATCAATTCATTTATGGGACCTTTTATAATACGCATATCCCTTTTGGGGATCAGATCAATATGTCTTGTGAAGGCATTGCCCTTTTCATCCAGTTCAACAACAGTTATTCCCTTTTTCTGATTTACCTCTGAAAAGGAATATTTCATAAGTGAGCCCGAATATCTTACCTTGTCATAACCTGCCTTTTGCGGTGCATGGAGATGTCCAAGTGCGGTATAATTAAACATGGAAAAATAATCCGAGCTGACAAAATCGGTACCTCCTATGCTGAGCGGCCTCTCTGATTCACTTACAAATTCTGCAGGCTTTCCCATCTGCGTTATGTATCCATGAGTTACCATTATGTTTCTTTGACTGGAATCATAGGCTTGTCCAATTTTATCCATTACCCTTTTCATGGCATCATCATGGGTGGATATTTGACTATCGTCGTAAATATGTCGGATGTTTCTGGGATCGGTATATGGCAGGAGATAAAAATTTACAGGACCAAAAGTATCCTCCAGCATTATGCAGGGAATATTTCCATCAAAAATGCCGGCAATATGAAGACCGTTATTGGTCAGAATCCTGCTGGCAAAGGACAGTCTCTCGGCACTGTCGTGATTGCCGGCAATAGCCAGAATGGGCAACTTCATTTCCAGAAGCAGCTTGTTGAACACCTCATCCACCAGCTCTACGGCTTCCACAGGCGGTATGCTTCTGTCATATATATCACCTGCCAGCACCAGTGCATCGGGCTTTTCCCGGTCAATAACAGATACAAGCTGTTCCAGAAGGTATTTCTGCTCCTCAAGCATACTGAAGTCATTTACAATTTTCCCTATATGCCAGTCTCCGGTATGTATTATTTTCATGCTACTCTTCCTCAGAGCCTGTTTAATGTCTCATTACGTCGGTCATTTTGACGGATTTTGCGCTATGCTGGGTTAAATTAAACAGGCTCTTACTCTTTCTTAATTTTTTCCAACCATGCTTTCACTGCCTTTGTACTTTTATACCGGCATAATTATCTTTATCCCGGCTTGAATTATTTGAAAATCAATTGTTTTTGCTTCTATAATTTCACCATCTATATTCAGGCAGACATCTTCATCGCTTTGAATTCTGATTTCCCTGCCCTTGAAAAAGCTTACTTCCTTTAGTACACCATGCTGACCCTTTATATATTTGGGAAACAGGTGGAGTATTTTTAAGCGGCTGACCTCACTGACCAGACAAATATCCAGCAGTCCGTCATCCAGACTTGCATCGGGAGCCGGCATAATGCCTCCTCCATAGAATTTTCCATTGGCAACTGCTACAAGCAAGGCATCCATATCTATTATATTTCCGTCGATATCCACCCTTATTTTGCATATTTTGTGTTTGAAAACAGTGTATATAATCGACAGCAGATAAGCCATACTTCCGGTGATTCCGGGCTTCTTTTTAAACAGATTGGCATTAAAAACCACATTGGCATCAAAACCAATTGAAGATATATTTATAAAGTACTTATCATTGACCTTTGCAAGATCAATTTTTCTTTCAATTCCGTTAATTGTCCCGGCTATTACATCTTTTACATTTGTCTCCGAATGCAGGCTGCGGATAAAATCATTACCCGACCCTGTCGGTATAACTCCTAATGCTGAAGATGTACCTGCAATTCCATTGACAATCTCATTAACTGTGCCATCTCCTCCAATGGAGTATACCCTGCATTCTCCGCTGCCAGAATGGGCCTTTGCTATTTCGGTAGCATGTCCGGGATATTTTGTGACTTCTATAACCAGTTCATCATCCGTTTTTGCTTTAAAGCAATCATTTATAAATGGAATCAATTCCATTGACTTCCCTTTTCCTGCTGCCGGATTAATTATAAAGATATGTTTCATTCAAGGCCCCCACCATAAAATGTTTTCAATCATCATTGATTTTATATTAGCTTATAATACATAGGTTCAAAAGAACGTATACGTTCTTTGAAAATTTTTAGGCTGTATAGAAATTTTCTTATCTTTAGTGCGTTTCAACGATGCAAATATGCCCTCATGAGCGCCATCGATATGCCCGCTGCCTGAAAATCAAAATGGTATCCGCCACCTGTAGAGGCAGGGGATATCTATCACCTCGTTATAATTTATTATTTTAACATAATTCATATTCAACTAATAGTTATATGCAATAAGTACCAATAATCAGCTTTGCCTGTGCAACTGACGGAATTCCGACGGTGTAACACCCTCATGCTTTTTGAAAACCGAACAAAAATAACTTGTATCGTTATAGCCTGTTTTTTCAGCAATATTCTTAACAGATATATCACTTTCCTGAATCAGCATTTCTTTTGCCTTCTGCATCCTTAAAAGAGTCATGTATACAAAAGGCCTCATTCTGAAGGTTTTGCTGAACAGTCTGCATAGATACTGCGGGGAGGCATTAATTGCTCCCGACATTTCCTCTATGGTCGGATTCTTTGAGTAGTTCTCTTCAATAAATAATATTACAGGTTCCAATTGTTTCAGTTTGGAGACACCGGAGGCTTCCTCCTCCTTCATTTTTTGACGGCGCAGTTCTATCAGAAGGCTGTAAAGTTTGGCCGAGCATTCATATCCTATTATTAAACCCTTGGAAGGTGCAGCAAAATAAATTTCATTTATCAGATTGTCCAGTACTTTTAAATCACTGAAGCTTAGTACCTTATATTTGTCAAACCCGAGAGAATTCATCAGAAAGGGAACACCCTCCCCGTCAAAGGTTACCCAGTGGGTTTCCCAGGGTTCTTCAACGGCATAATACTCATGAGGTACTCCCGGATATAGTAAGAATCCGATATTCTTATGAATAATAAACTCCTTATTGTCTATCAGAAGTTTACCGACTCCTCTGACGCAATGTATCCACTGATAGTCGGTATAGCCATTGGGCCGCTCTATATGATCCTGATTCTCAAGACCTCCTACCCCTTTTACATAATATGGCAGTCTATCCTCTTCTGTTATCAATGTGAACAAGTAATTATTCATAAGCTTACGCCGGCTCCATCTAGTTTCATATATTTATATAAGTATAATATACTATTATAGAAACGTACACAATAGTATTTTATAATGTAAATATAATTATATATAGTAAAATTTAATGCTAAAAAACACCATATATTTTATAGAAAATTCGAGAAGGAGGTAATTATGGGTAAGTTTATTTTAAATATAATTCACAGGCCTGAAATGGTTCCGGAATATGCCGAAAAGGTTACCGGTCAAGGTAAAAAAGAGGATATATCCAAGAAAAGTCTACTTACTGAATCGTTGGACATCTTTAAGCTACAGCAAAAGATTGCCCATGACAACGGTTTTAAAACAACCATTCAAATGACATACGCAAGTCTGTTCAACGAAGAGGCCGTCGCTCTTGCAAAGGAGCATCACGAAAAATTCGGTGATGAAATAGGTCTTACACTTCTCGGTCTTCCCTGCAAGGAATTCAGAGAAAAGTACAAGACAAAGGATTTCTGCATATGGATGTTTTCAATGGAGGATAAAAAAGCAATTGTAACCGACGTATTTGAAAAGTTCCATGAACAGTTCGGATTTTATCCTTCCTCTACCGGCTCCTATTACCTGGATGCCGAATTAACAAACTACATAAAGCAGCAGTATCCCATGGTTAAATGTGCTGTTGCCACCTGTTGGGAAGAAGGCCCCAAGGCATACAGAACCTGCAACAATTCCTGGTATACTCTATTTGACGGGGGTCCGTGGAATCCCTGGATACCTTCAAAGCAAAATACCCACTCACCGGCAGCAAATGCGAATGAAGACAGCGGTATAGTAGCTATTCCCCACCTGTCCAGAGACCTTCTTGCCTGCTTTGACGGTAACGGTTCCAACTTCGGTACCCATCCTCAGAATGTTTTAAGAGGTATGATCTATAAGGACGGAGAGTATCCTTATCTCTATAATCTGATCGATCAGTACAAGTCTCTTCAGAAGTACAACAACGGCTATGCCTACAATATGATGTTCGTTGGCCCGGGTTGGATGAATAAGATGGGACGCTGGGAAGCACCTTACGAATTGCTTGTTAAGAGCTATGAAGACGGTATGGCCTACTATGCCGAGCTTCGTGACAAGGGTGAAATCCAAGACATGACCATGACTGAATTTGCTGACTGGTACCGTTCAAATAAAACTTATACCGAACCTGAATGTGCTCTTTGGAAGGATATACTCTACGGTTCGGAAAAGCAGCTTTTCTGGTATGTTGATCCTTTCCTGCGCACCTGTGTCAATATGAATCAGGGTGGGGCGCTTATTGACCTGAGGCCTTATGTTTCAAAGATAGAATGGCCTGTAGGTATTGGTACAAAACATGTACAGGATGCTTCCTATCCATTCCTTATCCAGTCCATGTACAGGGCAGGCTATTTTACCCATTATGCCGGAGAAGGAACCATTAAGAGCTGTAAGGTAAGCTATCAGGGAGAAGAAGTTGATCTCTGCCTCTGCAGAACAAAAGCAAAATTCTCGCAGAACGGTAAAGATAGAATCTTAACTCTTGATCCTGTAGAAATAGAGTTTAGTGATCTTACCATAAAACTTGTTTCAACCTTCACCTTCACCGAAGGAACAGGAAAAATCAAGATTTCAAGAAAGATCATTGAAATGAGCAGGCCTGATGCTGTTGTTCATATGAATGAATATACAACTGCCTGCTACGGAACTACAGAATATCCTGAGGATATGTGCGGAATAGTCCTGAAGTGCATCGGAAAAGATGATATTAAAGAAATTGTTTATAAATACAAGTGCCGTGAGGAAAGTGTTTCAGACGCTAAGAAGGTTGAGGCAATTATTCCTCAGATAGACACCAGACTTTCCATGACTCCTATGGTCGATGGAGTTGAAGGATACATCAGAGAAGGTTACGCTTTCTCACCAATGTTTACACTGGGCTTAACCATGAATATTTCAAAAAATGAGGAGATGATCACATGTCTCAATCTGGAAAAGGCAGACTGAATTACAGATGTCCCTCCTGTTTTATGAGGGATCTTGATATCGATATGTTTTACGATAAGGGCAAGGATGAGTACTATTGTCTCAGATGCCAGTACACAGGCAATGAAAAGGATGTGCTTGAGAAAAATGAAATGGCCCGTTTCAGATACAGAAGCATGCTGAAGAGAATAACCAATTTTGATTAAGCAAGAGTGAGCCGGTTAATTTTATGTGCATTATCCGGCTCTTCTCTCTATTATCACAGTTAATGTCCCCGCTTCACAAATATAGCAACGGAATGCATTATACGTTAAATCTGTCTGTTTTAACTCCAAGTATTTTCATTAACTGCTTTTCATTGAGCTCTGTAGGAAGGCCTTTATCATGCCAGTGGTTTTTACAGCCGCAATAATCAAGCAGTACACATTGGGGAGCTACTCCTTTGTCTGCCAGCATCCAGCCTCCTGAAATAAGGTTTAGCACACAGGATACTCCTATAACTCCTGACCCAGTATCAAAAAGAGATTTATCAGTTTTAGTCGAAGCTATTGAAGACTCATGGGGAATCATTCTTACTTTAAGGTTATTACGCTGACCGATTTCAGATAATACATAAACCGGACATCCCCTTGTACAGCGTGAGCAAACAAATCCCTTTCCCAGCTGTTTTGCCATGCATTCAGAATTATGAGGCTTTCTCATACAGGTTGGAATCAGCAGTACTTTTTCAGCTTTGGAAAGAAATTCATTTCTATATATTCTGTTCATTATCTCAGCACCTACCATATTCAAATGGTAGTCCACCTTTTTTCGTCCGCAGAAGATCACATCTTCCTTCCACTTATGTTCGGGCCAGCCGCTTTCCAGGTATTGTTCAACCTCCGGTGTATATATATCCAGCTCGTTCAAGCTTTCCCCCTGAAACCATTGTGCAAAAGCAATTGAAGCTGAAAGAACTTTTGAAGCTGCTTTTGAGTCTATTTGAGACAGGTAATTGCGCCATAATTCAAGATGTTTGACCTCCTGTTTGAACTCGCCCGACGCCTGAAGCCAGGTTAACAGTTTATCCATATTTGATAAATCAGGGGTAACTTTAAGAGCCTTCTCATTCTTTTTACCAATTAAAAAAATTGTTGAAAATATTCCCTTTAAATAATTGATACCCCATTTAAATCCTATGCCCTCTTGACGATGTTCTGAAATTTTCTTAAGAAATCCAGCCGGTATGCTCCCCAAACTTCCGGCAGAATCAATATAGCTGTTCCAGCGAACTCCAAGAATCAGAAGCTCCAAAACACCTTCTTCAGGACATGTCTTTTTATCCTTGATTTCTGCCAGATACAGTTCAACCGGTTCCTTTAAGGTTTCTGCTGCCTTCAGCAAAACCTTGTCGGTAAATCCGGATATTTTTGAGTAGTACATATCAGAATCCGGCTGACTTTTCCTTAGCGTATATGTAACAATCTCCATAGTGTATCCCTCAAATAACTCCATTTAATACTACAAAACAGTTTAATATATTATAATACGGGATTTTCTATAAAATTGCTTATACATTTCTGGCTGATTTAAAATATTATTATCGTTAAATGTAAATTGTGTTAATACTTAACTATCTTTTTTATATGAAGCTGCAAAGTTCATATTGTCATTTTTCTCCAATACATTATAATAATTAAATATTCCGGCTATCGTTGAAGCAGGAATGCAGCTTATAAACATCAAGAGACCAAAGTGCATTGCCTTTGAAATCAAACAGAGTCTGATCATCCCACTCGCAGCCTTCACCATATTTCCACCCCGCACCCTCAACAGGAATGAAATCAGGCTGCCAGTAAAAGAAGCCAATACCCCTGTTATCAGGCAGAACTTTCAGTTCATATATTACCGCCTGAAGAACATCTGCCTGACTTTGAACAGATGGGGGATATTCTCCGGGTATTTGGGTAAATGGAAAGGAAGATGCATTCAGCTGATCATCACCATTTTCAGCAGTATATGGATATGCCACCTCAACCACTGCTATATCCTTATCATATCTCTCACTCAGGTCCTTTATATTGGCAGCATAATCACTTATCGGACCATGCCATATGGGGTAATAGGAAAGTCCGATTACATCATGGATTACTTGTCTGTCAACAAGTCTGTCATAGAAATAGCGGCTGCTTTCACTATCCCCGCCCCTTTCTATATGGATAATGGTTTTTATGTCCTTACTGACTGTCTTTGCCGCACTTATGCCTGCCTTCAGCAGGGTACATAGTTTGTCCCATTGTTCGGGGGTATTAAAATCTTCAGAAATCTTTGCTATATCCCACAGCATACCGTTGGTGATTTCGTTTCCGATTTGAACCATCTGAGGCAGTGTGCCCTGAAGCTTCAAACAGTTCAATACATCATAGGTGAAGTCATACAGTGCAGTGTTGAGCCCTTCAAAGCTTAAGCCCTTCCAATCTTCAGGAATATACTGTTTTCCCGGATCTGTCCACCAGTCGCTGTAATGAAAATCAATTAAAAGCTTAAAACCTTTATCTACAGCTCTTCTTGCCATTTGAAGCACATGTGTCTTGTCGTTATAGCCGGCAGGATCGCTAAAGGGCAGACCGGGCCTGTTCCATACCTTGAGACGTATGTAATTACAGCCATGCTCCTTCAATATGTCCAGACAATCCTGCCTCTCCCCCTGCCTGTTAAAGAACTTTCCTCCAAAGTCCTCAATTTGAGGAAGATGGGATATATCCGCTCCATTGATGAATTCAGCAGCAATCCCGGTATAAACTGATATACGGCTGATTTGTGAAGCTTCCGCTTTTATATCCCAGTTTATCAGTATTACTTTTATATATCTGGTGTTGGCTTTAATGATATTCTTTGAAATCTGTCCTTCACAATGAAATTCCTTTTCCTTTGAAAGTTTAATCCAATTTTTATCATCAACCGACAGTTCCAGGCTGTATCTGCATCCTTTACCGTCCCAACATATTTCTATTTCTTCAGCGTATTGAACAGCTTCCATATCTATTTTCCAGGTACAGTATTTTTTATCAAAAATTATATTCTTTCCCGCTGCAATATCTTTGTTCATTTTTATCCTCCCATTTTGCTCCGATCAAGCTTTAAATATGTTTATTTTGAACAGAGGCACAGCTTTTATGGAATTAATTTTGCATATACTGTCACTCTGATTTTCATTTACAAAATTTATGTCCGGATCAAATAATACGTCACTGTCCTTCTTATATGGTATGATGTGAATATACATACCCTGTTCCTGAACCTTCGGACGTATTCTCCCGAGTCCTATTTCCCAGACCTGACCGTTGCAGAAGTTATCGCTTATCAGCTTCCCATTTACAAAAGCGCTTCCCACGTTTCCGCAGTATTCTATTTGCAGCATCACATCTTCTGCATTTGAATACATATCCTCCGGAAAGGTGATGGAACAGTTCCCTGTTTCAAACTCCGACACCTGAAGAGCTACATTCTTCTGAGGAGCTGAAAACTCTATTGTTTCAAAAATCCCTGTCATTGAGCTTTTTAATTTTGCCCTGTCGCTTGTAAGCTCCTTACCCAAAGGAGGGTACATATGTAACTCCACCTTTTGGATTCCGCAGATCCCGGCCTCTAGCCGGCCTTCTCCTGCAAGTATATCTGCGTTGGAAACAATAACTCTATCCTGTCCCCAGATATTGAATTTCCAGAAACCCAGCGCCTGCTGTCTAGTAAGTGTACATAATCTGGTCTCAGTTCCGTCCGGGGCAGTGAGAGTAATAACTGAGTCCAGCCCCGGCTTAACGAATACCTCCAACTGCTCTCCTGCCTCATTAACAATTCCACCTGTTACTCTGATATCTGCCAGTTGCTCGGAAGAGAAGCAATACTCGCTCTCCATACCCTCTACAGCAAAAAAGAAATATGTTTTGACTCCCCCATCAGATATACTGGTTATATATTGAGTCGTGGAATATTTAAGCTTGCTTACTCCAATTGCCATATTGAAAGGTAATATGGCCGAAACATTTTTTTTAAGGGTTATACCCCTTCCCTGTCCAGGTATGGCTATATGTTCCTTCGGGAGCCTGATCTGTAAGCTTATATCCTTCATGTCCTTCATTTCAAAATGATCCTGATAATTGACCAGGAAAACAAAACCCGAACCGTTATTCTGACGAACGGCATACCTCAGTGAAGTGTTATCTGAAGGAGTAATTGCTCTGACTTCATCAGGTACAACGGTTCCCATGGGGCATAGAAATTCCTGATAATCCTCCAGAAAGTAAAAGATTGGCTTCAGCAATTTGTAGGATTGCCTTATTTGCCCGTATTCACCTAAAGGAGCCTGAAAATTGTAGGATATTTTAGGCACTACCCGTTCATTTAAATAACCATGCTTTCCCACCGGATTTGAGCCGTCATGGAACATATAATATCCGATAAAGTTGCAGCCTCCGGCAATTTTAACTATGGTTGATGCTTCAACACTTTCAGGCTCCACTACAAATCTGTACTTATACCAGCAGGCCATTCCGGCTCCCAGCTCACAACATGCATAAGGATATTCTTCCGGAGGAAAAGGTGGCTTATATTCAACGCATTCAAAATTATTATCATGGAAGTTCTGAATGAGATATTCGTTGGTAGGAGCATGCTCCACCCCTTCATTTACCACCCAGGGGCAGAAGGAGTAGCCCCCGTATAGCGGGAGAGTCTCACCCTCCAGAAAGGAAGCTCCTCCCCAACCTGTACAGGTATATATGGGTACCTCCATACCTGCCTCAACAGCAAGTCTTCTCAGTGCTTTTATATGTTCAGCACCATCCCTGCCTGTTTCAAGCCATTCGTATTCCTTCATCACCATGAACTCCCAGGGCGGTGATGCATGCATATGCTCATTTTCAAGCTGTATACCTATTACTGGCCCGTTGTCTTTAAACATCTGGCCTTCCACCTGTCTTCCGATTTCATTGTAAAATCTTTTTGTGAAGGAAAGATATTCGGGAGAGTTGGATCTGATGGCAAAAGGCCTTCCGTAGAGCCAGTCCGGTATGCCTCCGTTTTTGACTTCACCGTGGCAGAAAGGTCCGATACGCAAAATAACATAGATATCATTCTTTGCACATAAATCAACGAAATAACGGAGGTTTTTGTCCCCTTCCCAGGTAAATATCCCTTCCTCCTCTTCATGGTGGTTCCAGAAAACATAGGTAGATACTATATTTACACCACAAGCCTTTATTTTGCGGATTTCCTTCTCCCAGTACAAATATGAGCATCTGGAATAATGGAATTCTCCGCATATACCAAAAAAGGGCTTGCCGTTTTTTTCAGCATAATAATTTGTGAAACTGAGTTTCTCTCCTCTTGGACTTGTTCCTCCCATTTTAAGATGTCCTCTGTAAATATCCTTTTGTTTGTTATTTATGTTTACTGTATAGGTTCCCATGCTGCATCTCCTTATAACGTACAGGCTGTATAAATTAATATATGTCCTTTATTTACAACAGATAGATATATTAAACTTATTTCTAATCTTATTCTATCCCAACAGCCCTGGTTCTTTCTATAGAAACATATTAGCCTGTATAAATATATGAAACTCCTTTGATATATAATAAAAAAATATCGTCAGAGGCCAGATACTTTTGACCTTTGACGATATTTTAATAACTGAACAAGAAAGTTTACTGATGCTGCAAATTATTTATCCCTGTGTGTTCCATATAAAACATTTATTCCTCTCATTTGAAGCAACGTTTTAATCTCTGAAATCCGTGGGCATTCATACCCTGCTGTTACATTACAGCACATTCCCACATGAACCGTACCGATTTTTTCTTCAACCAGCCTATCCAGCTTTTCCAAGATACCGGCATCTTCCATTGGAGATTGCGGCCGCTCTTTACTGCACCCATTGCAGCTGAAAAATGCTGATAAAGTAACTTCCTCATCCTTATAAATCCGGAAATAGTCTGTTTTATTGGTAAATGCACTAAAGCAACCTGCTCCGGTGCACACTTCGTTGGCATGAATACAATGTAATATTCCGATTTTTTTCATATTAACCTCCATGAGCCGCATAGCAGCCACAAAAATTGATGAAATTTTCCACTCCTAATCCGCGATAAGGCGAATAAAGGAGGTTAATTGGCCATACGCGTTTCAGTTATTTCAATACTTTCAGCCATGTTAAAAGTATTGAAATTCCTATACGCCAATGAAAACCCTTCCAAAGTTCCTCCAAAATTATTTATATAAATAAAAAATGCATACTGCCCTTGCTGTCATATACAATTTCGGTATCCACTCCATAAATCTCACGTATAAATTCCGTAGTAAGAATTTGTTCCGGTTTACCGCAGCCAACCACACAGCCCTCTTTTAAAACATATAATTTATCACAGTATGCAGCTGCTATATTCAAATCATGGATTGCAGATACTACTGTTATCTCAAGGTTTTTCACAATTTTCAGTATCTGAAGCTGGTGGGTGATATCAAGATGGTTGGTTGGTTCATCCATAACAAGGCAGGGCGTTTGCTGTGCCAGAGCACGTGCCAGTATTACTCTCTGCTGTTCTCCTCCTGACAAGGTGGAAAATGAACGGTTGGCAAAGCCCTCCATATCAACCTTCTCCAAGGCCTCCACAGCTATCCGGCAATCTCCTGCATGGTCACGTTCCAATGCCTTTTTATGAGGTGCCCTGCCCATTAAAACAACTTCCAGTACTGTAAAGTCAAAATTATAATAATTATGCTGTGCAACAACGGCCATTTTCCTTGCCGAAGACTTTACTCCCATGGAATACAGTTCCTGACCGTCCAGATATACTGCCCCGGCCTGGGGTTTTAAAACCCGGTAAATGCATTTTAAAAGTGTGGATTTACCGCTGCCATTGGGTCCAATAATGCCCACTGATTCTTTTGTGCTGCAATCTATTGAAATTTCTTTTAAGATTTTATTGGAACCATAATACAAATCAATATTTTCAGCAGTGATTTTCATGACTTTCCGCCTTCCCTTCCATAAGCTCTCCGGGTCAGCAGATATATAAAGCAGGGGGACCCTATTATGGCTACAAGTATACCTATTGGCATTTCGGAATGTTCCAGAATGATCCTGCTTGCCACATCTGCCCAGATTAAAAAGACAGCTCCCAGCAACGCACTCAGCGGTAAGGTTTTTCTGTGATCTGTTCCAACAATCATTCTGGTTATATGAGGAATAATCAGACCTACAAATCCTATTACCCCGGACGCATATACAGCACATCCGACCATAACAGAAACCAGAATCAGATATATGATACGGATTTTATGGAGATCAGTGCCCAGAGTTATTGAGGTCTCATCTCCCAACAGCATCAAATTCAAATTGCGGAACTGTGTCCAGAAAATCAAGGTTCCTGCAACAAGTACCGGAAGGATTACCGCTACATTTTCCCACCTGGCCCCCGACAGACTTCCCATGGTCCAATAAGTTACTTCTCCTAAGGCATTCCTGTCATTTGCAATAAATAAGGTAAAACTGGCAAAAGCAGAGCAGACTGAACTGATGGCCAGACCGGTCAGTATCAATTTTGCTGAATTGGCACGTCCCCCTGCATTGGCAAGAGCTACCACTGCAAACGAAGCAAGCATTGCACCAATAAAGGCCATAATTCCAACGGAATTACTCCCGAATAATGTACCGACGCCGAGCATGATAGCCAGTGTCGCTCCTAAGGATGCCCCCGAAGAAATACCCAGTACATAGGGATCAGCCAAGGGATTTTTTACAATTGCCTGCATTACTACACCGCAGACGGATAATCCCATTCCAATAGCCAGAGCAAGCAGGACCCTTGGCAAACGGATCAGCCACACCACATCATGAACAGCTCCTTCGGAATATCCGGACATAGAATCATGCTGGAACAATTCGGAGCCTATAACGCCATATACTTCTTTTATTGTTATATCCGCATTACCAAAGGTAACTGCCGCCAAAACAGAAAATACCATTATTGCCAGCAATCCTGCCATGATCAGAAGCCATGCTGAAGAACTCCATAAATTTGATTTCTTTTTCTTATAATCCTTCACAAGCCGGCACCTTCTATTTATCAAGATTCAATTCCGGATATAATCCCTTTGCTATTGTCAGAATACCATCCTGTGTTCGGGTGGCACTGGCATACATCTCACTTAACATAATAGGCACAACTTTATCATTCTTTACTGCATCCAGACTTGCATATGCCTTATCCTTTAAGATCTCATCCAATTTTTCCTGTCTCACCTTTACAGGATCATCACCAGAGTACGGCATATATACTACAAAAATAACATCGGGATTCAGAGCTATAATATCCTCCTTACCCATTTCCTTTCCATCCGGATTAGCCAGTTTCCCTCCTAATTTTGTAAGCATATCGCCACCAAGTGTCGCTGCACCGTAATTAGTAAATGTTTTATCGTAGGATTCCAGAATTAAAGCAGTTGGTTTTTCTGACATGTTGGTAGTTGCTGCTGTTGTCTTATCAATAACGGACTGAATATCATCTACTATTTTCTGCGCCTTATCCTGAACATCAAATATTTTGCCGATATTCAGAATATCCGTATATTCGTTTTCCAGGGTACGGTTATATTTTTTTCCATCCTGATTAGGCCTTGTATTGGTATTTATATATGTATTGGTCCCTTTTTTGATCCAATCGTTGACATTGCCCAGATTCTTTTCACTGAAAAGAGAACCCCAGGAAAATATCATATCCGGCTCAAGCATGGTTGCAGTTTCCCTGGATGGTGTAAATTCATCCAAATACTTGATTTTTGAAAATGCTGCCTTCATGGTATCCGGCACTTCGTTATCCAGACCGGCGGTAGCTGCCAGATGATCTTCCAGGCCAAGTGCCAGCATGGTTTCAATACACCCCTGATAAACTGCCAGAACTTTATCCGGTGCTTTGCTGTAAGTTGTAGTTACTTCATTTCCGGTCCCGTCATAGGTAGTAATGGTCAGGGGATATTTTGTTTTGACTCCGGCTTGTTCTTTATTCGCTGCTATTTCTCCCGTATTAACCGCGGAACCTGCAGCCTGATTTTCCTGCTTGATGCTTTCAGCATCTTTTCTCTGTTCATTCTGTGAAGTTACCCCGCTTCTGCCACATGCACCTGTCCCTGCAACTACTGCCAATACCAGCAAAATTGCCAGTATCTTTCCATAAAATACTTTCCTTTTCATTTTCTGACTCCTTATTTTATATTCAATAAAACAGTACCGGTTGTGCCGGTTTAATCAGAAAGAAATTCCAAGCTGTAATGGTTTTGGTTCTATAGTTGTACCCTGGAAAATCTGGCACACACATAAATTCAAATTTTTTATATTGTCCGGGAAAAGTTTTTTAACATATCTCCTATAATTGCTTTTTTTAAATACTTCCAGTCCTTAAGATTTATTAATAAATTTATACTTCCCCGGACAATAAAAAACCTGCTTGAAAGCAGGCCCGAATAAACCTGCGTAATTAAATAATCAGCAAGTTTACTTATAAGGATACTTTACTCGGAAATTCCTCATTGACCAAATTAAGCAGGTTTCCTGACTTACCTATCAGCAATATATTTTCCCCTTCTCACGTTACAACGCAATGGTTTATAAAAATATATCTCCTGGCTTACAGTGACCGGATCGCTCAGGGTTCTCACCTGATTCCCTCACACAAAATATATTTGTTCACTTAATTTGCTATTTTATTGTACTTATGAATATAACAGATTTTATGGCAACTATCAATATAAGTACCCGAACTAATTAAAACTGCCTGTGATATACGCCCATACCGACAGCATCCTTTTCAAACAAACAGAGGACTGTCTTCAAAAGACAGCCCTCTGTTATGCTCCAACCTAGTTAAAAAAATTATTTCATACTTGCGTTGTAAGCATCTGTCTGAGCTTTCATTTCAGTCATCAGCTTGTCAATGTTTGCAGCTTTTAATTTGTCATCAAGAGTTTTGAAGGCAGCATCCACATCTTTCACCATACCAAGGTTTATAGGATTGAAATACTGAACTATGACCTGATTCAGATTGGCAACTTCAGTCTTTACTTTATCCGTGTTTGGAGTAAATGCTGAGTATGCATATGGAGCAACCTGTTTCTTAGCATCTTCTCTCAACCTGATATATTCATCACTCCATGAAGCCTGCGGCTTAAGTAAGTCTTTATTTGTAAACCAGAAGCCTGAAGCATCGGGTGGATAAGTGTTTTTGTCAGCTGTTACGCCGTCAGGAAGAGCAATCTTTCCATCTTTTACAACATAGTTTACACCTTCAACTCCGTAGTAAGCCAGCTGATTGTAATCAGGATCTTCCATTATTAAATCCATTGCCATAAGAACTCTTTCAGGATTCTTTGACTTTGCTGCCACTGCGAAACCGTTGTTAATATATGAGTCTGCAGGATATGTACCTTTTGTGCTGAGTCCTGCCATTACTTTAATTTCCCAGCCTGCCGCCTTTGCCTTGTCTATTGTTGACTGCATGTCAATTGTATTACCAAAGGCTACTGCTGACTTACCCTGTTCAAAGGAGTCCCTGCTTCTAACTTTATTTGAAAATGCGTTTCTGTTGATATATCCTTTGTCATACCAGGATTTAATAACTTTTGCAGTTGCTTTATAATCATTAACTACAGGTTCCTCTGTAATCTTATACAGTACACCGTTTGCATCATCAGTATCGGTAACAATACCCGATCCGCCGCTTGTAGCAGCAAGCAGATCATAGTAGCTCTTTGTTGTTGATGCCAACTGATAGAAGAATGGTCTTCCTATGTCTATAGCACTGTCAATGTTAAGTGGAATCATACCTGGTTCGTTCTTCTTTATAGCTTCAAGATATGGTTCAATGTCAAGCCAGCTCTTTACTTCAGGAACATTGTACTTCTTTCTCAAATCTTCTCTGATAGCAAATTCATTAACTTTTTTATCAGGTGTTGAAGTTGGAACCATATATACCTTACCATTTACTAAAGCTTCTTTCCATGCTCTTTCATTGGTTGCAGTATTATGCTTGGGCATATATGTTTTAATCATGTCGGTATTCAGTTCATAGAAGGCTCCCTTTGCTGCTTCCTGTCCATAATATGCCCAGTTGGCAGTAAATATCCAGTCTACATTTTCACCTGAAGCCAATACAAGAGGATATTTGGATTGCAGGTCTCCCCAACCAATATAGTTTATTGTCATAGTTGCATTTATATCTTTTTTTAGCTTTTCATTAAGCTTTTCCATAACAGCGTCCATTCCCTGGGGACGGTCGCCAAGCAAATACCCTATCATTTCAACCTCTTTTGAGGTATCAATTTTAGACCCGGCCGCTTCTGTTGATTGAGCAGCGGTGGTTTCGCCTGCCGCAGCTGTTGAGGCCGCCGAAGTCGTAGCTTCACTTGATGAGCTGCCGCCGCATCCGGTCAATCCGGTTGCAAGTGCAGTTACAAGTGCCAACGTCAAACAAAATGATTTTACCAGTTTTTTTGCATGCATTTGAAAATTCCTCCTATTTATTTTCTGATTTTATCAATATCTGGGACTGCCCCAGTATTAACCCTTTACGGCACCTATTGTTACTCCCTTTACAAAATACTTCTGGACAAACGGATAAAGGAAAACAATAGGCCCGGCCGATATAACCGTCATTGCAAGCTTTAATGTCTCCTTCGGCATGTCGAGTCTGCTGACATAGCTGGATACTACTGAAGACATATTTGCACTTGACAATATTTGATATAAGACATATTGAAGAGGGAAAAGCTTGTCATTCTGCATGAACATCATTGGGGTCCACCAGTCATTCCAATAGCCCAGTGCCGTAAACAATCCGATTGAAGCCAGAGCTGCTTTGGACAACGGCAGAATCATCTGAATAAATATTCTGAAATCACCGGCTCCGTCAATCTTTGCAGACTCTACCAGGGAATCGGGAATGGATCCCTTTATAAAATTTCTAAGAATCAGTATGTTCATTGCACTGAACATTGGTACCAGCAGCAGTACCAATAAGTTATCCTGAAGATGCAGTGTATTTGAAACAATGATGTAGTATGGAGCAAGACCGCCATTAAACAAGGTCGTAAAGAAAATAAAGAATGCAAGGGCATTTCTGTATTTGATCTCTTTTCTGAACATTACATATGCAGCCATTGATGAGAGGAACAGTGAGATTATTGTTCCGACTGCAGTAATGAATATGGTAACTCCGTAAGCTCTGATTATCCTTTCAGGGTAAATGAATATCAATGAATAGGCATCCAGTGACAACTCCCTGGGTATGATCGAGAAACCGTAGTTTAATATATAATGCTCAGAGGTAAAGGAATTTACCACCAGCAATATAAACGGAAACACTGTAAAGAGTGCAAAAAAACCTACAACAACATATGAAATAATATTTAATGCTATATAATCTGCTGTCTTTTTCAAAGTAACCAACCCACTTTCCAATTGAATTTAAAAGATTTGCATGACGAATTAGAACAGTGCATTTTCGTTATCAATTTTTCTTACAACACCGTTAACTATCAGTATAATTACGAAGCAAAGAACTGATTGATAGAAGCCTGCTGCCGATGCCATTCCAAAGTCCTGGGTACCCATCAGAGATCTGAATACCAGCGTGTCTATGATGTCTGTTGCATCCATTAAGATTCCGTTGTTTCCGATAATGTTGTAGAACATATCGAATTCACCTCTTAATATTTTTCCGACACTCATTAAAACAAGTACAATAATGGTTGGTTTTAATAAAGGTAATGTTATCTTTCTTATTTTCTGGAACATGCTTGCACCGTCAATTGTAGCAGCCTCATAGCATTCCTGGTCTATACCCATTATTGCTGCAAGATACAATACACTTCCAAAGCCTACCCATTTCCATACATAAAGGACAGGAAGCAATACCAGCCAATTTCCCGGATTTGCGTAGATATCTATTGGTTGTCCTCCAAAGCTTTTAATTATTGTGTTGACCAGTCCGTAATCATAGTTGAAGAGGTTGTAAATGAAAGCTGCAACTACAACCCATGAAATGAAGTATGGGAGAAACATAAAGGACTGAGCGATTTTTTTGAACCACTTGCTTGTTATTTCTGAAATCATAATTGCGGTAGTCATAGAGAAAACCGTATAACAAACCAGGAATATTACATTGTAACCAATGGTGTTTTTAGTTACCTGCCAGGCTTTGCCTGATGCAAAGAAAAACTTGAAGTTTTCTATTCCGTTCCAGGGACTGAAAAAAATTCCGTCTCTGATGTTAAATTCTTTGAAGGCAAGTACTATACCACCCATTGGAAGATATGCAAATATAATAAAATATAGTGCTACTGGTAAAAACATGAGGTAAAGTACTTTGTTTTTATAAATTTCATGAAAGAAACCCCTGTTTTTTCTTAGATCCATCTGTTGACCACTCCTTATCATGTCACGTATGTGGTACAGTTAAATAATTAATTTCCCTTTCCAATGTTCATTTTCCGGGATTTCTTCGTTGCAGTCGGTCACAATACGACCAGAATTGTGACCTTCTCCGCCTTGCATTCCCAAAAAAATTCTCATTGTAAAATCGTTTTAGTTATGTACCTGCACCATGATTTCAGCATTAAAGAATTGAGCGAATAGCTTATTATTATAGTTTCTTTACAGCTTTAATTTTAGTATCAGAGCGGCTTTATTTAAACGCCATAGAATTACTATTATCTTTGAAATCTTATGATGTTTTATAAAGTCAGCGTAAAATTTTATAGAATATTTTATCTGATTGAATATAGACTTTATTTGAATTGTATGAAAACACTATAAGTCTGCGCAAAGAAAACAAGCCGGAGCAGCGGTCCCCTGGACAACAGCTGCTCCGGCCTGTTCGGCTTGTATGTTTATTACATATTTTCAGTTTTAATTTACTTTTTCTTTTTTGTATTCATCAGTTTGACGCTTCATTTCCTCCATTACACGGTCAAAGCCTGCAGCGGTCAGCTTTTCATCAAACATTGCAAAAGCTTGATCCACATCCTTTATCATACCGAGATTAATAGGGTTAAAATACTGAACAACTACCTGATTAAGATTTGCAACTTCAGTCTTAATCATTGACACATCCGGAACAAAGGCCGAGTAAACATATGGGGCAACTTGTTTTTTAGCAGCTTCTCTGACTTTAATATAGTCCTCGCTCCAGTTCTCGGGATACTTTAGCTGGTTTTTGTTTGTAAACCAGAAGCCTGACAAATCGGGAGGGTATGTATTTGTCTCAGAGGTTACTCCGTCTGGAAGAGCTATCTTGCTATCTTTAACTACAAAGTTCTTACCTTCAACCCCATAGTACACAAGCTGGTTATATGCCGGCTCTTCCATTATCAAGTCCATAGCCATCAGGGTCCTTTCAGGATGCTTTGATTTGGATACTATTGCAAAACCATTATTAATATGTGAGTCCTGAGGATATGTTCCCTTTTTACTGAGGCCGGGAATTATCTTTACTTTCCAGCCCTGTTCTTTTGCCTTGTCGAATATATTCTGCATGTCTACCGTATTTCCAAAGGCCACAGAGGATTTTCCCGCTAAAAATAAATCCATGCTGCGGATTTTGTTGGAGAAAGCATTTTTATTGATATAGCCTCTTTCATACCAATCTTTTATGGTAGCAGCCGCATTTTTATAATCATTGATTACAGACGGATCTGTTATTTTTACAAGCCTCCCCTCCGGGTCGTCAGTGTCCGATACTATCCCGCTCCCTCCGCTGGTTGCGAAAAACAGATCAAAGTAGCTTTTTGAGGTGGCTGCCAATTGATAAAAAAACGGCCTTGTTATATCTATAGCGCTGTCAACATTTATCGGAATCATATTTGGCTCATTTTTCTTGATTGCCTTCAGGTACGGTTCTATATTCAGCCATTTATTTATTTCGGGCACATTATATTTTTCCCTCAGATCTTCCCTGATTGCTACCTCATTCACTTTTACATCAGGCGTGGAAGATGGAACCATAAACAACTTGCCTCCAATAAGCCCTTCCTTCCATGCCAGGGGATCAGTAGCAGCATAATGTCCGGGCATATACTTCCCGACCATATCCTGGGTTATTTCCAGAAAAGCTCCTTTTGCAGCCTCCTGCCCATAATATGCCCAGTTTCCTGTAAAAATCCAGTCCAGATCCTCACCTGAAGCCAGAACAAGAGCATACTTTGCCTGTAAGTCTCCCCAACGGATATAATTTATTTTCATAGTTGCATTAATATCCTTTAACAGCTTTTGATTCAATTCATGCAGAACGTCATTCATTCCTGCCGGTCTTTCTCCGATAAGATAGCCTATCAGTTCAACCTTTTCGGAGGTATCAATATTTTTATTGTTTATTTGTTCAACTGTGGCAGATCCGCCGGAGTCCTTGTAAAAGGCTTCAATATCAGTAGTTGTTTCTTCCTTTGTGCAGCCGGACATAGCCAGTAAGGAAAAACAGATAAACCATGGGATTACATAAAAGCCTATGTATTTTGAGAGCTTTTTCATATATTTCCTCCTGATACCGGATCCAGATAAAAGTAGAAACGTTCTCCAAAAAAATTTAACACAGCATGGCGCAAAATCCGCCAAAATGACGAGTGCAATGTGATACTGAACAGGTTCTAAATAAATTATAGCACGTAAAATTAAAAATTCACCTGAAAAATACAGTAAAAAGTATATAATTAATGACACCAGTTTTAGTCTGTTTGCTTATCCACCTTTGATATGATACTATATATAGGCATGATTAATTAATAACTTCTCCATTTTATGCAGGCTATTTTTCGCCAATATCAGCTTGTCGTCAGCATGGCGCAAAATGCGCTAAAATGACAGGTGCAATGCGATACTGGACAGATTCTTATACTTAGGAGCGATGTTTTGATGCTGAATCTTATTATTGTTGATGATGAAAAAACAACAAGAGATAGTCTTGAAACGTACATCCCTTGGAAAGAGCTTGGTATTGACAGTGTCACTACTGCCAAAAACGGACTAGTGGCTCTTGAGCTTGCTGAAAAATGCCCTCCGGATATAATACTCTCCGATGTCAGAATGCCGAAAATGGATGGAATTGAACTGGCCATAAACATAAGATCCCGCTATCCTCAGTGCAAAATTATATTCCTGAGCGGATATTCAGATAAGGAATATTTAAAGTCCGCCATCAATTTAAAAGCAGTAAGTTACATAGAAAAACCAATCCAGATTGACGAGATAAAAACTGTTATAAGTGAAACGGTAGCTCTATGTTTGGATGAGGAGCAGCAAAGATTACAAACAGATAAGCTCAATAACATTATAAATGAAAACGTTCCTCTGATCCGACAGGAAATTTCTTTGGAGCTTATTAAGGACAACCCTGACTTAACACATTTATCCGCCAAATATGAAGATGTGTTCAATGAACTTACCGGAGCTCAAAGCTTTGCTGTTTTTGCCATCGATATTTACTGGTTTCAGTCAGCAGATAATAATGCAAAGCTGGACTGTAAAAGACAGCTGCTTAAGGCCTTCTGCAGTAATAGCGAACTATCCTTTAAAACTCTGTCAGGCTTTACAGAAGACAATTTCATGGTTGTCATAGCCTTAAATGAAAAAGAGAGCAGTCCTTTAAGCATAGAAATTGCATATAAGCTTCAGAATATATTGAACTATATCAGTTCGGGTATATTTTCCTATTCAATTGGAATCGGAACAAGTGCAGCTGCACTGCCCTTAATTCAGGATTCCTTCTATTCGGCATGCTCGGCAGTACAGAACCAATTCTATCATGCTTCTGAAAGTATATTTGAATACAGTGAGTGGTCAGGTTCCTATTTCGAAGTGGATAAAAGTATATATTCGGACTTCAAAAACTGCCTGAAAAAACAGGAGCTTGCCGAAGCTGTAAATATTATTACCCTTTTGACCGAAACAGCTGCAAGCAAGGCGGATAATGATATCAACAGTGTTAAAAACGTTTTCTTTAACCTTTTGCTTATTATTTTTGAAGTAGCAAGAGAAAATCATTATATTAATAAAACCCACGATAGTGAGAAAAAGTACATCTGGCAGGAGATTGACGCCACCAGGACTTTATACGGATTATCGAAATATGTCATATCTCACATAGAGACAATATTGGTTCAGGCTAATGACAAGGATTCAATAAATCGCAAGCTTCATGGCATTATGAAATATGTTCATGAGCACTATGCCGAAAACAGCCTTACAATCCAGGGTATAGCTCAAAATGTTTTTTTGAGCCAGACTTATTTATGTGCCTTTTTCAAGAAATCTACAGGGAAAACCTTAAACGAATTTATTACAGAAGTCCGTATAGAGAAATCAAAGGAGCTTCTTAAGGACAGCAATATAAAGCTTTACGAGGTTGCAACCAGTATAGGCTTTACAGATGCAAATTATTTCTCTACTCTATTCAAAAAATATACCGGCTGTACTCCCTCTGAGTTTAGAGAAAGGGTTTACCCATGATAAAGAGGCTGATAACTTTCGTTAATGATCTTGGTATCAGAGTTAAGCTTTTCATTTGCCTGTTCCTCATGATATCAATTCCTTTTTGCATATTTATTGGAATTAACTCCTACGTTTCTTCCAAGGACAGTGCCAAGCAGGCTTTGGATTCTTCGCGTAAAATGCTGCTTCAGGCTAAATCCTCTCTGGAATACAAAGCCCTTTATATCAAAAATGCCATGGACATGCTGGCTCTTAATGATACTATTCAGGAATTGGTTTTTACCAGCGCCTCTATCTACGATAACGATATAGGCAGCTGGATGAAAGACAGAGAAAGGTTTGCCAAGCTGCTGTACAGCCTTCAGAGTAATCCCGACCTTTCTTCAGGACAGCTCCAGCTCTATATGAGCGACGGTCTGGCAAACGTATCTGAAACCGAAGAATTTTTAAGGATGGAAAAAGCTGTTGATTCAAAGTGGTTCAAGGAAATGAAGGCAACAGGTGAGGTTTACAGGTGCTTTCCCTCTGAATACTTTCCAAAATCCGGCAAGGAAGAATACATATCCTTTCTTAGAATTATTCCGAGGCCTCTGGACGTTAATAATGCCGCAGGAATTATTAAAGCCGACGTTCCTGAAAAAAATATCAGGGATGTATTAAATCAGGCCTTATTCACCGAAAATACCGAAGTGGTATTAATAAACCGCAATAATGAAACCATAAGCTCCGCCGGGAATTCCAATACTCCCAATTCATCAAAATATTCTGCCGCCCTTGCCAATATCGATTATAACAAGCTTCATAACAGCTTCTGGAAGACAGTAAGCCTGGATAATGAAAAAATATTACTTGGTGTTGAGTCAATAGAGAGAACAGACTGGAAACTTATTCTTATGGTACCTTACAAGGATATTCTCGAGTTGAATACAAAATCAAGAAATCAAATGATATTGATTCTGATAATTATTCTACCCCTGACCTTACCCCTGTCTTTTTGGGTTGCAGCCTCAAGTACCAAGCGTATCCGTGACCTTATTTCCCATATGAGGATGGTGGTTCATGGAAATTTCAATGTAAGTATTCTTCCAAGCAACAATGATGAAATTGGAGAGCTGACTCATAACTTCAACTATATGCTTACAAGAATAGCCATTCTCGTTGAGCAGCAGTACAAGCTGGGTCAGGAAGTTAAAAGCATGGAACTGAAAGCTCTTCAGGCGCAAATAAATCCGCACTTTCTGTATAACACTCTGGATCTTATAAACTGGATGTCAATGAAATACAGTGCTCCCAAAATCGGAGAAGTTATCACTTCATTATCTAAATTTTACAGATTAAGCCTGAGTAAAGGTGAAGATCTTGTTCCTGTTAAAAATGAAATAGATCAGGTCAATGCATATGTACAGATACAAAATATGAGGTTTGATAATGAAATAAGCTTTGTAATTGATATTCCTGAAGAACTTTATGAATATAAAATATTAAAAATAACCCTGCAGCCTCTGATAGAGAACTCTATATTACATGGTATTTTTGAAAAAGAAAGTGAGTCAGGTACCATAAAAATCAGCGGAGCACTTAAAGAAAACAAGATATCCATTTTTGTCGAAGATGATGGCGTGGGTATACCTGAGGAAAAGCTTGAGAATCTTCTGAAAAATGTTGACACCAAAGACATGCATGGTTATGGGGTAAGAAACATTCACGAACGTCTTCAGTTAAAATACGGAAGCGAATATGGTTTGTTTTATACCAGTACTGTAGGTGTGGGAACCGTTGCAGAGGTCAGGATACCTGCCGAAAAACAGGCATAACTTAATATTAGCCTTTAAAAAGTTGCTTTTCACGCAACACCAATGGTACCGAATCGCTTATTCACCCGTAATTCCAAAAGGATGCCACCATAATACCGGCAGCATCCTTTTGCATCTGCTACCTTTTCTTCTCAATCAGCACCTCAAAAACAGGCTCAGCTTTGATTGATTCAATTTCTGCTATTGCTTCATCAAACACCTCTGATCTTGCCGCCATAGGTGAATCACTGCTGACGCGGCTGCCTTTCTTTAGAGGTGAAATATAAATATTCATGCCCATAATATGCATTTCTTCTGCAAAGCCTTTCAGCCCAATCTCCCAGACAGCATTGTTGCAATAGTTGTCGTGGATCAAACGTCCGTCAATGAGGGCATAGCCTACATCTCCCGTATAATTTACATTAAGGATTATGTTCTTGAGTCCCTTAAAGTTATCCTTCTCCAGTTTTACTACAGCTCTTGACTTACTTATATTAGTTATATCCATATTTATTAACGTATCCTTTTGAGGTATACCATAGGCGGAAAAAATCCTGTTTTGCCCTATTTTCACCAGCTCCTCTCCATTAACAACCATGGTTCCTTCAAAGTCAGGAAATACTTGAAAACTTATTTGGTGATTTCCCACCCATTCAAGCCTTAACCCGTTCTCATCAGACATAAGAGCTGCATCCGTAATAACTGCCCTTTCAGCACCCATAATATTTGCCTTCCAGAAATTAAGACTTTGACGGTGTGTCAGGGTAACAATATTTATTTTTTTACCTGCCGGATTATAGATGGAAAAAGCTCTGCTTTCTTCATTATTTATCTTTACAATAAGAGTACCGTGCTTTCTTTGAATGTCAAAACTGACTTGCTTTTCTAATGAAATACCATTGGAATTAAAACAGTATTCCGCTTCCATCCCCTCGGGTTCAAAGAAAAAGTAATAGCTCTCTCCATTGGCAGATATATTTGTTATCAGCTGAGTTGTAGAGTATTTCAGCAAGACTCCTTCAATGTCCAGGTTAAATGGTAATATGCAGCTGTTTCCCGCCAAGAGAGTAAAACCCTCTTCTCCAGGTATTCTTAAAAGCTCTTTTTCAAGCTGCAGCTTTAAATACACATCATTATGCTCCTTCATCTCCAGGTGATCCTGAAAATTGTTAAGAAATATGAAGCCCGAACCGTCTTTTGTTCTTATCCCGAATCTTAAGGTTCCGGTATCATGAGGAGAAATATTTGCAGCGCCCTCAGGAAGTATGGTTTTCATTGGACATAGGCTCTGCTCATATCTGCTTAAAAAATAATGTATTCTTTTAAGTCTCATGTAAGACTCCCGGACCTGACCGAACTCTCCCACAGGGGCCTGATAGTCATAGGATTTCTTTGGCCAGATATACTCGTTCATTGTTACATTACCCTTTGAATCAGGGTTTGTTCCTCCGCAGAACATATAGTAGCCCAGCATATTACAGCCCCCGGCGATCTTTATTATCGCCATGGCATCTATGCTCTCCGGTGGAACTGTAAAGCGGTATCCATATGTGACCTGCATTCCTCCACCCATCTCACAGCAGGCATACGGGTAGTCCTCAGGAGCGTATTTGGGGTCATAATTATAGCTTTGACTGTTATTATTGTGATAATCCTGAAAAATATATTCTTCGGTTGCAGGATGCTCTTCCATATCGTCAAAAAACAGCCAGGGTCTGTAGGCATAACCTCCCCACAATGCCAGAACTTCTCCCTCCGGTGCGGATGCATTACCCCAGCCTGTACATGTGTAAATAGGAGTATCCAGCCCGGCTTCAATTGCTATTTCCTTTAATCTCAGGATATGGTCATCTCGGTCTCTGCCCGGACTTATCCACTCATTACCGGTGGTAACTGTAAACTCCCATGCAGCAGCAGAATGCATGTACTCATTCTCCAATTGAACACCAATTACAGGACCTCCGTTTTTATACATCAGGCCTTCAGTTTGTTTACCTATTTCCGAGTACAATCTTTTAACATAAAACAAATATCCGGCATCATTGGAGCGCACCTCAAACGGACCGCCGTACAACCAGTCCGGCAAAGCGCCGTTTCTTACTTCTCCATGCCCAAAGGGGCCAATTCTTAACACAACATACATTCCATGCTTTTTGCACAGTTCCAGAAAACGCCTTATATCCTTATTTCCTGTCCACTCAAAAACACCTTTTTCTTCCTCATGAAATATCCAGAATATATAAGTGGCAATAATGTTTATTCCGCACATTTTCATTTTAGTTATTTCATCTTCCCAATCCTCAGCCCTCAACCGGGAAAAATGCAGCTCTCCCATAATTCCGAAAAAGGGCTTCCGGTCAAGCTCCATAAAATAATTATTCAAGCCTATCTTTTTGCCTTCCGGATTTTCTCCGCCTAATTTTTGTATATGATGGCTGTATATTTTCTTTTGGTCATCCCTCAGATCTACGGCATATTCTTTCATATTGACCTCCATATAGGTTTTCTTTTATGATTTTTTCTAATAGTATGGATTTTATCATGCATGCATCTTTAAATAGACTAAGCTTTTCGATTTGTTCTTTATGCTGTTATATTATAATCATATCCCTAAAAAACACATATAAAAATAGAATAAAATACTATATTAATGGATTATCCTACTATTTAATATTTAACAGCAACCTCTTAAGCTTTTGGAAAAACCCGGCGGGACAGATGAAAAAAAAGAAGCAGTAGGAGACCATCCCCTGACTGCTTCCTTTTGGTAGAAATTATTTGTTCAACTTAAACAAATTATAGATTATCACTGCTGCCTGAGCTCTTGTAGTATTTTTTCCCGGAGCCATTAAATTATTACCGACTCCGTCAATAATACCTGATCCCTTCAGAGCAGCAACTGCATCTTTTGCATATCCTGCAATAGCTCCTGCATCTCTGAAATTAAGTTCAGATGGATTATTAAACTTTATTCCTACAAGCTGTGAAACCTTATATGCCAAAACAGCCATATCCTGTCTGGTTATTCTGTCATTAACACCAAAGGTACCATCTGCCTTGCCTGCCGTGATACCAAGCTTTTCTGCAGATGCCACTGCACTATAGTACCATGCACCCTGCCTGACATCTGTAAAGGTGGATATGGCACCAGAGTCCACAAGATCAAATGCATTCATCAGCATAGCTATAAATTCACCTCTGGTTATATGCCCCGCAGGGTTGAACAAGTTATTTCCGGTACCTGTAACAACTCCTCTTGCCGCAAGTGCCTCAATGCTCTCCTGAGCCCAGGCAGCCCTGGCCGTATCAGTAAACTTTACCTCTGCATAAGCAGCGGCATATTTGCTGAAATGCTTTGGAGAGAACTCAACCTTTCCTGTTGAGGCATTGAAAATACCGTTTTTAACCACTTCCAATTCTCCATTATCATTGATGTAATAAACAACAATGTTGTATGGATTTTGTCCTGGCATCAACTGATAATTTATTTCAACCTTCAGCTTATCACTGTTTTTAAAACTGTTGAGTTCCTTACCGTCAATACTTAGTTTGAAATCATACACAGGATTGTTTCCTATGACTTTCCTTACTTCTTCCGGTAATGAACCTGTATCGGTCTTGATCACTTCAATCAACAATTTTTGAGCATCTTCTATTGACTTTAACAGCTCGGTACTGAAGGATACTTCTGCCAACCCGGTATCGACAGTCACAGCAGCAATTGTTTTTTCACTGCCTGTGATTTGTTTCAGAGGCATCTCAACTTTTACATTCTTTGTATTTTCTACCGGCCTGACATTGATACTCAGGATGCCACCTTCGGCTTTCACCATGGCTTTTGTAATATCGTCAGCTTTTAATGCTACCGATGTTTTATCTGATGTCTGACTTAAAGTTTCAATTATTATTTTATTATTGTCGACAGTGACCTTATCAGTGACTGCCGGGATGCTTGTTCCTGACTTTCCTCCTGTAGAACCGGACGGAACCGTTGCACTATTGCCCGAAGAATTAACAGTAATTATTACTGTCTCACTGTCAATACCTCCCTTTCCATCTTCCGCAGTAAACGTAATGCTATATGTTCCTGTAGAAACCGGAGTCCAGCTGAATGCACCGCTTGCCGTGTTGAACGCTGCTCCTGCCGGAAGTCCAGCTGCCCTGTATGTGACCGGATCATTATCAGCATCTGTTGCAGCTACTGTAAAGGCAAGTGTGTACCCTGCAGTTATGCTCTTATTGCCGATAATGTTTAAAACAGGTGGATTATTCAAATTCTGCGGATCATTTACTGTAATTGTTATGGTCTCGGATGCACTGCCTCCTCTGCCATCGTTTACATTAAAGGTAACTGTGTAAAGACCTGCTGTATCCGGCGTCCAACTGAAAGCTCCCGGTGTTGTAGCATTGAATTCGGCACCTTGCGGCAATCCGACTGCACCTAATTGTAACGCATCACCGTCAGCATCTGTGGCTGTAACCACAAATTCAAGCTTCTCGCCCAGATTAACCTGTTTATCTCCTACCTGATCAAGGACAGGAACCCTGTTTGAAGGAGTATTCACAGTAACACTTATTTCTCTTGTTGACAGGCTCTTTCCGTCCGATACGGTAAATGTAAAGGTATAAATCCCATCTGTCTGCGGTGTCCAGGTAAACATACCGGAAGCCGCATCTATATGAGCACCATGTGTTTCACCTGTTAATCCATAAACCAAAGAATCTGCATCCAAATCCACAGCCTCAACATTCAATACCAGTAATTGTCCCGCAACTGCAACCTGGTCGGTCAGCTGAGTAAATACCGGCGGATTGTTTGGGGTTTGAGGATCAATAACGGTAATGGATACTGTCTCCGATGCTGATCCTCCCTGACCGTCACTTACCGTAAAGGTTACCGGGTAAAGGCCTGCTGTGTCCGGTGTCCAGCTGAAGGCTCCCGGTGTTGCAGTATTAAACTCAGCTCCCTGAGGTAAACCTGACGCACTTAACGACAGGGTATCACCATCGGCATCTGTTGCAACAACCTCAAAATACAGGTTTTCTCCAATATTCACCTGCTTGTTTCCTATAGTGTTTATAACCGGTGCGGTATTAGTACTTTGGTTTACTTCAATTGTAATTGTTTCGCCTACACTTTCTGTCCCATTTGAAACTGTAAATGTTACATTGTGTGAACCACCGGTGGACGGGATCCACCTGAATTCGCCCGTTGCGGAATTTAAAACTGCTCCCTCGGGAAGCCCTGATGCACTGTAAGTAATCGTTTTACCCAGCGGATCATTAGCCAGGATTGTAAATGCCAGTTCATCTCCTGCTTTAACCGATTTATTGCCAATACCCTGCATGCCAGGAGCAGGTTGCTTAAATTCTCCCTTTGCCTGGAAATATACCAGCCCCACCCAGCCTGACTGGAATGCATAAAAGTTTACCCTGATATATCTTCCATAGGTGTTTGCAGGCATATTCAATGTAAAGTTAACCGTATCACCTGCAAACGCCGCACTTTCGTCAACCACCCTGTGCCAGCTTTGCCCATCAACGGATGTCTCCACACTGTATTTTGCCTTCATCCAGAAATTCATTGTAAGGCTGTCTATTTTTGCAGTACTGCCAAGGTCAAGCAGCCACCAGTCAGCTCCGGAAGATGCTCCACCCGTGCTCCAGGCCGTATTTGCATCTGTATCCAGAGCATACTGCGGCAGATTCTGTGCCCGGCTCTTGTTTGCAGATACTGAACCACCATTTGCCAGATAATCTGTGGAAATATCCTTTGTAACTGTAACACTGCAAGTAGCCTTAACGGCTGGATTGGTTGACTGTGCCGTAATTACTGCCGTACCTTCGGCTATTCCCTTAACAATACCTGTCGGCCCCACCATAGCCACCGCCGTGTTGTCAGATGTCCAGGTAATTGTTTTATCAGTAGCATACTCAGGTGCTGCAGTAGCAGTAAGCTGTCTGCCGGCTCCTACTGAGACCCTTAAATTGGCAGTGGATAATGTAACCCCGGTAACAGTAATATTTGAGCTCAGGGTAAGCCCTTGAACCGCGGCATTCAATGCTGTAACTGCCTGATCTATAGTACTTTGCCGGGATGCATCCCAATTTTCATTTATTGCTGCAGCCAAATCAGATTGAGCTTTGTTCAGAGCAGCAGTATACGCCGTTAAACTTTCCTGTGTGTAATAATCATCAGGTTTAGTCTTTGATACTATTGCCTTTTGAATAGCGTTTTTTAATTCAAAGGTATTAAGTATTGCTTCACCGGAAACATTAACAGTAACTGATTTAGTAAGCTTAACACCTCCTGATATCTGACTGTTGTTTGAATAATTGTCAACGGTTACACTGATATGGGCAAGTCCCGGTGCCATGGCATACAGCTTCCCATTCTCATCCACGTACACCTTGGCTGCATCACCCGATAACCATTCAATTGTATCAATAAAGCAATCATTGCTTGTTCCGGTATAGAGCTGAAGGGTTTCCCCGGTATTCATATTAACTGTTGAATCCTCAATTCCAACAGCAGGAGAGTTTGTACTGTATATGGATAATGTCTCCATAGGGTAAAAGCCTTCAACCTTAACATTGCAGGCAGCACTCAAGGTTGGATCTGCCACTGAGGTAGCCGTTATGACTACATCTCCGCTCTGCTCCGGCATTGCTGTAACAAGACCTGTGCTGCTTACAGTGGCTACGGAGGTATTGCCGGAGCTCCAGACTACATCCTGAGTAATCCCGCTAACATTTGGATTTACAACTGCCGACAGTTGAGCTGTATTTGAACGGGTGCCTGCAATATTAAGCAGGTGCAGGTATGATTTGTTCATACTTACAGATGCAGGTACCGGGGCAGCTGCATATACATTTAGATTATCGATCCAGGTTGACCATGACATGCTTCCTGATCTAGTTGCAACAAATTGAATTTTGTTAATACTGTTTGTGTATGTTGTCGCTGCATTAAAAGGTATATTATTTATTGTTGAGGTTATAGCTGGATTTGCTTTATTCGTAACTGTTAAATCAATTGTTTTTAATGCAAAGTTCAGTGTTGCCTTAATGTTATATGTTGCATTATTCACATTAAAGCCTGTGCCTACTTTTGTTCCGGCAATTGAAGAATTTGCTGCCGTTCCTCCGGTAGAGTAAGTCATTTCGGCATTGTTATTTGTTTCAAGCGTAAGGTATCGCTTATTATTTGAATCTTCTATACTTAACTGTCCTCCGTAGGAAGCTGACGGGGCCCCTACATTCCAGTCAAAATCAAATATTACTTTTCCATTTACAATTGTGTTGGCGAATACTTTTTGCGATGCTCTTATACCGCTTCCTCCGGCCGACAGCTTGAGAATATTATTATCAATGTTTGCAGCTTCCTTTGTTACTTCTGAGCTGAAAACACCGGCGGAGTTCGGAGCTGCACTGCCCATGGTTACAGCCCAGTTATCACCGGTAAGTCTGTTCTCAAAACTTTCGCTGAGTACAGGCACAAGTATCTTGCAGGCAGCAGTACAATTCCCGTCTGCAGTAGTTGCAGTAATTACTGCATTACCGCTTTTCAAAGCAGTAACATTTCCGAATGCATCTACTCTGGCAACGGTTTCATTGTCCGATGTCCAGATTATATCCTCATTTGTTGCATCAATTGGCGCTACCTGTGCAATTAGCTTTTCAACAGGTGCATCGGCAGGTTTATTTGCAGTCGAAAAATAATCGGATTTAAAGCTGAAGGAATCCTTGTTAAGAACAACTCCTGTGACCTTTACAGGCGTAGTCTGAACATTTACCACACATGCGGCAGTATATGTCCCATGGCTTGTATCACTTGCTGTTGCTCTTATTGTCGTTGTACCCTCAACATGACCTGTTACAATTCCATTTGAGTCAACGCTGGCTATTGCTGCATCATCAGAAGCCCAGACTACCGTTTTGTTGTCTGCATCAACCGGTGTAATTATTGGGATAATACTTTTCTGTGTATTGATCATCAGGTTAAGCTTGCTTTTGTCAAGGCTCAAACCTTCAACCATAACCGGAACAACTTCTACATTACACTCGGCATACTTTGCAGGATCATCGACTGATGCTACGGTAATTTTTGCCGTACCCGTTCCAACAGATGAAACTTGCCCATTATTGTCAACCGTTGCAACAGTTGTATCGGAAGAAGTCCATATGACATCACTAAAGCTTGCATTTGCCGGAGCCACTGTAGCAGTGAGCTGATAGGTTCTTCCGGTGCTCATCCTGACTGTGCTTTGATCAAGTGTTACACTGTCTACAGGAATCTTTGCGGTATTAAGTGTAAATTGAACAGCTGCGGTGCCATCACCGGATATCGCAGATATAACCGTGGTGCCAGGCTGTTTAACATCAAGCTGTACACCTGCAGTAATATCGGTTTGCTGGAAGAAAACACCTTCTTCTTCGGCTTCTTCGGGTGCTCCCAGGAAGTTTGCCACATCAGGATTACTTGATACATATTTGACAACCTTGTTAGTTGCTGTTGATGGCAGTGATGCCTTTAACTTTATTTTATCCCACACCATTGCATTCATTGTGGCGGGCATAGCAGCTCCATTAACAGTAACGGAAATGTTTCCGGCTCCTACCGCAGCTGCTGCTGTTACATTAACCGTACAGCTGGCATTTAGTCCTCCTTCAACCGTGGTAACGGTTATATCGGCCTGTCCCGGAGCCAGCGCTGTAACAAAACCATGCTTATCTACAGCTGCCACGGCAGGGTCGCTGGATGACCATACAACCTCCCAGTCAATTGCACCATTGGCAGGTTCAATTTTTGATAAAAGCCTCTTGGTCTGACCCTGTGTTAATTCAAGATTTGTCTGAGGCTGTGCCACATTTGAAGGGTTAACCAAAGCTATTGAAGTTGGGTTTCCGGCTGATATGGAATAGTCACCAAATGCTTTAAGCGGAGTCTGCATGCTGGTAGGTTTATCCTTTATGCAGCCTCTCCAAAGGTATGCATACAATCCATCCGTCATATCCCCCATTTTTCCGTCAGCAGTACTTCCCATTTCTCGGAAAGCCGGATCTCCGTTATTAAAGAGAGTTCTCCTGTCAACGGTGTTTCCGTCAAGTGTGGATGCTCCTGCGCCTTCAACAACTATCCATTCGGCAGCCCAATAGAAAAAGCCCCTCATTCTGCTGTACGGATTCTGAAGATCTCTATGCGCCTGCATATAATCCAGCAGCCAGTTATACTGTCCATTCCAGTTCTGTTGATAGTAGCTTGCCTGACCCATACTGCCGCTTTCATCAACGAAATCCGGATTATATCTTGTTACCGCAAAACCTGTTTCAACATTCAGGTAGTCAAGTGCCGGAAAATTGGCAATGTTACTTGAGCCCATAAACAATATATCGCTTGAAGGGTGCCCGCTATAGAGCGAATGCGCCTCTCCGTCCACTTTTATTCCGTTTGTAATCAGGCGGTTAAATAATGCCTTTGCATTATCAACGTTATAACCGTTATTTGTATGGAAAGAACAGCTGGTATTCGGAAATACAGCTTTAGTTGCATCATAAGCAGCATTAAAAAGAGACTTGAATCCGTCTATGGTCGAACTGTAGATCTTACCATTCGGCCAGGCTATACCTCCATCCTGCTCATTTCCCAGCTTTGCGGAACTTGGCTCTACTCCGATATTTTTAAGTCCGTTCATAAAATCATAAACATAGTTGTACACCGTAGTTGTCATTTCATCCAATGACTGATCCAAGAGCTTTCCGCCGGAATCCCTGTACATCCAGTCAACAGGTGTAAAGGCCTTGGCCGCACTCATCCAGCCGTCACTAAAATGGAAACTGGGTTCATAGCCCATATTCAGCTCTTTTGCTCTTAATGCAAGTCCGTACCAATGTTCCTTTCCAAAATATCCATCCTGCATTGTGTAGGGTATAGGATTTCCATCGGCGTCAGTATATGAAGTAAATTGCTGTTTCTTTGGACTGCTCTGGTCATATATGGGACTTCCAGAGTCAACAAATATCATCCCGGTAATTGCATTTACACCATGGTTTGACATTATGGTCAAGCAGTCCTGTTGAACGCCATTTGCAAAATATTTTCCACCCTTGTCCTCAATTATTGGAAGAAAGGATACGTCCGCACCTTTTATTATTGAGTTATCTATTTCAAACAAGTCGAAATTATCCACGTAAGCTTTATCAGTTCCGTTACCTGTCCATTGATCCTGTGTTGCTCCGGTTCCGTATGCCTTAACACTTTTTTGATAATTTGCATCATTTATAGTATTTGCATATATTGTAATCTGATCATCATTTTGACCGGTTTTAAATGCAATTGTTAAAAGACAATACCCTTCAAGTCCTGCCGGAGCCTGACGAAGTACAGTACCGTTCTTCCCTTTTACACCCAGGTTTATCCTGTCTCCGTAGGAAGCAACTTTTATAAGTTCTCCTGTCTTACCGAACGAATTAGTCTGTTGTATTTTATTCCATACATCCTGCCGGTCAACTTTTGCGCGGACAGTGGCTATGTAAGAGGTATCAGGCTTTACAGCCACAGTCTGGCTGATTTGAGAATCAGCGCTTAATTCTGCCGCATTTGCTCCCGTATCCTTTTTTGCCGCAGATACAGTTACATTTCCTGTAATATCCCAGCCTGTCAAGCCGTTTTCCAAATCCCAGTTGGTAATGGGATTATTATCATTGCTGTCCAGTACAAACTGGATATTATCAACCAATAAATTTGTACCATTTCCTGATGAAACGGTTATTGTACATTGTCCGTTATAAACAAGTACATTTCTCAAAGCCACATGGGTCCATGCAGCAGTATTTACAAAACCGTCAATTAAAAGTTTTGTGTCCGGTGCTCCGGTATTAGTGGCAGTCATTGATGCCGTATTACCGCTTGTGGAACCCTTTACCCAGGCTGACAGCGTATAGCTTCCCTGAGGAATGCCTGTCACAGTCTGGGTAAGTGTCGAGCCTGCTGCAGTAAATTTTACAGAATAAGTTCCTTCCTGTTTTTCAGCGGTATCGGCTGCAACTGTGCCGTTTGCTGCCCAGCCGGAGGTATCACCCGCTTCAAAACCCGGGTTAATAATCGCTCCTCCATTTTGGCCTGCCAGCACATTTTGGGTAAACAAAGGTATGGGAAGCTGTGTTACTGCTGATGTCAGTAATGCAAATGCAAGAACCTTTGCAATCAATT
>JAQSXC010000319.1 GCA_029266335.1 Eubacterium sp. | reverse complement strand
CTTGCCTCATTTTGAGCCCACTCCGGAGTTCAATAATATTGCAGGAAATCAATGAAGAAATCAATGTATTTATATAACATGGAAAGAGGTAAACAAAAAATGGTGCATTTAGTATATTGCGATAATACCGGTAAAAAAGGTGAGCATGTTTTAGATAAAATTTTATCCGGAACAAAAACAATGGTCGTGAGGGGCGCTGCCGGCCGAAAAATACCTCACAGCCGGGTTTTCGAAGGTGAGACTGTTTATTTTATGGAAAAGGGAACCTCATGTATATCTGCCCTTGCTGCAGTAAAATCTGTTGAAAACCATATAAAGCTGGCAGAGGATGAAATAATAAAAATACTTAATGATAACCAGGACAAATTAAACTTAACAGAAAAGCAAAAAGAGCGTTGGCACAAGAAATGCTTATGTCTGGTTGAATTTGGAGGAGTTCAGGCAATTGAACCTCCACTTGCATTTGACCATCAAGGTAATATGGATGACTGGCTTATAATTAATAAGATTGAAGACGTAGTTGTTGGAACAAGCATACCCTACAACTATGAAAAGTCCCGGTTTTAATAACAGACAGAAGTAGAATGTCCGGCCAGCTGCTTGTCCGGATTCAGGCAATTTAAAGAGTTATTTCTACAACCCTCCCGATTATTGAAATAACTCTTTGCATTTCTCATCCTTCATTCATATACGATATTTTAAAATATAACTTTTAATTATATTACGATACCTTGAAAACTCCTCCGGTAAGCTGCAGGAAGTAATCCTCCAAGGTGTCATTCATTACATTTATACCACTGATTTCAAGGCCATGCTCAGATAAAACCTTATTAAACACCGCCGATTCATTCAGCCGCTCATATATTCTGATAGTCCCCTGTTCGACAAGCTTATAGTCAGTGACCCCAAGGTTTTTTTCCATCAGGAAGCATGCTTTTTTATCATCGTCCACTCTTATTTCAATATAACTTCTGCTTTTTTTCTTAAGTTCCTGGTAATCAATCTCCTCAAGGAGTGTTCCCTCGTGAATGATGCCTATCTTTGAGGCCATTTGCTGAATTTCGCTGAGTATATGTGAAGATACCAGTACTGTAATTTTTCTCTTCATGGATAAATCAATGATCAGTTTGCGGATCTCTTTGATGCCCACAGGGTCAAGACCATTTGTGGGTTCATCCAGGATAAGGAGCTCCGGCTTGTGCAAAAGAGCCCTGGATATGCCAAGTCTCTGCTTCATCCCCATAGAGAAGCCTTTTACCTTTTTATTCCTTACCTCCAGTATTCCTGTCAATTCCAGAGCTTCTTCAAGATAGCTTTTATTGGTCACTCCCATCATTCTCCGGTGGATTTCCAGATTTTCTGCAGCTGTCAGATTTGGATAAAAACCTGCAGTCTCAATTACCGAACCTATTCTTCCATAATGAGAATATTCACCGTGAGATATCTTTTGACCAAACAGAAAAACTTCACCCTCTGTAGGTTTGATCAATCCCATTATCATTCTGAGTGTAGTGGTTTTTCCTGCACCATTCTGCCCGAGAAAACCATATATATCACCCTTGCACACATGCAGATTTATCTCTTTTACCGCTTTTTTACCTTTATAGTATTTTGACAGATTCTCTGTTCTTAAAATATACTCCATTACTCAAGCCTCCTTATACTTTCATGACTCCCAGCTCTTTATTATTTATTAACAATTTTATAATTGTATTTAACTTACATACTGAATCAGCGGCAATCGCTTTTAACGTAATATACAATACTTGTAGCAAGTGCAGTTAAAAATGTCACTGCCAGGACTATTGAAACACTATTTATATCAGTTCCCGTCAAATACTCTGAAATAAAATAATTTTCAACCAGTTTGTTTGGACTGCATACAGGAATTAAATAATTGAAATCAGAGTTTATAAAGCTGATATAAATTACAAAATAGCCCATACCTGAAAACAGGTATGTTGCAGCTCCTTTCACCAACAAGCTGATAACTGCTGTCACCGGAACAAGTACGAAATTAGTGCCGGCCATTAAAAGACTGAAACCAAACAGTTTTAGTATATAATCTCCGGTGGGAAACTCTCCAAAATTGATTACTCCAAAAAGTATTGCAGAAACCAGAAAAACCAGATAAAAAGCTGCTACGAAAAGCAGTATAATCAAATATTTACTTAACAGTACTTTTACCCTTGATACGGGGTATGTAAAAATAGTACCTATTGTCCCGCCGTGATACTCGCCAATTATTACATAGCCTGTAAAAACCGCCACCATCAGCAGCGCCAGAAGATTTATACAATTAAAACCTGTAGCGGCATAGGTTTCCCAATCTGACTTTTGGCTATCTGAGGAAACCAGCAGATAGGCAGTAACCGAGGTTAAGAAACCACCTGCAATTATCATCCAGACAATAGCAGTCCTCTTATATTTACTTAACTCTGTACAAATAAGATCTTTAAACATTATGTCCTCCCATTTTAATGGAGTTTTCTACTATTTGACTTACTTAAGATGCTGCATCTGAATTTTTATACAGAGACAGTCCGACAGATGTTGCAATTACAGCTAAAACAATTAAATATCCTAATACTGAGAGATTGTTTATTGTCATATCCTTATAGGCATTATTAAAGATATAATCTGTACCGTATAATTTTGCTGCTACAGCTGCCGGAGTCATGAATGGACAGAGATAAATACTGTTTTTCAGTTGAAATGGAAAGGTCATCATAAAATAACCCAAAGTAATCACTGAAGTAATTACAAACCTTTTAGTCAGCGCACTCACCATTATGACAACTGATGAGAGTAAAAAATAAGCCACCGCATACCAGAGCGTAACCGTTAAAAATTTAAACAATAATGTACCGGAAATAACCGTTCTGAATAGTATGAATCCAAATAAAAGTTCTGATAAGCCCGAAACAGCTAATAAAGAAGATATCACTAAAAACAGGGAAATCAGTTTTGACAGATAAATATGAATCCTGGAAACACCTGAAGTAAGCATATAAGAAACCGTTTTGTAATGATACTCCATACTGAAAAGAAACGCAGGAACCAATATTACTGTTATAAGTATGCCCAATACCAGAATCTCTTTTCCGGTAGTCAAAAATGCTTCCCAGCTTTGCTCACCGGAATCTTTAGAAAATAAAAACTGAAGGAATTTGATAAGTGACGGCAGGATTCCTGAAATCATTACAAGCAGCATCAGCTTGGACCTTCGCAGCTTCAGGAATTCCGAAGATATTGTTCTGTACATTTTTTAACCTCCAT
>JAQSXC010000318.1 GCA_029266335.1 Eubacterium sp. | reverse complement strand
ATCAGTTGATTTTTCTATATTTACCAAATCGGGTTTCCAGAAATCTATCCACTCACTGACTACCTTAAAACCTATCTTGTTCATATCATCAATAAACTCTTCAGGTACAAATTCCAGATAGAGTTTCTCTGCCGAAGGTTCTGATTCTCTCAAGTACTTAATTGCTTCATGCAGTGAACTTAAAAAACTGTCTTTTGATTGAGCAGCCCAGTGTAATTGCAGGTTAGTATTTGATTTTGAATCCCAATATAACTCCTTTGCATCTTCAGCCTTGCTATATAAAAATACGCTCTCAGCTGTATCCAATTGTACAACAGCTTCCATCAACTCTTCCGGATCAGAGTACAGCAAGGAACTGTATTTATATTCATTGGCCCTGTTTATGATTCCCTCAATTTGTTCATGCTTCATTTTATCTCCCATCTACGCGCATAGCGCGTACACAAATAGTAATGAAAAGACACGTAGTGGCTTTTCGCTGCGTGAAAGTCACAATGACTTACCACATGTATCTTTCACGCTAATGCCTCCAGCAAATCCTATTACAAATAATTAGTTGTAACTTACCAGTTAATTCTATATATTGTTTTATACTGCGTCAAGTTTGAGGTTCATTGGGTCAAGCTTGAGAATTTTCAGTTTTAGCATAGTAAACTTTCAAAAAGGTTATTGGCTGATTTGTGAAATAAAAAAGCCGCTGCGATTGATTTATGTATAATATCTCCCGCAGCGGCCTATAATAATATCCGTCAGAATCCATATAAAATTAACTCCTTATTATTAATTTAATAAATTTAAACTTACCTGCCTGTATAATGTCTTCATTTTTTAAAGCTACAAACTTTAATTCATGGAGTTTTTCACCATTAATCTTAACTCCTCCCTGATTTATAAGCCTCCTGGCTTCACTATTGCTGGAAACCAAACCTGCCGAAACCAAGAGTTTTATCATATCTGTGCCTTCTCCCGTGAGCATGCTCCCCGTTATCTCAAAGTCAGGTAAATTGCCAGGAATTTCACGCTTTTGAAATACTCTTTCGAAATTTTCAGCTGCTGACCCGGCAGCTGCGTTTCCGTGGTAAAGCTCTGTAATATCAGCTGCAAGTCTCATTTTTACATCTCTGGGATTGACTTTACCCTTGGATAAATCAGCTCTTATAAGTTCCAGCTCATCCGGATGTATATCCGTTACCAGTTCAAAGTATCTGATAATCAAGGAATCAGGTATGGACATCAGTTTTCCGAATATCTGATCCGGAGTCTCGCTAATACCGACATAGTTTCCAAGACTTTTACTCATTTTTTCAACTCCGTCTATACCTTCCAGTATAGGCATAAACATCGCCGCCTGACTTTCCTGTCCGTAATCCTTCTGTAGATTTCTACCCATCAGAATATTAAATCTCTGCTCAGTACCGCCAAGTTCAACATCCGCTTTCAGCTCAACCGAATCATAGCCCTGCATCAAAGGGTAGAAAAACTCGTGAATACCAATACTTTCATGCTCTTTAAACCTGTTCTTGAAATCATCTCTTTCCAGCATTCTGGCAACGGTGCACTTTGCAGCCAGCTGCATTACATCTGCAAAATTCAATTTGGAAAGCCATTCACTGTTAAATCTGACTTCTGTTTTATCTCTATCAAGAATCTTAAAAATCTGGTTCTGATAGGTTAATGCATTGTCCAATACCTCTTCTCGGCTCAATTGTCTTCGTGTTTTTGACCTTCCGGTAGGGTCACCAATCATACCAGTGAAATCACCAATAATAATTACTGCCTTGTGCCCTAAATCCTGAAACTGCTTAATCTTTCTCAGTACAACCGTATGACCGAGATGGATATCCGGTGCTGTAGGGTCAAGACCAAGCTTAATAGTCATGGAGTGTCTTTCTGTTGCCGACCTTATCAGCTTTTGCTTCAGTTCATCAAGCCCAATGATTTCTTCCACCCCTTTCAATATAATCTTCAGCTGCTCTTCAATGCTTGAATGTTTCTGCATTTTAACGTACCTCCTGTTTAATTGATTTTGTATTAAATCGGCGACAGAAGTCGCCGTTCAACCCGTAAATAAAATAAAAAACTCCCGACCTCTGATTTTCTCAGAGGACGGGAGTTATACTCCGTGTTACCACCTCAATTTGTTAATGCTTCGCAGCATAAACCTTATCAAGTACAATGAAATCCTTATACTCTAGCACTATAACGGGTGCAAGCTACCGGCATCAGCCTACTGGGGTAAAACCCTTTTGGTGTGCAGTTCATAAGATGTATTCAAAATAAGTTTCCTTGCCCCTCTCACCAACCGGGAACTCTCTGTCAGGTCACATTATTTCTACTCTTTCTCAGTCATTACTATTGATAAACTATATATTTTTTTAAGATAATTAGCTGTTTTTATTATGTATATCATATTATATTCATTTAGCAGGTATTAAGTCAATAAAAAAATTATACATTTTACAGGTAAATTACCAGTTAACAGATATATTCCTTTAAATCATTGATTACCGTGCATTTTTGCTCTATTTATCTGCCAAAGTAAAAATATAAGTAATACTATGATTATAGATATTATTCCTCCCAACATAATGTTGATTACTAATGGTATCCTTTCAGGACTGATGGTTGAACTTATCCACCAGTCGACTTAATAACAATCAACTTGCTATCTTTCTGTCTGCTCGGTCATCAACCCCCAGCGGAAACCGAACTTATCAACCAGGACTACAAAACAGGAGCTATAGGTTGTACTTTGCATAGGATAAATAATTGTACAGCCCTCCTTTAAAACCTCATAAGCCTTTTTTACTTCTTCTGAACTTTCGAAAGTAACAGTTAAAGACAATGAGGTGCTTTTTATAAGGCTGAATTCGAGAATATCTGAAAGCATTATTCTCTGTTCACCTATAAAAATTTCAGCATGATATATGTAATTTGCCTGTTCCTCTGTTAAGGGTGTATTCCAGTCACGCTCATCGGCATCGGAATATCTGAGTATGCAGCCTATTTTAGCTTCAAATGCCTTAATATAAACAGTTATGGCCTCTTCACATTGTCCGTGAAAATTAAAAGTTGGTGTAACAACTGACATATAGTCCCTCCACTCATGTTAATGCAATTATTAATTGAGGAATAAGTGTACTCCTCGCTCTATGATAACGGTTTGTGTCTTCTACACTTCTTTGAAACACAAAGCAATGCAAATCCAGGCTTTTCAATTATATCCATACATCTGAAAAAAGAAGCCGTCTCCATTTCAATAAGTTCACTTCCAAGAGAAAGAATATCCTCTAAATGCATATACTCACAGAGGATGGAATCTGTACAGTATACAATCTTCTGTTTTACCTCAATATTTATATTCTTTGCAGTATTGATAATAATTGTAGAAACTTCCCTATCAGGATAAATCCGCTTTCTGAAGTTATCAGTTGATATACTCTCATACAAATACATAGAACCTCCGTCACCGGCTATGGAGTATTCAGGAATAACAATATCCCCTAGCCTGATATCCTCTTTTAATGCACCAACTGCTCCAATAAAAATTACTTTTTTACATTTGGATTGACCAATTGTAAGACAGCAATCTATTATATTCCCTGCACAGCTTGATGCTTGAATATAACCAAAGGTTTTACCGTTAACATTTACTTTGTATCCGCAGAAATATGGGCCTTGCTTTTCAACCTGAATTACTGCATTATATTCACTAAAAATTTTCTCCGGCTTCCAGGATGGAGCTACAATAATTGCATCATATGCATACTCCAGGTCCAAGCCATATATTTCTTTAAGCAAGTCTTTACAATCATTGTATTTTTCCAGACTGGACTTAATTTTTTGATATAAGTTCATGTTATTCCTCATAAAAAGTAATACTGTATTTTTAATATTCAATTCGACATACTACATCTATATCCTTCCAATAATGTACTTTTTAGTGGAATAAATACAAAAGCTTCAAGAAAGTGATTTCCAACCTTGAAGCTTTCAAATTTCTATAT
>JAQSXC010000100.1 GCA_029266335.1 Eubacterium sp. | reverse complement strand
TTTATTTATGAAATATAAAAGTAGGTTTTAGCCACCTATTCTAACTTTTTTACTACTGATAAAAAAAAATTCATGATGATATAATTATTTTGAAATTCAGAGACATGTCTTATACAAATCATGTTTATTTCAAGGAGGGTATTTCTAATGCCTGAATATCTCGATGCAGAGCAGATAGAGTTGACACCCAGCGTTTTCACAAAAAGATTTGATATTAACAAAGCATATCTTATGAGTCTGAAAAATGAGAAGCTCCTTCAAAACTATTATATGCAGGCAGGTATATTTGGGAGAATTATTGAGACAGAAAAAAATGCCATACCTGATATCCATTGGGGCTGGGAGTCTCCATGCTGCCAGCTGAGAGGACACTTCCTTGGGCATTGGCTTTCGGCAGCTGCCAGAATATACAATCAGACAGGTGATGAAGAAGTACGTGGAAAAGCAGTAAATATAGTAAAGCAACTGGCAAAATGTCAGCAGGAAAATGGCGGGAAATGGGCCGGCTCAATTCCGGAAGAATATCTGGAATGGGTGGTGAGAAAAAAGAAGGTCTGGGCACCGCAGTATACTGTTCATAAAACATTAATGGGTTTAGTGGATATGTATAAATATACCGGTGACGAAACTTCATTGAAGATAGCCGACACCTGGGCTGACTGGTTTTTTGATTGGAGCGGTAATTTTTCCAGAGAGCAGATGGATGACATTCTCGATGTGGAAACCGGTGCAATGCTTGAGGTATGGGCAGACCTTTATGGGATAACGAAAAATGAGAAATATTTCGAATTGATTAAACGTTATGACCGACCAAGACTTTTTGAAAATTTATTAAACGGTATAGAGACTGTAAGCGGAAAACATGCCAATACTACAATAGTTGAAATACATGGTGCAGCCCGTGCATACGAGGTAACCGGAATCGAAAGATACAGGAAAATAGTAGAGGCTTACTGGACACAAACGGTGGAGGATATGGGATATTTTTGTACGGGAGGTCAGACAACGGCCGAAGTATGGACCCTGCCCAGGGTACAGAGTACTATGCTCAGCGAGACAAACCAGGAGCACTGTGTAGTATACAATATGATAAGGCTTGCGGATTTTCTTTACAGGTGGACTAAGGAAGTCAAATATCTGGATTATATTGAGAGGAATATTTATAATGGCCTATTTGCACAGCAAAACCTTGAAACCGGCATGGTTATATACTATCTGCCGCTTCATAGTGGTGCAAAAAAGAAATGGGGTTCTCACACTCATGATTTTTGGTGCTGTCATGGAACCCTTCTGCAGGCACACACTTTATATACAGATTTAAGTATTTATAAAACTGAAGAAGAATTGGTTTTTGCACAATATATTCCTTCAAAGCTGGTTTACGATAAAAATGGGACCAGGGTTGAAATAGAGCAGTTCTATTTAAAGGGGAAAGAAACGTGGAAGCTGCCTGATAACAGCAATATACATATCAGCATTAAAACCGGACAACCGGTAAAAATTCCTCTTACATTCAGAATACCATGGTGGGCGAGAGATAACTACAGTATAAAACTGGATGGACAAATGCTGAGTAATTTAGAAATTAAAGATGGTTTTATAACAATTGAACAAATTTGGTATGACAACATGCTGGAACTTGAATTTGTAAAAAAGCTATGGGTATGCCCTACTGATGATAACCCGAATTTTGTGGCATTTATGTACGGACCGGTTGTCCTGGCAGGACTTACGGCCGAAGCCAGAACATTGTACAGGAAAGGCCGGTCTTCGGAAAAACTGCTGACCAGGTGCAATAAAAATGCATGGGAGGATGTTTCATTTTACACGGTAAATCAGGATGTTAATGTGAAATTTATACCTCTTTATAATGTCACGGATGAGATATATACCACATATTTTCCGGTAGAATAATGAAAAACTTACTTTGCGGAGAGCGTTGTAACAGTGTACGGAAATGGCATTTATTTTAGTTTTCTTTGCTGCTGATTAAGCAGTAATTAAATAAAATATAAAGGGGGATGACCATGAAAAGGTATTTAGCATTATTACTTGCAACTCTGTGTATGTTTTCTTTTGTAATGGCGGGCTGCGGTTCGGATGAGAAGGCTGGTGACTCAACAGCTTCAAGCACAAATTCTGCACCTGCAAGTCAGACACAGTCTGCATCGTCGGATGCTGAGGCAGCTCAGGAAATTAGCGGAAAAATAAGTTTTATGAGTTGGGGTGAGGAAGACGAAAGATTACTTTATGAAAAAGTATTGGACGATTTCGAAGCAAAGAACCCAAAGGTTAAAGTAAACTATATGTTTACTCCAAATGACTATTATACAAAACTTTCCACAATGGTAGCAGGGAATTCGACACCGGATGTATTCTGGCTGCTCCAGTCAAAAGTACCTGAATATGTTAAATCAGGAGCTTGTGCTACATTGGATCCCTATATCCAAAAATATCCTGAATTGACTGCCGATTTGGTTGACGGACTGTTAAAATACGGTCAGGTTGACGGCAAAACCTATACTATTCCCAAGGACTGGGCAGCTATAAGCATGTATCTTAATGTTGATCTGTTCAAGAAGGCGAATATTGAGATTCCTGGAAGTGACTGGACAATGGAACAATATGTAGAATTAGCTAAGAAACTTACCATATCAGAAAATGGCAAGGTTGTTCAATATGGGGCCGAGGCCGACAACTACTGGGCATACTGGATGACCTTCGGATCATCTTACGGCGGACAATGGTTTAAGGACGGCAAGTCAAACTTCAGTGACCCTTTGGTTTTAAAAGGTATGAACGTAATGTTTGATATCATCAGAAACAAGACAGCACCTTCACCTTCAGCACTTTCATCAATCGGACAAGGTTCGGATCAATTATTCCTAACAGGCAAAATTGCTATGTATCCTTCAGGCAGATGGTTTGTACCTACCTGTAGAAATGATGCTGATTTTGAATGGACAGCAATTGAAATGCCAAAAGGTACCACTCGCATAAACCCTGTTATTTCAGGTACTCTGGCTATGAGTGAAAAGAGCGGAAATAAGGATGCAGCCATTGGCCTTATCAGATATTTCTTAAGTGATGAAGGTCTTGGAGTAACAATGGCAGGTGGATTGTCAATGCCTCCGTATAAGAAAATGCTTGACAATGACAAGATAGTTACTACTCCTCCTGACGCAGCACCGTTTAAGGCGGCAGCTTCATACATAGAAACAGAGATTCAGTACAATGCAGCAGCAACCGGATTGTATACTAAATTCCAGGATATTATTACTCCTGAGCTGGACAATGCTTTCAACGGCAGTCAGACAATGGAACAGGCAGCAGCAAACATTGACAAAAAAGCAAATACCGAGTTGTTCAAGTAGAAGAATTTAAATTTCATAGATAATATAAGAAGGAGATTTTCTCCTTCTTATATTATTACCTAAAGAGGTGGTAAAATGAGAGCTAGCAAAAAGACAGTTCTAAAACGGAATATTGATGGATATGCGTTTGCAGCACCTGCTCTGATCGGACTATTTGTTTTTACCTTATATCCGCTTGTTTGTTCAATATTTTACAGTTTTACAGATTGGAATATTTTATCCGACGCTAAATTTATTGGAGTTGATAATTATTCAAAACTTCTCCGCGATGATGTTTTCCTGATAAGCCTGACTAATACATTAAAATGGGTTGCAATTTATGTTCCGCTGTCATTGATAATATCTTTCGGCCTTGCTTTAATAGCTGAGCTGCCAATTAAGGGTATTAATGCATTCAGAGCTATCTTTTACCTTCCGGTTGTCTGCCCGCTTATTGTAATTGCACTCCTGTTTACCTGGCTGTATAATACTGAATTCGGTTTAATAAACTACGGGCTTTCCCTGGTGGGAATAGGGCCTGTTGGTTGGCTTACTGAACCCAATCTGGCTATTTTCAGTATTGCATTAATGAGTGTTTGGAAAATGGCAGGCTACAATATGGTTGTTTTGTTAGCCGGATTACAGGCTGTACCCAGAGCGGTTTATGAGGCGGCAGAGATAGATGGTATAAAATCATATCAGAAGATCTGGTTTATAAAGCTTCCTTTAATAATGCCTGCCATTTACTTTGTAGTGGTATATGCAATAATAAATGCTTTTCAGGTATTTACCGAAATTTTCACCATGACAAGAGGGGGACCGGGAAATTCCACCAGTACACTGGTGTATTATTTGTATACAAAAGCATTTACCCATAATGAAATGGGATATGCAAGCGCAATAGCAATAATCATGGCTATTATTATAATGATTGTAACAGTGCTGCAGAAGTATGTTTTAGGCAGTAAAGTTCAGTATGAAACCTGATTATTATCTGTAGCTGGGGAGGGTGGCTTTTTGTGGATAACGCACTTAATGCAAGTAGTAAAAATAAAAAGAAGACAATAATGGTAACGGCATATATTGTACTTATTCTGTTTGTTTTGTTGGATTTGATTCCGTTGCTCTGGATGATTTTATGTTCGTTCAAATCAAGAACCGAGATAATGACATTCCCGCCTGCAATTCTTCCCTCCGAGTGGAGGTTTGATAACTATGTTAAGGCATGGAATGCATACGGACTCAGTTTCACGCGTATGTTTTTAAATACGTTTTTAATAGTTATTCCCGGAACATTTTTTACCGTATTGAGCGCAACTCTTGCTGCATACTCATTTGCACGTATAAAATTCTGGGGGAGAGATTTTTTGTTTGCTCTGTTCCTGCTATCTTTAATGATACCTGACTCAGTTGTTCTGATACCAAGATTTATTTTTTTCAAAAACCTTGGTTTTCAGGATTCCCTCTGGCCCATATTAATTCCAATGCTGTTTGGATATGGCCTGCCGGTATTTCTGGGGAGACAGTTCTTTATGACCATACCGCAGGATCTTGAAGACTCGGCTACTATTGATGGCTGTGGCAGACTAAGGGCATGGGCAAATATTTTTGTCCCTCTGTCAAAGCCTATTATAGCAACCATTACTGTATTTACTTTTCAGAGCTATTACAATGATTTCTTATACCCGCTGGTATATATAAATTCTACAAACAAATTTACCATCCAGCTGGGACTGAGCGCTTTCAGAGGTGAACACACCACCAGGTTTGATCTGCTCATGGCGGCTTCGGTGTTCTGCCTGATTCCTATATTGATAATCTACATGTTTGCTCAGAAATATTTTGTTGAAGGAATTGTAACTACCGGATTGAAAGGATAAATTATTAAGGAAGAATTTAAATAGTATTCTTTGTGCCGCATATTCAATATGATGTGCGGTTTTTTTGCGCAAACAAAAATGGCTTTGCCAACTTTGTTCTTGTCCCAATATGGAAAATTGTTGAAGTATAATGGTCAGATTCACTACCGGCAAACTGCTCTTTCGTTATATTTACTAATGGAAAAACCAATAACAGTGAGCTATAATTAATATCATCAGTGAGATAACTCTCTCCTCTATTATAGTGAGAAATAAATACAGATGTTATTATTTGCTGATATATAACCGGTGTGCAATATACCGGGTGCATTTGAATCGATACATAACATAAGGAGAAATATAGATGCCTGTTGAGATAGAGAGAAAATTTCTGGTTAAAAACAATGATTACAAAATTCAAGCAAAGCCCATATTATTCAAGCAAGGGTATTTATCTTTGGAAAGTGGACGAACAGTCCGTGTCAGAACCTATGATGAAAGAGGTTTTATTACAATAAAAGGAAAGGCCAATTCGTTTACCAGGGAGGAGTTTGAATATGAGATACCTGCCGGTGAAGCAAATATGATGCTGGATAATTTATGTATCAGGCCTCTGATAGAAAAAATACGTCATTTTGTTGTGTTTGAGGGGAATGAGTGGGTAATTGACGAATTCCTTGGAGTAAATAAAGGGCTGGTTGTAGCTGAGATTGAGCTGAAATCTGAAGAGCAGCTTTTTGAAAAACCTGACTGGCTGGGTGAAGAAGTTACTTTTGACAGGCGGTATGGAAACTCTCAACTTGTGGATAAGCCTTACTGTGAGTGGTGACAGGATAATGGCCAATCACGGACCGGTACTTATTGGACATATAAATTAAAAGGACTTGAAGCTTCAGAAGAAGGAGGTGCCAACGGAAACATGGAGTGTAGAGAAGGCTGTGGAGCATGCTGCATTTCACCGTCAATTTCTTCACCTATTCCGGGCATGCTGTCAGGGAAACCTGCCGGTGTAAAATGTATACAGCTTGACGATAATTATAGATGCAAGCTGTTCGGAAAGCCTGAAAGGCCGCCGGTCTGCGGCAGTTTAAGACCTTCGGCTGAAATGTGCGGAAATTCAAACGAGCATGCCAGAGGTTATTTGGATATGCTGGAGCAGCTGACAAAGTAAAGTTGACTATAATTAAGAAATTTATAGATATCATAATAGTAAAAATTACAGTTATTAAAGATATGGAGGTATGAACATGAACAAAATACTTGTTTTTATGTATAATGATATGGCTGATTTTGAAATCACATATGCAACCCATTTATTGGGACATGAACTCTCCAAGGTGATAGTTCCATGTGCCTATGACATGAATCCTGTGAAGAGTAAAGGCGGTATGCTGTACTTGCCTGCCATAACCATAAGTGAAGCCAAAGCAGAGGACTATGAGGGTTTTATTATACCCGGAGGCTGGAATCCTGTTGTGAGAGAGGAAATGCTTCAGCTGATCAATAGCTTTTATGACAGCGGTAAGCTTCTGGCAGCAATATGTGCAGGTCCCCGCTTTTTTGCAAAAGCAGGAATCCTGAACAAAGTGAAATATACAACTTCAATTGTAGAATGGAACCAGCTCAGAAGGGATCAGTTTAAGGAAGAGGATCCATTCCCACGAGAAAACTTTATTAATACAAGAGTTGTCAGGGATGGGAATGTTATAACCTCAAAGGGCATTTCCTTTGTAGATTTTGCTGTTGAGGTAGCGGCTTATTTCGGACAGTTTAAAAATGAAACTGAAAAACAGGCCTTCTTTAATACTATTACAGGACGGGAATAACGCGAAGCATAATTTTGTGCGTACATCGTTTATCTTCGCGTACCAAAAGATGCCAGCATCTTTTGATTTACTTTTTATTATAGGTACAAATTGTTCACCTGGATGGAGGTTGGCATGAAGACAGTTTTAGTTACCGGAGCGTCAAGAGGTATCGGACATGATATAGCCAGACATTTTGCCACCAGTGGCTTTAATGTAGCTATAAATTATAATACCAGCAGGGAAGCCGCAGGAAGGCTGCAGGACGAACTGCAAAAAGTCGGCTGTAATTCTATGCTTGTTAAGGCAGATGTATCCGACAGGGAACAGGTGAATCAAATGCTCCAACTGGTAAACAGACAGTTCGGTGACATTGAAATACTGATCAATAATGCCGGTATAGCAAAACAGCAGCTTTTTACTGATATTACCTCCGGAGAGTGGGATAGAATGTTTGATGTCAATGTAAAGGGAATGTTTCATTGTACACAAGGTGTTTTACCGGCCATGATAAGAAACCATTGCGGTAAAATAATCAACATATCATCTGTCTGGGGAATAACCGGTGCTTCCTGTGAGGTACTTTATTCAACAACAAAAGCTGCTATAATTGGTATGACCAAAGCCCTGGCAAAGGAGCTGGGTCCGTCCAATATTCAGGTGAATTGTGTTGCTCCCGGTGTGATTGATACTGACATGAATTCTGATCTTGATGCTGAGGCAATAAAAGAATTGAAGGAGCAAACTCCGCTTGGAGTTATTGGCAAAGGTACGGATATTGCTGAAACGGTATTTTTCCTTGCTTCCCAAAAGGCAGATTTTATAACCGGGCAGATAATAAGTCCCAATGGAGGGTTCCTTATATAGCAGGTCTAAATTACCTTACAAGCTTGTTTTTTTAGCTGAATAAGGTATACTTAGCTAGTATGCTTTTACATTAAAATTTCGTTTTATGTATTCAGCCTGTTTTATCTATACAGTGCAATACATAATTTCCGGGAGGAAAGGTATTATGAATAATACTTCAGGAGTAAAGAGATTTTTTGAATATCTTCCGGTGAGTATAAAGTTTCATAAATTAAAAAATGAGGGGCTTGCAAGATTAATCTTTGTACTTGTCCTTTTATGCCAGATAATTGGAAACTATGTGCAATATAAAATATTGAACCAGGTATCTCTGGAAGATTTCGACTTATTGTCTGCGCTGACATTGTCGGCTACAGGTTCACAAACATCAAATATGGCCGAGAAGATGTTTTATCCGGTACTTTTTGTATTAGGTATTACCTTGGCCATTAAACTGGTTACAAATATGTTTTTATCAGTATATATGTATTCCTACATAGCTGAACTTCGTGGCAAGGATTCAGGGTTTAAGGTTAGTTTTAAAGGAACTTTCAAGCATTTTGGACGGCTTATAATATATAATGTATTGTTTGGCTTACTGGTTCTGATGGGATTAATGTTCTTTGTAGTTCCTGGAATTATTGCCTACATTATATTTATTTTCGGATTCTGCTATGTTCTGGACCTTAAGTTAAATGTGGCTGATGCTTTTACAGCCAGCAGCGATATAACAAAGGGACAGAAGCCACAAATCATAAGTGTGTTTGCCGGCTTTTACCTGATGTTCCAGCTGCCTATTATTTTACTGATCTCCGGCAGTTCTTTGGGATCTGCTTATCTTGCTTCTTTTTTCAGTACAATTACAAGTTTGATACTTCAGAGGCTTATTACACAGATTTATATGGATTTGGAATATAAAAAGGAACGTACCGCCAAGTAATAATCATCACTCTACCCGATAAATCATACGCAGCATTTTTCAGTCACTGGGGGTTATACATATGGGAATCAGTCATATTCTTAATAAATTTGGCCTGAAAAGCGGTAATATTACAGATGAAAACTATGAACTAAGCAGGAGAAGGTTTATTCAGGAAGGCTGTCTGGCAAATGCAATATATACTTTGACCAGTGGGGCATTTTTTGTTGGCTATGCAAATTATCTGGGGGCCAATGATCAATTTAACGGGATCATTTTAGCCCTTCCTTTGGTTACGAACATAATACAAATGTTCAGCCCGCTTTTGCTGGAGAGGCTAAAGAGCAGAAAAAAGCTCATTGTTGCCTTGTGCATGTTTTATAGAACTCTTCTGGGACTAATGATTCTTATTCCTTTTGTGACTGAGAGTAAAACCGGCAGGTTATTTATGCTGGCAAGCATGTATTTTCTAGCCTACTGTGCCTCAAGCTTTTTAAATCCTGCAGCAGGAAGCTGGATTGTCAGCCTGGTTCCTGAAAGAATCCGGGGAAGATACTTCGGGGTAAGGGATATGTGTATTCTGGGCTCGGCAGCCGTATTATCCCTTGTAATGGGGAGGATTCTGGATACTTTCAAGTCAAACCATCAGGATTACTTGGGTTTTGTTATTATTTTCTCTGTTGTTTTAGTTTTAATGGTATTTAACTTTCTGACATTGAGAAAGATAAAAGAACCTGAAGTAGTTCAATTAAACCAGAGCCTTAATATACGGAGTCTTATAACAATACCCTTAAAGAATAAGCAGTTCCGGAAAGTAGTAATATTGAATATTGTATGGAATTTAAGTGCACAATTTTCACTTCCGTTTTTCTCGGTCTACATGGTAACGGGTTTGAAACTCTCCTATACTTTTATCATGATAATGGGAATAATTTTATCCTGTGTACAAGCTTATTCTGCAAAAATCTGGGGAAAAATCTCTGAAAGGAAAAGCTGGGAATTTACTACTGTAGCTTCAATTACAGTCATAGGCCTGGTTCATACCATCTGGGTTTTTGTAAATCAAAACACCTATTTCATATTAATCCCATTTATACAGGTATTGGCTGGAATAGGCTGGGCTGGAGTAAACCTGTCCCTGTTTAATATTCAATTTAAATATGCTCCGCAGGAGGGAAGAACGGTTTTTATCGGGTTTAATGCAGCTTTGGCAGGTACAGCAGGTTTTTTGAGTGCTTCCCTGGGAGCGGTAATTGTCGGGGTTTTGAATGGAATACAGTTGGATATTAAGGTGACTGTTCTGGATAACATGTTAATTGTTTTTGGCATTTCAGGGCTTATGATATTATGTTGTGCTGCGTTTTTCTCATACTGGTTCAGGGAGAAAAAACAACCTGCAGATGATGGGAAACCTTTAAATTAAATATCACAGATATCTTGACAAAAGGTATTGAATGCATATATTATATTTCTTGTACCTAAAAAGCTTTTGCATTTTCCATCGGATAATTAATGCGAAGTGCGGGTCTCAAGTAAAAGTACAAGAAGTAAATATGTGTTATATGACGGATTAGCTCAGTTGGCTAGAGTACTACCTTGACATGGTAGGGGTCACTGGTTCGAGCCCAGTATTCGTCACCAGTTAAAAAAGATCGCTGTTAAACGGCGATTTTTTTATTTTACTAGAATTAAGGATAAAAGTAATTTCATATAAAGGATATGTGATTATTTGTGTGCTTACAAATATGTTGATGTGAAAGGACAGCTCAGTGTAAAAAGAGCTATAGAGATTGCCGCTTGCATAACCTGCTGATGGTTAGAATGCATTATCCATAGTGAAAAAATATAGCTAAGTAACTTAAAGGATGATACTTAGCTATATTTTAGTTAAAGCTTTTTTTTAAGTAGTTTATTTACTTTATGAAGTACTAAAATAATATAAATTGCTATTATTACCTTGAAAACATATTCTATATACTTATAAAATAGTTCGAAGAGAATTAAGGCACTCGTACTGTTCATTTTTTTCTCCTTAATATTAGTTTGCAGAATATATTAATAAAATAAATTCTGCAAATCAAAAATCATAATAAAAACAATTATGGTTTAATTTGGTATGTAGTATTTATTCTTTGAACTAAATCCTTATGAGAGTTACCATTATATTCTATAATTTGATATATATTTCCACGCACTTTAACATTTAATGTTGTGTAGTCATTTGAGATGGTCGTTGTATATGCTTCTGGTTCCCAAGTACAATTTAAACTTTCATCAAAATAAATACTACTATATTCAACTCCAGATATTCTATTTTTGCCAGTAGTGTCATTATAAGCATATCTGTATTCTATTTCAGATATTAACACTGCCATTGGACGCTTATAATATAAATAATGTGTATCCGTATCTGTTTGTGAAGGCCATAATCCGTTAGGCTTGACAACAGAAGAGTTTGTATTAATTAAATTGTCTGTCTGTAAATTGACTGTCTGTGAATTATCGTAAGTTTCATTAGAGGCATTCTGTTGTAAGATTTTTTCAAATTCTTCTAATGAATTTACAACAAGAGGTGTTACTCCATCAGGGATTTCATCTTTGGATATTGTTTGTACATTGTATTTCTTAATAAATTTTCGTATTCATTACTATTTTCAGCAAACGAACCTAACGTAAAAATACTAAGCAGAGTTAAAATAAGTGCAAAAGAAATTAATTTTTTCATGAATTTTTATGTCTCCTTAAAAATGTATTTTATAATTTTGCAAAATTATGGGATTATTATAACAATTAATTGGTTTATTTGTCAAATATAGTTAATGAGTATAAGTGAAAATTTATTATGATAATCAATATAAATGTTTCATAGAACTTAAGGTTAAACAATAACAAAATCTAGCCACATAGAGGTAACAGAATGAAAAAAGTATTTAAAATAATGGGCATTGATTTTGGTTTAGCCAATACATTATTCATAGCATTTAACAACTGTAGAAATTTTTATTGGGTAAAATCAGCTTCCCTGTACAAGGGATAGAAAGCTACATAAATTCAAGGATGATACCTATGGGTTGTTAGATTCCTATACATATAAACGGCTCTGTACGTGATTAATAAGGCGTTTAAACACAATGCATTGACCATCCATATGGAAGACCTCACAGGAACTAAATTTACCAGAGATTCATTTTACTTTGAGCTTCAGAGAACTATACAATCTCTTGCAGAAGAAAAAGGCTTACAGGTTAGGTATGTGAACAGAGATTTTACAAGTCAAAAATGTTCCAACTGTGGATATATAGACAAGAACAATAGGATAAGTCAAGACACTTTCTTATGTAAGAGTTGTGGATTTACTATTCATGCGGATAACAATGCTGCTATAAATATTGCAATTTGTTAGGTTTAATCACTTAAAATGTTTCTAATACTAGAGCGAAAGTTGTATTTCGAGGTGCCAATATTCAAGCCTCATCTTTTAAAGATCGCTGTTAAACGGCGATTTTTTTATTTTTTAGTAATCATTTCAGCCATATCCCTCATATTATTATACAAGCATGCCAGTTATCTGATGAACCATATGGATTTGGATATACCGGAAACAGACTGGTTTGTATAACAACAGGTATTACCTGACAGGAAAAGGGATTGAAAATGCTGCAGAATGTTATCATACTTATTTTAAGCCTGGGAATCATACTCACAGGCTGTGAATTGTTTACAAATGGAATTGAATGGCTGGGAAAGAAACTAAAACTTGGTGATGGGGTTGTGGGCAGTATATTTTCAGCGGTGGGTACCTGCTTACCTGAAACATTAATCCCAATTATCGCTCTACTTTTTTCAAAAGGCAAGTCGGAATCAGTTGATATAGGTATAGGAGCCATCGTTGGCGCACCTTTTATGCTTTCAACTCTTGCATTCTTTATAACAGGGCTGAGCGTTATAATATTTGCCGGGAAACGTAAAACCGGTTATATGCTTAACGTAAATCTGGGAGTCCTGAGCAGGGATATCTCATTTTTTGTAATAGTATATACAGGAATGATCATAGTATCGCTGATAACCTTTGGATTAATAAAAAACATGGTAGCCATTCTGCTTATCGGTTGTTACATATTTTATGTCTACAAGACAGTTAATAATGATAATGCCAGTAACGAAGAAATTGACGAACTGACCTTTGCAAAGGTATTTAATACAAAAACAGGCTTATTTGTGATATCAGCCCAGGTAATTGTCGCTCTGGCGGTAATTATAATCGGAGCCGAACTTTTTGTGGGCAACATCGAGATTGTATCAAAAGGCCTGGGTATTTCAACACTGGCTTTATCCATAATTGTTACACCCATTGCCACAGAACTTCCTGAAAAGTTTAACAGTATTATTTGGATCAGTAAAAGCAGGGATACTCTGTCACTTGGCAACATAACGGGAGCAATGGTATTTCAAAGCTGTATCCCTGTATCAATTGGTATTCTGGCCACTGACTGGAGGCTGAACACAATTACTATAGTAAGTGCTCTGCTGGCATTATCCTCAGCACTGGTAACCTTCATATGGATTAAGGTGAAAAAGTGCCTTAATCCACTGCCGCTCCTATCTGGAGGGTTATTCTATATCTTTTTCATAATTTTCCTGATTGAGAGGGGTTTTAAGTAATGACTAAAAAATATTTTCCAATGTAAAGCCTTCTTTTTGAGGAATATGAAGAATATAATGCTTTAAGGCTTCAAGTTCTGCTAATGCCGAAGAGTAATCCTGACTTTCTACATATTTTTTTGATTTGTTAAAGGAATCGTCTATATTATCAATTTCAAAGTGATCCAAAAGCATGGCCCAAAAGTACTTTGTTCTTTCCCATATCTTTTGAAAGTCATCAAGTTGTTTTTGTGCAGAAGTCCACTGCTTGTCGGTAACTGAAACACTTGCCGAGTTAATGGCCAATTCCAGCCGTCCGGCCGAAATATCCAGATAATAAAGTGTTAATGAGCCCGAGATAATTATTACAAGCAGTAATAGTGCGACTAATATTATTGTTTTTGTATTGGTATTCACAGTACAAATTCAACTCCTCATGTCTTCTTCTTATTGTTCTGTTCTTTTTCCTGGCAGAAAAGCTTTCTTTCCGAATCGATACTGGCAAAGAATACGTCTTTGATGCTCTTTATGCCTACTTTGTTCAGTTCAGCCTCAAGAGTTTTCTTATCCAGATTTGCCATCTCCAGATTGTTAACTATCAGATCTCCGTCAATAATTAAATTTATTGCAGGAGCTTCGTACTTAACAGTCAGATTTAAATCTTCAGCGGTAACATTTCTTTTTGCTGCCTTAGGTATTACACTTAGCTGTCCATTGGTTTCAAGAATTGCAAATTCAACATCTGCAATATTATAGATATCCTTACTTCTGAGCTGCTCAAGCAAATCGGTTAATGTATAGAGCTCATTTCTGAAAACCTGTTCATTGATTTTACCGGCGGATATTATCAGACTGGGCCTTCCGCATATAATATCTCTGGCCTTTGAGCTTTTTAATGATATAAATGAAATCAAAATTTGAGCTGCCAGCATGGTTAATATTGGTATAATACCACTTAGCAGCGGAATACCAGTATTTTGCATGGGTACTGAGGCCAGTTCGGAAATCATGATGGCAACAGCAAGTTCAAAAGGTTGCAGCTGCCCGATCTGTCTTTTGCCCATTATTCGCATAGCTATTATAACAATGATATAAAGAATTAAAGTTCTGATGAAAATAACCAGCAAATTATTAACCTCTTTCTATTTTGAAATAATAAATATATTATTTTTAAATAGATAGAAAATAATACTTGAAATTAAGGTGTACATTTAATTCCAGTGCAGGTATAAGTGGTAGCTATTTGGAGAAAATTAAAGATATTGAGACCATTTCCCCGGTAATTTAAATACCAGCAATATATATCAATAATATTGCTTATAATTTCAGATTTCATGAAACCGTTGTTAAAGTGGTATAATTAACATGTATTCTTTACTATGGGGCATTATATATAGCTTTTGGCTAATATTATGATGCTCATTATTTTTACTCATTTTAAGAGCTGCAATACAGGTATATCTGAAATAATGCGCCAAACAGGTATTTCTGGGATTATGGTATTGCATAGCACTATTTCTTTATGATAAAATGTTGGGGAATATTTTAAAGGCAAGGATTAATTTTGAAAGGAATTAAGTTCTTTTCTCAGTAGCTGTCCATGTTGGTTCAGAGAGCAATCTGGTTGGTGGGAAGATTGATATATACATGGAATTGGCGAATTACGGATTATGAGCCGCTTTTCAGCCGGGTATGCCCGTTACAGCATTGAGGTATTATATAGAACCGTAGCCAGGTCTGGTTATGCTGTTTTTATATATGCAAATTAAGGTGGTACCACGAGCTCTTCGTCCTTATATAAGGATTAAGAGCTTTTATTTTTGATTGAGACATGATTACTTTTAATAGCCACCTTAAAATGTGGAATTTATTATTTAATCATGCCTGATTACCAATAAATTTATGAAAATTTGTAAATAACAGATTATGAGGAGTGAATTTTAAATGAATGTTTTTGATTTATTACAGGACAGAGGCTTTGTTGCCCAGGTAACACATGAGGAGGAAGTCAGGAAGCTTTTAAGCGAGCAGTCTGTAACTTTCTATATCGGATTTGATCCGACAGCTGACAGCCTGCATGTAGGACACTTTTTACAGTTGATGGTAATGGCTCACATGCAGCAGGCCGGGCACAGGCCTATTGTTTTAATAGGCGGAGGAACCGCGATGGTAGGTGATCCCAGCGGTAAAAATGATATGAGAAAAATGATGACCAGAGAAATTGTTCAGCATAATGTGGACAGCTTTAAAACTCAGATTTCAAAATTCATTGATTTTACCAATGATAAAGCAATCATGGTTGATAATGCCGATTGGCTTTTAAACCTGAATTATGTTGAATTCCTCAGAGATGTCGGAGTTCATTTCTCGGTTAACAGAATGCTGACCGCTGAATGCTTCAAGAGCAGAATGGAAAAAGGCTTAACTTTCCTTGAGTTTAACTATATGTTAATGCAGAGCTATGATTTTCTGGTGCTTAACAGAAAATACAACTGTTTGATGGAGCTTGGCGGAGACGACCAGTGGTCAAATATCCTTGGAGGTCTTGAATTATGCAGGAAATCCGATGGGAAAAGTGTATACGGCATGACCTTTACATTGTTGACCACCAGTGAAGGTAAGAAAATGGGTAAAACCGAAAGCGGAGCTGTATGGCTTGATCCCAATAAGACTACACCGTATGAGTTCTACCAGTACTGGAGAAATATCAGTGACAATGATGTGGCAAAATGTCTGGCGCTGCTGACCTTCCTGCCAATGGAGGAAGTGCGGAGACTTGGAGCCTTGACTGATGCGGGAATAAATCAGGCTAAAGCCATTCTTGCCTATGAAGTTACAAAGATTGTTCATGGCGAGGCAGAAGCTCTTAAGGCCAAGGATGCGGCCGAAGCCATCTTCGGCGGTAAGGGTAATTCTGAAAACATTCCTTTTATTGAGGTAAAGGCAGCAGAACTGGAAGCAGGAATAAAAATTACTGATTTACTGACGCTTGCAGAATTGACACCATCAAAAAGTGAAGCAAGGAGAGCTGTCCTGCAGGGTGGAGTTGCTCTGAATGAAAATAAGATAACCAGCTTTGACTATACAGTAGGTACTGGAGATCTTGTAGATGGAGAAATGATGCTTCAAAAGGGTAAGAAGAGCTTTGTTAAAATAAAGATAATATAATGGATTTTTACCATAAGTCCGGTATTATGAACCATAATGTGCATGGTCTTAATTAAATTAATTTTAATAAATGAAGAAGGTTGTTGCAGTTGCAACAGCCTTTTTTCATCTGCAAAATTTTGACTCCAGTATAGATTTTAGAGAAACAAATAATTACTAGGAATATGAAAAATAAAAATGTGGAAAATAAGTATAATTCAATAAATACTATTGAAGGCTACTATTTGAATCGAAGGAGGATTTGTATGACACTTACAAGTAAAGAATTAATGCTGATCCAGGATAATATCAGTATGTGCGAGGACAATATCAAGTACCTGCAGGGCTGCGCTCAGCTGGCTTCGGACAGTCAGGTGAAAAACCTGTGCAATAAGCTGGCAAGTGAAGAAAAAAACAATTTACAGCTACTAATGAAGCATATTAACACAGCGGGACAATAAAAAGGAGGGAAATCATGGCTAATTTAACAGATAAAGAAATCATGGCATCAGTTTTAGGTGAGCACAAACTGGCAGCATCATCACTTACAAATCTTATACTGGAAAGTGTCAATCCCACTGTAAGAAATGATGCTGAAAGCATTTTGACAAAAACCTTTGATGCTCAGAAGCAGGTATTTGACATTATGTCTCAAAAGGGCTGGTACATGGTCCAGAATGCAAACCAACAGGAGATATCTTCAGCACAGCAAAAAATAAAGAATATTCAGTCACAAATGTCTTAAAAAAATATCAGATTACAGGGCAGCTTACAAAACGTAACTGCCTTGTTTTTATTGTCTGGAAAAGTATATTTTCTGATGTATAGTAAGTAATAAATTTCCATGTTTTTGTTCCGATACAATGTACCCTCTACCATCCGCCTCGAAAATCGCCACTCAAAAACGTATTGTAAATTGTTAATAGAGGGTATAGTAACAAAATAAATAAAAAAGCATAAAATAATAGTGCAGGGGCATAGGAAACATATATCTGCATTTTTTATTTTATTTTATTTGTTTTTACTACGTACCCATGAGACTAAAAATAGTATATTTTACATATTTATACTTCAGTGTTCAATAATTTAAGGAGGGAAAGTTGTGCAATTACAATCATCAAGAATGTCCCAGCGTTACGGAGGTGTATTATATTATGAACAAAATAATAGTCAGTGGAGGTAAAAAGCTTAAGGGTGAAATAAGTATAGAAGGGGCAAAAAATTCCGTATTGCCGATACTGGCAGCCACCATACTGAACGGGGGAGAGAATATAATAAAAAACTGTCCCATGTTCAGTGATGTTGAAGTGATCCTTGATATTCTGAAAACCATTGGCTGTAAAGTAAAAGTAGAAGATAGTGTCGCAATAATAGATTCCACAACAATATCTTCTACAGTTGTTCCTGAAAGTCTGGCTTCAGAGATGAGATCATCAATAATATTAATGGGACCTCTTCTGGCTAGAGAAGGAAAAGTCACTATAAGCTATCCGGGTGAGTGTGTTACTTAAGCTCACTTAGCCACAATAAAACAATAACTTTCCATTTTCTTGTTTTATTATTTAAATGTTACTCAAATCCTATTTTTGTTTTTTTAATTCAATATGCATTTTCCTGAATTGCAGAGCCTTTCTTATTTTGTTGATCAGAACAAATTTATTTGTATGATTTAGGGGTTTAAAGATAAAATCATAAATGTCATATTTAAGAACTTTATCAACATCTTCATTTTCTATTCCTGATGCAATAATTATAGGGATTTCCTTATAGAACGGGGTTTTAGAAAACTCTTCCAGGAAACCGTAGCCATCCAGAACCGGCATTACCAAATCAAGTATGATAATATCAACATTTCTGCTTTCAACCATATCCAGGGCTTCTCTACCGTTAAGTGCTGAGATTATGTTTACACGTTCTTTGTAAAGATAATTTCTTAGAATAGCGTTGTCCAATACATTATCGTCTGTTACAAGAATAGTACTAATCATAAGAACTCCTTTTAATTTAAAGTTAAATAAATGTTAATTTATATACTTTTTATTCTATGCTTGTATTGGAATCCCCTTTAATAAAAACTTAAAAAATAGATCAAATTTTGTTGAAAAAAATGTTAATAGTTCACAAAAGATTATAACCAAACATTGCCTTTATTTGTTTGCTGCTTTATCTATGGCTATGTTATAATAATTTTTGTAACAAAAACAAAAAGATAAAAAATTTGGACCTATTAAGGCTTGTTTAAGATCTGCTTGTGCCTGGCATTTTAGGAGGATTTTATGTCAGGCAGGGTAAGTTTTTGCAGTAATAATTTATTTATTGCAGGAAAATATAATGCAGCATGGCGTAAAATCCACCAACATGACGAGTGCAATGAGATCTTAAGCAGGCTCTAAAAGAAAGTAGGATCAAAATGGGATTTGATATGGAAAATAGATTGCTGACCAAAGCACGACAGGGTAGTGTACAGGCATTTGAGGAACTTTCCGGCAGCTACTATACCAAAGTATATAACATATGCTACAGAATGTTGAACAATCCTGAGGATGCCAGTGAGCAGGCACAGGAGACATTTATTAAAGCGTTCAGATACATAAAGGATTTTAAAGGAAATTGCTCTTTTTCAACCTGGATTTATCGTATTGCCACAAATACATGCCTTGATTTTATCAGAAAAAATAAGAATAAGAACACTGTTTCAATTGAGCAGGAAACCTTTGAAGAAATCACCATAAAGGACAGACTGGTTTCAAATACTCCAGGTCCGGAAAAAATAGCTGAAAACAATGCTCAGAGAGAAGCAATAAAAAAGGCATTATCTCAGATGAATGAGAAAAACAGAATGATAATAGTTCTTAGAGATTTCAGAGGACTTAGTTACGAGCAGATAGCAGAAACAATAGAAACACCGGTAGGTACGGTAAAGTCGCGAATTAGCAGAGCAAGGTCGGAATTGAGAGAATTGTTGTGTCAGGATAAGGAACATTTATTTACGGACTACGTCAAATAGTATTGAAAGGAGGGATAACCATGAATTTCTGCGAAGAAAGCGATTTATATATTTCACTATACATTGATGAGCTATTGGAAGATACGTATAAAGAAGAATTTTTAAAGCATCTGGATGAATGTCCGCAATGCGCTCAGAAACTCAAGGAACAGTCTTTTATTGCACAGATGTGTAAAGATGATGAGGAAATGCCTTTGCCAGAAGACTTTTCTGAATCTCTCCATTCCAAACTTATAGAAGTAAGCGAAAAAGAGTACAATAATAAGAAAAAGATATTTATATTCAATAAAAAAGTAATGGCTGCACTATCAACCGCTGCAGTAGTTGTTATCTCGATTTTGGCCTATAACCTGCTTCCGGATTTGGGTGCGGGGTCGGTGATGGATAAGACCAGCAGTCTGAATGCCAGTGTAAACGAAAGCTCAGCAGCAGGAGCGCCTGCTGCTTCTGAAGATAATGCCGATGCTAACATTCAATTCAGCGGAGAAATCCAGGGTGACGAGGGAAGTCAGACAGTTGCTGGTGCCGCTGATTCCAAAGGCTCTGCCAATAGCAGTCCTTCCTCTCAGGCACTGCAAAAGGCCAAAGAGGTTGAGCAGGTGGCACCTGCAGCTGATAAAAGCACCAGTGAAACCAGCAACAGAGGTGAAAAAAGGGATGCAGCAGCTAAAAAGTCTGTGCCTGACAATAATATAAAAATTGAAAGTGTACCCGAAGGTGCCGACAGCAGCAATTTGAAGACAACCATGTGCATGGCAATGGCTGATCAGACCGAAAATGCTGCACCTCAGTATTTTACAAATTATGTGGAGATGAACCTGTCTGTTTCATCTGCAGAAGCCGAAATGGAAAAACTAAAGCAATTTATGTCTGATTTAGGTGCAGGAGAAGAAAGTTCGGGTATGTTAAACGGCTTTACCGCCAACACAAATGATGCTTCCTTATATATAGAGTATTCTTTGCCTTTAAGTTTATACGGTTCTTTACGAAGTGAAGCACTATTAAAATATAAGCTGGAATTAAAAACAAAAACTGATATAATAAAAAATAATATAACTGAACAATACAATGAATTAACAAACAAAAAAATTGAAATTGAAAACAAAATTAACGAAGCCCTGATAAAGGGCAAAGATACATCAACCTTTGAAGCGGAAAAATCCACCTTGATAAAAAAGATAGACGAGCTTACAGCTAAAAGTCATATGATTACAGTCAGGATTTTTTTCGTGAAAAAGTAAGGCTGGAGGGCATTAATGAACCCGCAAAAAATAATGATTGTTGACGGAAACAGTATACTGAACAGGGCATTTTACGGACTAAGCAAAAGTGCCATGCTGACAACCTCGGAAGGCTTGCACACAAATGCAGTATTTGGTTTTATAAACATACTTACTAAATATCTTT
>JAQSXC010000002.1 GCA_029266335.1 Eubacterium sp. | reverse complement strand
GACAGGCATATAACATTTGTCTTTATTAACAGGTTTTATTTTAAACGGATATAGTTTTTTATCAATTTCTACTTTCTTTGTTTTTGTGGTGTCCTTGATGTCATACTCTATATTATCCACAATTACACTCTTAAAATCGGAAAAATTCATAATACTGTGGAACAGCGCACCACCTTTCAACTTTTCCTCTGCAGGATCATTCCCATAGTCCATGTTATTTTTTAAGAGCTCATTAAAGGTTTTTATTTCTCCATTTTTCATTCGGAAAAATACATTTGTAAAAAATTCTATCTCATTGTTAGTTGTCTCCAATAATACACCAATCGGAGTCATTTTTATTTCAGTATCACCATAAGAAGGGTTTTTCAGCACCAGATCCAATGTTTCCACATTGCACTTCATAGGTACGGTAATTTCTTTTGCGGGTTTCATTGCACCCAGTTTAATGTAGTAATCTTCTTCATTCTCATTTAAACTATATGAACTGGAAAGTGCCCAGTATCTTTTTGTAGAAGTCCTTTTTTCCTCTATTTCTCCCCAGGTATAGCCATTAAACTTAAACTGCTCCATAGCCTTCTTATCTTTTGGACCAAAGGATATTGAATCAATATTGCTCATTAAGTCTTCTTTGCCATCTCTCATAAGCTCACTGATAGCTTCAGTTGTTAAGCCCTCTACCGAGAATACCACAAGCACCTGATATTTTGAGGCAAGCACCTGCTCCAAGGTTAAAGTAAAGCGTCCGTCAGTAACACTTTCCTTCGGAGTTTTTACATTGTTCTGTACAGCAGAGGTATCTCCTTCAAAGAATTCCTTCAGTAAATCAGAATTAACAGCCGCAAATACTGTTGTTGCACCTAAAGCAATAATTGCAGCTGCAATAGCAATCATTTTTATTAATTTCTGTTTCATATAAATTTTCCTTTCTTCAAAATCAGTATTAAGAGATGAGTTAACTTTATTTTTAATATCCTTAGTATCTATTTTAAAATTTGAACCTTCACAGCCCACTTCATTTGAAAGTGCATTAAGTCTTTTATTCATTGCTTTCCCACCTCTCTCTCACCAAAGCCTCCTTAAGCTTTGTTCGTCCCCGCACCAATTTGGTTTTTATGGTAGAAGTGCAGAGCCCTGTTCGCTGAGAAATTTTCCCGATTCTTTCTTCAAAGTAGTAATATCTCATAAATATCTCGCTATCAGGCTCACCAAGCTGTGTAATTAAATCCAAAAGCAGTCTTTTATCCTCTTTTAATTTCAATCCCTCCTGGGGCTCTATTTCTTCAGAAATTATACTTTCATCCAGTTCTGCGTGAGTTTTAACCTCTCTCAATTTATTTTTTGCACAATTCCGTGCTATAGCACCGAGATATGTACGGATACTGCCTTTTTCACTATCGATTGCATCAGCGTGTTTCCAAAGTGAAATAAAGGCATCTGAAATAACCTCTTCAATATCTTCATTTGTCATCACTCTTCCGATAATGTTATATACAATTACGCTTATGTAAGGGGTGTATATATCAATTAGTTTTTCAAGTGAACCTCTCTTTTTCTCTCTCAAATTTGCCAGGATTTTTGCTTCATTAATCAAGTCGCAAAAGCCTCCTTTATATCAAATTAAAATTCTTTTATTTTGTCTTGTACATTGCTATATACACAGAAAATTTAAAATAAGTTTCAAAACTAATGAAAATATTTACCAGATTATTTTAATGCATGATTTGACATAGGCAAAATCTGTATGTTATTTCTAACATAATTTCTTACAAACAATGATGGATTGTACCCATGCCGGGCACAAAACAAAAGCGCCGGATGAAGCTTCTCATCCAACGCTTTATTTATCAGGTCAATTATGTAATGAATTATTTGTGCCTTGGTGCTCTCTTAACAAGAACTGCAGCCTTGGTAATAGCTGCAATAACATCAACCTCAAACTGATTCCTGAGAGAATTTACCTTTGAGTACAATTCTCCTTTTTCAGTAGCGATGTATTTTGGTGGCAGATCATTTAATGCAATAGCTGCAATGTCCATAACGCATAATTCACACTTACACATATTTATGTCATCCAGGACACCCTCCATTAAATTCAGAACTACCTCTTCCATATAATTTTTTATAGTAATCATTTTTATCCTCCTTAGATAAAACTTTTAAAAAAATCAATCCAATAAACAAATTCAATCCATATAATATTCGTTATAATATTCGTTAAAATTTCTATAATTCCTCTAAATTATTTATAAGATTTAATAATTCTACAGCATAAACTTTGGAAACTGCTTTCCCCGTCCAGATTTCGAACGCTGAAATCCCCTGATTTATCAACATTCCGAAACCATTTCTGATTCTACACCCATTAGTCTCTGCCTGCTGCAGAAATCTTGTTTTCTGTGGGGTATATATTACATCATAAACATACTGGGATTTTTGAAAATCAAACTGAATATCAAAAGGAGTTGAAGCCTCATATGTACTCATACCGGCAGGTGTGGTATTGATTATTACCTCACTGCTTTTAAATTCTTCTGAAAATTCAGAGGCTTCCGGAACCATTCCTGTGACAATGTTTCCAAAATTATTCCTCACAAGCTCAACTATATTTTGAGCATTCTGAAGAGTTCTGTTTACAATAGTCAAATTGTGTACACCTTCTGCTGCAAGCTTGATTGCAAGAGCTCTTGCCGTCCCACCCGCTCCAAGAAGCATTACCTTTTTTCCTTTAAAGGTGGTATCAAAACCTTCTTTAAAATCTCTGGAAAAGCCCTCTGCGTCGGTATTGTATCCCTTAAGTCTGCCGTCCATGTTTTTTACTGTATTTACTGCTCCCATAAGAAGTGCGTCATTTGATATATCATCAAGGTATTTTATAATTTCCTTTTTATACGGGACTGTAACATTAAAGCCTGTAAAATTCAGTGCCTTTAGACCTGATACAGCCTTATCAAGTTCCCCCTGATTTACATGGAGCGGAATATACACAGCATTAATATTCATTTCCTTAAACAAGGTATTATGAATAAACGGTGATTTTGTATGCTCTACCGGACAGCCTATTAATCCAAAAAGTCCGGACTTGCCATTAACAGCTGCAACCAAATCCATCAGCCAGTACCTCACTATAATTATTCCTTCTTATATCTGCTTCTTTCAATTAAAAGCCTGTTCTTTTTCCAAAGCTCTCTTTTTTTCAGCTGATGTTCCAGCTTTTTCATATACTTCTTAAGTATAAACTTTTCAGGACCTCTTTTTAGTCTCACATATAGAATTTCCTTCTTGTCAATTGGCTTGACAAGTATTGTAAGCATATTTGCCTTATTGCCGCCATGTATATCGGTAAACAGCTGGTCTCCAACCACCGCAATACTTTCAGGTTCAAGATCCAGTTGTTCGGCGGCTCTCAAAAAAGCTTTGCCTGCCGGCTTATAGGCCCTATGAATAGCTAATACCGAAATATCTTTATTAAATCTCACAACACGCTTTTCAGCAGCATTGGATAATATACAAACTTTAAACCCCCGGTTTTTGAGGTCGGCAATCCACTTCATTGCATTTTCATCGGCATCCTTACTGTGCATGGGCACCAATGTATTGTCTATATCCAGGATAAAACCTTTAATTCCTTTAGTTTTTAGCATATCCAGATCTATATGTCTGATACTGTCATAATATAAGTCAGGGTAATACTTTTCAAGCATTTGTTATTTTCCTCCATATCAATTTATAATAATAACAAAAGAATTGTATATGTACAAGAATTTGTTTTTAGCTTAAAACATGAAGATCTTTTAACAGTAAAAATCATTCTATACTGAGCAGTTTGCTTTCCAGGCATATCTGCAGATCAAGTTTTTTTACCACTCCGTTTAAGAATTTTATTTCAATGGTTGGTCCTCCTGTTGAGGAATTAATAACAACTCCCCTTCCAAATTTTTCATGCCTTACAACTGCCCCTTCTCCCAACCCGCTGACGACCTCATTGTTCAACAACTGAGAAACTTCTTTTACAAAGGTGGAAACCATAAGTTTATTGTTGTCCTGTTGATCCGGACACAACAGGTATAATTCTTTTTTGGCTCTGGTCATTCCCACATAAAAAAGCCTTCTTTCTTCTTCAAGCAGTGAGAGATCCTTTATTTCCAAAGCTTTTTCCAATGCCTTTTCCCCCGGAATTTCACTGTTCATAAGGTCTATCATAAAAACACTGTCATATTCCAGGCCCTTTGAAGAATGTAAGGTGCTTAATGTGATCTGGCAGTCCTCGCTTTCATAATCAGTACTAGTATTTCCTTCAAACATACTATCCAATTCAGACAATCTGTCCAAAAATTCCACAATAGTCTGACAGTTGAAAGCAATCTCCTGAAGTATGCCATACAACCTGCACAAATACTCGTATGACAACCCTACAATTTCACAGTATTCCTTAACACTATCAAGGTAATTGAAATTATTTTTTATGTATTCAAGCGCACTCCAGGGCCTCTTTTTAGCCAGGTTTGCAAATTCCTGCTTCAGTTCCTGCAAGCCGTTTATCTGAAAAGGCTTCAGATCTATTCCGTTCATAATGCAATCGATAACCGGCTTGGAACAGTTTCCTGCCAGGGCGCATTCCAGCATTGCTTTAGATATATACCTGTTCATTCTGTAATATATCTTTGAGAAGGCCTCAACATCCTGTGGATCCAAAGCAAAAAGCAAAAAGGCCATAACCTCCTGAACCAGCCAGTGCCTAAGGAAGTAAAGCTTGTTCTGTCTGATTTTGAAAGGAGTTTTTGTTCTGTCCAGCATATCAGCAATAGGAATAGAGGAAAGATTGTTCCTGAATAATATGGCAAGCTGCTTTTTCCCGTCTTTCTCCGCGTGATCTGTTACAGTTCTTGCAGAGCCGGCGGATGAAACTTGTGGATTTATCTTATCCATAATAAACTTCAGCTGCTCTTTCTGATCAATTGCTTTTATTATCTCAGGGTCTCTGAGCTTATGATTCCGGGTAACATGATTTTTATCAAATCGCTTTTTATTTTGTTTGATAAAGCTGCTGCTGAGACCTACAATGTTTTCAGTTGAACGGTAGTTGTTCTCTAGTCTGAATATTCTGCAGTCCTTGTACTGCTTCTCAAAATCCAGTATGTATTTGGGTTCTGCACCCCGGAAGCTGTATATTGACTGATCATCATCTGCCACAATAAACAGATTATCATTTTCGGCAGCAAGAAGCTTTATTATTTCAAACTGGATTTTTGAAAGATCCTGCCCCTCATCAACCTGAATATACCTGTACCTGCTCCTGTAATGGCTGAGCAGCTCAGGATACCTGTTCAGAATACTATGTGCATAGGTCAGCATATCATCAAAATCAATGAGAAGGTTATTTTTCTTATAATCCTCATACGCTTTATATATATACGGAAACTTCTTCGTTGAAAAGGTCATTCCGTCAAAATCCCTGATCAGTTTATTTTTCACAAGTCCGATTTCATTTATCAGATTTTCAAGCTCATCATCATTAATTTTTGAATTATTAACTTTTGAATATATTTCTCTGAGCAAGTGATGCTTGCTGATCTCCTGATCACTGCCTTCTATTCTTCTGAGGCTCTTTCCCTTCATTCTTTCATAATCCCGGATCACCCTGTTACAGAAACTGTGGAGTGTGGCAAAATGCACTTTATCGGATATTCCGGCACCATAAAGCCTGTTAAAGCGCTTCTCCATTTCCAGTTGAGCTACCTTGTTAAAAGTTAAGGTAAGTATGTTGAACGGCTTTATGCCTATATCTTTTATCAGGTATGCAGCCCTAGCCGTTATTACTGTTGTTTTTCCAGAACCCGGTCCGGCCAGAATCAGTGCCGGACCGTTCACATGAGAGGCTGCAGCTTTTTGTTCCATATTTAAATCAATATTATATTCTTTTTTCAAGGTTTCAAATAAGTTCAAATAATCATTCCTGTCGGCTTAAAGTATATACCCTATTGACAATGTAGAACACGCTGTCAATAGAGGGTAGTGAATCTCAAATATCCCGGGTATCCCAGAACTTCTCCAATTTTGTCTGAAGTTCACCGGTACTCCTTACTCTTATGCTGTGCTCCCAATGCTTCGGAAACAGGTTTTTGTAAGTACGATGAGAGAACCTTTCATCTACCAGCAAAACCATTCCCCTGTCAGTTTCCGAGCGTATGACCCGGCCGGCAGCCTGCAGAACCTTATTCATGCCGGGATACATATATGCATTTTCATAACCCATACCATTTTTCTTTTGAAAGTAATCCATTATTATATCCTGTTCGATACTGATTTGAGGAAGCCCCACTCCAACTATAATTGCTCCTATCAATCTATCCCCTTTCAAATCAATACCTTCCGAGAATATACCTCCCAATACTCCGAAACATATCATAGAGGTAGTATTACCAGGCTGAAACCTGTTTAAAAAGGTTTCTCTTTCTTCTTCAGTCATGGAGTTTTCCTGTACAAAAGTATTTGAGTCAGGATATTTCTCCACAAACCTCCAATAAACTTCATTCATGTATTTATAGGACGGAAAATAAACCAGGTAATTACCCGTTCTTTTATCTACTGCAGTTTTTATTATTTCTACAAGAGCATCATAGCTGTTTTCACGATTTTTATATTTTGTAGAAACAGCATCCTCCACCAGCAGGCATAGCTTTCCATTATCAAAGGGAGAACAAAGATTTATATTATAATCCTCCTTGTTACCTCCAAGAATGTCTATAAAATAACTGAGAGGTGTCAGGGTGGCTGAAAAGAATACTGTAGTTTTACCTCTCTTAACAGCCTCCGACAAGAGGAAGGATGGATCAACACAGTACAGTTTTACTCTGACCTCGCTGCCAACGGTTTCTATAAAGGTTACATATCTCTGATCAAAAAATTCCGCTATTTTCTGAAAGGCAATTGAGCTAAAGTATACTTCCAGGAGCTGATCAAAACCCTCAATACCCTTGTTCTGATTTTTTACTATCCATTCTTCCGCTTCAGAAACAAAAGTACTGAGCAATCTGTACAAATCTTTCAGTTCACCCTTGTTTATCAAAAATCCGGCTTCATCGCACTGTTTTCTTAAAGTAATCATATAGGTGTTAATCTTGTTAAGTGCTTTTGCAATCTTCGGCTGATGGCCTTTCATTGCCTTCTTTGCCTCAAGAAATGCAGCTTTGCTCAGCTGTGCCGAGAACATCTCTCTTGCTCTGTCCACAAGGTTGTGTGCCTCATCAATGAGAAAGGCATAATCCCCGTCGTTTGTAAGAAAAAAGCGCTTCAGGTAAACTCTTGGATCAAACACATAGTTGTAGTCACAGATAACACAGTCGGCCCACAGGGATATATCCAGTGCAAACTCAAAGGGACAGACCCTGTGTTTCTCCGCATACTCCTCAATTATTTCCCTAGATAAATTTTCTGAATTCTCAAGAATATCTATCAAAGCTGTGTTTACCCTGTTAAAATGTCCTCTGGCATATTCGCAGGAGTCAGGATTGCAAATAACTTCGTTTTGAAAACAAATCTTATCCTTTGCCGTCAATGTCAAAGTTCTGAATTTCAGGCCCCCGGCTCTCATCTTTACAAAAGCCTCCTCGGCAACCTGCCTTGTTATTGTTTTGGCAGTCAGGTAAAAAATCTTTGATATACGCTGCTCCCCAAAGGCTTTTACCGCCGGAAAAAGCGTTGAAATGGTCTTTCCAATTCCGGTGGGGGCCTGTACGAATAGTTTTTTCTCCTGCACTATAGTTTTATAAACTGCAACAGCCAGCTCTCTCTGGCCCTTACGATAAGTTTCGAAGGGAAATGTCAGCTCTCTGATGGAATTATCTCTTTGTGTATTCCAGATATCAGACATTCTGGCCCAGACAAGATACTTGTCCAAAAGCTGGCTCATAAAGTCCTTAAGTTCCTGAAAATTATATGGATTTCTGATGACTTTCCTCTCTTCTGTATCTATCTGGAAATAGGTCAGTTGAACGAATATATTGTCCATGTCATTTTGAATACAGTAAATAAAGGCATAGCATTTAGCCTGCGCCCAATGCAGCAGGCTAAATGCTTCGTCGATATATTCCAGAGGTCTTGCCGTTGACTTGATTTCATCGATAACTATTCCTTCCTGCTCGGTTATTATGCCGTCGGCCCTGCCTTCCAGCTTTATTGTAAAGCCTTCTGCCTGATAATCATAGGACAGATAAACCTCTTTGGCATATTTATCGCCGCTTTCCTTCTGTATCTTTTGATGAATTCTCGTGCCTTCCAGCATCCGGTTTGAGGAAACAAGCCGGTTGTCTATATCTCCCGAGCGCAATACCAGTTCTACAAGATTTCGTATAGAAATTTTTATCAGAGCTTTTTCCATAGGCTATCCTTATTGGTCTATTTTTTCTATCAAGTATAATTTCATATTCCGTTGGTTTTCCATGTGAATATATTAAATTATACTTCATTTGCAGTAAACAGTGGAGGGTTATTTACTTCTGAGTGTTGCAACTACAATTTCCGGAGGATTCAGAAGCCTTGGAACAGGTGCATTATTACCAAGCCCTCTGCTTACAAGCATAGTAGTACCGGCTTCAGTCCATCGTCCATCAGTATATTCGGGAAACCATCTGTGATTTTGCTGTGGAGAGATCAAACCTCCCCTGAACGGAATTTGCAGCTGCCCGCCGTGCATATGTCCTGAAAAAACCAGTTGAAAGCCTTTTCCCTTTATTTCATCAAACATATTTGCTCTGTGAAAAAGCAGAATATTATAACCCGTGGATGGCTTTAAACCGGATATTGCATCTTTCAGGTACTCCTCGGCGCTTTTATCGTTCCAGGTGTATGGATCACCTATTCCATACAGATTTATGACTGATTTTCCCCGTTGAAGAGTAACTTTATTGTTTTCAAGAATAGTTACTCCAAGTTTTTTAAGCAAATTCTGATATTTGTCAAAATTATAATACCAGACGTCATGATTTCCTGAGACAGAAAAAACAGGTGCCGTTGGGGTCAGTTGTGATACAAGCCTTGTAACAGGCTCTAAATTCACTTTGTTGTCATCTATAAGGTCACCGGTCAATACAACAATATCCGGTTTTTCTTTTTTTACTTTTCTGATAAGCTTTTCGGTACCACCATGGAAGGTTCCTGTATGGAAATCAGATATTTGCAATATCTTATAGCCGTCAAATTCTGAGGGTATTTTCTCGGAGCTGACAGTATATCTTGTGATACCTATAACTGTTGAAAAATAAACCAGACAAAAAATCAATACTGAATTTAAAACCAGAATTACCATAGCTCCTATTCCGGCAGAGTGTTTGGCACCTTGTTTATTTTTTCTGTATTTCAAAAACATAAATATGGCCGGATTCAGTATAATTATCAGCAGCAGTATGGCACTGCTTATGTTTATGCCCTTCATAAAACCCCTTGTATATTAAGATTATATTATTAGTGTATAATTTTGGCATATATATTTAGAACAAAGCGATTCTCAATGATAAAGCAGTTTCAGAACTTATTTTTTAACTATTTCAAACAGCCTGGCACTATACTGATCGGGCAGTTTAACACTTAAAGTCCCAACATGACTGTTCCAGCTGTAGCTGCACCATTCTGCTTCAGGATATGCACACTTTACCTGTACCTCCTGTCCTTTCAGATGCTCAATTGGTATTATGCAGGTATCCTTTTCACTATTCCTTCTCCAAACGGCAACATAATTAATATTATCAGACCTTAAGCCCAGACTCAACCAGGTATCCGAAAATCTGGAAAGTCCAAGGGGCCAGAATGGAAGTGCCTTTTTAATGTCTCCCCTTATAGTCTTATAATAGTCCAGTGCTTCTTTCACAAGCAGCTTTCTCTCTTCACTCAGGTTTGCAAGATGGCCGCTCTGGTGTATTCTCAGCAGCATTGCATTTACCATATTGAAAATAACCTCTTCCCGGTCACCTTCCGTTAATGGATATGACCATATGGCCGACTGTTCAGGAGTCAGGCCTGATGGTGAATTGGCTGCTATTGTTGCATATCTTCTGTAGTCATCCTGGTCACTTGTGGATTGAATACTGTAACGGCTGAGCATGGCATAATCAATTCTTAGTCCGCCGCTTGAGCAGTTCTCAATAATCAGTTCCGGATATTTTTCGAATATCTGATCCAGCCATTCAAGATAAGCCCTTTCATGTCCTAAAAGGCCTTCACCGATGCTATCCGCATCAATTTCTGTTCCTATCCCCGGCTCAATATTATAATCCATTTTTATATACCCTACACCATATTCAGATATAAGGCGTTCAATTACCTCATTGGCATGGGCTATAACCTCCGGATTTCTGAAATCCAACTGATAGCGGCTTCTGTCATGTACCTTCTTTCCATGGCGGATAAAGAACCAGTTGTCAGGCACATGAGCAGCTTTTGGACATTTTATGCCCATAACCTCAAGCTCGAGCCATACACCGGGAATCATATTTTTGCTTTTGATATAATCAATTACTTCTTTAAGGCCGTTGGGAAACCTTTCTATACTGGGCATCCATTCTCCGACCCAATCCCACCATGGACCTGCAGCATACCAGCCTGCATCAATACAGAAGTATTCGCATCCGGCCTTTGCCGCCGCATCAATTAATGGCAATTCCTTCTCGGTAGTCGGATCTGCCCAAAGACAGTTCATATAGTCATTGAATATAATCGAGAGGTTGTCATTATCTTTATTTGGTCTTCTTATTGCTCTGCGGTATCTGGTCAGTTCACCCATTGCAGTACTGAAATTGCCTGCACTGACGCCGACGGCCACTGGCACAGATGTAAAGCTGTCTCCCGGCTTAAGATACTTGAACCAGTGGGACTCGGTTTCGGTTGGCCCACTGAGCTGTAAATAGATATGGCCGGTCTGGTCACTGATCTCCCAGTGCCAGGAGCCATTATGCTCAATCTGCCAGAATATGTTTGAACCGGTTTCGGTATTTTCTACGTAACCCATGGGAAGATATTCTTTTGTGGACCAGTTTCCTGTGTTGGTTGCAGCTATTACCTTTGAAGATCTCTGTATGGAGTCAGGCTGAGTCTGTGTAAGTCCCATCTGCTCAAAAGTATAGGTCTCCCACTGCATTTCTCTCTGCCAGGAGTTGTGTGGGATCATCAGGGACATCTTGTCGTCACGTGCCAGAATACCTTCCTTTTCTATACCATTTATATTAAATGATGAAATGTATTCAAGACACTGCACTTCGCTGCCTTTGTTCACAACCTCGCTGTAGCTTCCGACAACAGCTATGCCATCATAAAATTGGAAGTGGCTTGTAACATATATGCCTGTTTCGGCATCAAAGGTTACAATCTCAAGTTTCCTTCCCCTGTTGTTTCTATAATCCTTATGGCTGTCATATTTGAGCCTGTATCCGGGTGCTGTAACTATATACTTTGTTCCATGTCTTTCAAGCGGTCTGTCAAGGCCGGAAACCATTACCTCTACGAGTCTGAAGCCTTCTTTTTGCCCCTCTTTTATGTCAGTCTCATTTAACGGCAATGCCGAAAAGTGAAGCAATTTCACCTCATTTTCCCTGTTTATTTCCAGTACCATATTAATATTATTTTCATTTATATTGATAAAGCTCATAATTATTTCTCCCTAAATCGGTTCCGAATAAATTAGTATGGTTAGCTTCCCCGATACACCTATATAAGGCATTGGATTTCCTCTTCAGTCAGCGTAATATCGGCAGCCTCCAGGCAATTCTGCAGCTGTGCAATATTGGTACAGCCAATAATAGCAGAACCGTTAAGTTTATTGTCCATAATATAATTCAATGCAACTGCTGTTTTGCTGTAGCCTTTTTTCTGACACAATTTGGTCAGGTTGTTGTACCGGTTGATATTCTCCAGTGTCAAAAACTTCTGCAGCTTTTCAGATACATTTACCAGACCCTTGTCATCGGCTTTTGAAAACAGGCCGTTAGCCTGGGAGGAAAATGCCATTACCGGCATTCCCATCTCAAGATATTGTTCATATTCTCTGTCATTCATACAAACAAGTGTTTCATCATTAAAATTCTTTGGAAAGCATTCTGCAAGACTCCATTGAATCTGTGAAATAACAAGTTTTGTCTTATTATTTTTTTCAGCATATTCATTTGCCTGTTTGATCCTTTCACAGCTCCAGTTTGATACTCCTACCGCTCTTGCTTTCCCCTGAAGCACAAGAGTATGTAAAGTATCCATTATCCCGTCAACCGGTATATTGGCATCGTCTCTGTGAAGCAGGTATAAATCTGCATAATCTGTTTGAAGTGTTTTCAGACTTGTTTCCATATCTGAGATTATTTCATTTGCTGATAAGCGGGTAACCCCATCTTTGCCGGGATGTCCGCCTTTAGTCACAAGAATGACCTCTTTCCTGTTATTTCTGGCCCTTATCCATTCTCCTATTGTGCGCTCACTGGCTGAATGACCATTTTCAAGCCAGTCACAGTAAACTCTTGCAGTATCAATGGTATTACCCTTTGCTTCCAAGTACCTGTCCATCATTTCAAAGGATTGTTTATTATCAAGTGTTGTTCCAAAGGGTACTCCGCCCAGTATAATTCTGGACATTCTTATAGGCATTCCGTTAGCATCTTTTATTTCAAAATATTTCATTTTCAGCCCTCCCAGTTATATGTAAATTATCAAATATATTAATTTATATGTCATTTTAGCAACTGGAGCAAAGATTTCATCCTATCAGCAAACAATTTAATACTCTCTTTATTATCTACCTAGACAATAAAAAATACAAGCCTGTTAAGTGTATCTTAACAGGCTTGTCGTCAGGTCTTAAGCATTCGCTCCAGGTGCAAAGGTCGAGCAGTCGGTATCCTGGGAATTTGAAGCGTTTCTTGGCTGAACTTCTATTTTGTCAGCTGAACATTGATCACCTTGCATATAATAAGTGCAAGTATTAACAACACATTTTATGCCCTGATTCGGATAATCCATTTTTGTAGCTTTCATTTTTTCATTCCTCCAAATAATATTTATTTAAATAACTACTTTCCATAAAATATTATTTGGCTATTATAAGTTTTTATTCAGCTCATATTATGACAAATCAAACAAATTCTACGAATTCATTAGTAGGTTTTCTGTAGCCTCTGGTTCCCTGCTTAGAAGGATCAGCTTTTCCTAATGTTATCAGCAGTGCAGGAACAAGATTGTCAGGTATTCCCAGCATATTTTTTATTTTATCGGGATCAAAGCCTATCATTGGGCATGTCTCCCAGCCCTTGTCTTTTGCGGCAAGCATAAACAGCATTGCTGATAAACAAGCATTTCTTATGGCCTCATCTCTTTTAAATTCGTCTCCACGTCCCTTATATAAACCATGAATTGTTGATATGGTCATATCGTATTCCTGCTTGTTTAAAATGTTCAGATTCAACATGCCTTCATATAAGTTTTCGGCATTAAGATATTCATCCTTATTACCCAGAACTAAAATTGCTGCAGAAGCTGTATGTATTTTATACTGTTTAAATGCCGCTTCCATCAATTTGTCTTTTTTTAATGGGTCGGTAATTACAATATATTTGGCATGTTGCAGATTAAAGCAGGATGGAGCGTATCTTACAAGTTCAAATATGTCATTTAGTTCCTCTCTGCTTATTGGTTCTCCTTCAATAAAATTTTTGGCAGAACGCCTTTCCTTTATAATTTTTTCTACGTCCATTTTATCCCCTCTTTCTTTGCTATCTTCTTGCTTTTCCGCTTAAATGTTCAATAGTTATTTTCATTACTTTGGTGGAAGCAATGTCGTTCTTGATATATGCCATACCCTTTTCCATGAAATCACCGGAATATTTCTTTATCAGTGCCACCAATGCAGTCTGTTTTTCATCATCAGTTACTTCACTGCAGTTTCCGAAAACAACAGTACTGATATATCTGTAACTGAACTTCTCAGGAATAGGCTCTGAATTCCCAACTACACAAAATGAGACCCTGTCATTAAATTCTATATTATCAAGCTTCGCTCCCTCCAAGGCACAATGGAAGTAAATATTGCCATCCAGGTAAACATAATTTAGTGGCATACCGTATGCATACCCATTCTCGCCTACAGTTGATAAAACTCCGTATTGACCTTCCTCCAAAAGTTTTCTTGCTTCTTCGTCGCTTATTTGTCTGTCGTTTCTTCTCATTTCTTTAAACATAACTGACCTCCGTTTATAAAATATTTATTGAATTCATTTTCAAGTATAGAACATTTATCACTAAAGATACCTTTGTAAAATAGTTTTTAACGCTTAAGAATACCTTTCTCAATGGATTCCTCTATTATTTCTTTTGCCAATGTCCAAAGCTCAGGCGCATACTGCTCCAGCATACTGTTTCTTTTTATAACCTTCTCACTGGTAACTCCGGGTTTCTGCCAGGTATGACCATTAGTATTGAAGTTCAGTATAAGAGGCTGAAGCCTGTCCAGACACGCTGCAAATTTGGCTTCAGGGGTTTGCAGTTCTTCAAATTCCCTCCACAGCTTATAAATCTCTTCTGCCTGGTCTTCGGGCAATTCATTGAACAAACGGTTTGCTGCCTTTTTCTCTCTTTCTGCCTTATCCTCATACCCCTTTTCGTCATAGCAGAAGGTATCTCCGGCATCTATTTCCACTAAATCATGTATCAGAATAAGTTTAAGTACCTTTAGCATATCCAGGTTTTTTTCTTCCGAGTATTCAGAAAGTAGAATTGCCATTGCGGCCATATGCCATGAGTGCTCAGCATCATTCTCATTGCGCGTTGTACCTATGACAACGTTCTGGCGGAAAATTTGCTTAAGCCTGTCAATCTCGGTTATAAATTGTATCTGTTTCATTAATCTTTCATTTTTCATAAGTACATCCCCATTTATATAGTTAAAATATTGTCTTATTGTTACTCATATACAAACATTATCATTATTACAGGTGCTCTCCGCAAATTTTCATAAATTTCATTATTGCAAATGTAAGAACAACCGATATAATCAATAACCCGATAATGAAAGCAATTCCCAGCAGCGGAACAAAAATAAATATAAATATGAGTAATCCGGCCAGCTGCAAATACAAATACTGCTTCCATCTGGTATCTGCTTCCTGAACTATTTCACCCAGTCCTTTACTTTGCGCCATTTCAATAATTCCCATAAATAAATAATATACTACCAGCAGGCTTAATATAAACGTGGCAATGGATAACGGAATCCCCATAAGACCCAAAGGTCCAAAAGTAATTCCGCTGTCTTGAGCCGGTTTCTCATAAATTGAAAATAATGAAATAATCAGCATTGGGATATTAGCATATGAAGCTTTTCTGAAATAATCGCTATAAGCTGTAAGCCGGCTAAAACCTATGGCAAAAAGAACATAGCCTATAATATCGGGTAAAATATCAAACCCTTGAATTCTAAAATCAATTAATACAAACAAAAATCCTAAAGAGAGTTTATCAAACGAACCCCTATTCATAAAACCTCCATAATACAAAACACTCCAACCGATTATAACAGCTTTACGTTATATTACTCTATTCTATTATATCTATCCATATTTGTAAAATTACCAATATTCATAAATTAACCTAGCCTAATATCCTGTTGCCTGCCCGGCTTTTTCTATGCTTTATCTCGGCTAAAATCCAAATAATTACCGGTAATATAACCTCCATGGGAAAAGCACAGTAGTGATATACTTTAAAGGCCCAATATCTCATGTCTATAATATTTTCATATACAAAATCTGAAAAAGAAATTATAAGGAGACCTGATTGTACAATTATATACCTGTAATCCTTAAAGTTGAAATTATTGTTTAAAGTATTTCACAATAATCTAAAATGTCATTTTTAAAAAAATCGCACTAAAAGAGTGCGATATATTTATAGTATGTATTGTTTATGATTTATAATGTAAAGAAGCTTAATTTACACACAAAGCTATCCCAGGTAAATGTCTGAAAATTCAACTGCTGTTGCCTGAATCAGTCTTTTATCATTAATCTCAATCAAATCGGTTGCAGATTCACTATCGCTTACTTTTTCTGCCGGTAAGAGTATTGTAAATGTACTTCCCTTTCCCACCCTGCTCTTCAATTCTATGGTTCCTCCCAGAGCTTCAGTCATTAACTTAACAAGAGACAGGCCTATCCCCGTACCTTCTGCCTGTCTGGACAAGGAACTGTCAACCTGTCCAAACCTTTCGAAAATAAGCTCCATTTTGCCTTTAGGTATTCCCAGACCCGAGTCCTTTACCTGAATGCATATTTTGCCCTTTCTGGTTCTTAAAGTTACAAGGATGGATTTACCTTCAGGTGTAAATTTTATTGCATTTGATAAAAGGTTAAGAAGTATCCGTTCAAACTTTTCTTCATCAATCCCAATAATTTTTTTACTTAAGGAAGAATCAAAAGTCAGCTTTATACCTTTGTTTGATGCATATAAATATACTGTTTCGGTTATTGCCTTTGAAATAAAAACTATATCAATATTCTTTTTATTGATTTTGATTTTACCTGCATTTATTCTGGTTATATCCAACAGATTGTTTACCAGCCGCAGCTGCCTGAATGAATTCTGCCGTATTTTATTAAGAAAGCTTTTGGACTTGTCTGTCAGCTCATTTCTACATATAAGCTCCATTGCCTGTATTGCTGAATTGATAACTGTAAGAGGAGTTTTGAATTCATGAGAAACTATGGATAAAAATTCGTCCTTCATTTTTATTGCATTTGCCAAAGCTTCACTTTTTTCTCTTTCTGCTTTTAAAACTGCTTCCTGATGCTGTTTTATTTCCGTTTCCTGAAGTACCTGTTTGGTTATATCTCTGCAGCATGAAACCATTAAAAGCACATTACCATTGTTATCAAATACAGGTTTGGCATTGATATCAATATAGAATTCCTTATCCGGACGCTTTGCATGTATTCTTTCGTTTTTTACTGTCTCACCCCGTATTGCTTTTGAAGCGGGCATATTGCATAAAGGAATTTCATTTCCATCCAAATCAAGATATTTGGTCGTAGAAAAGGTCTCTCCAATATATTCATAATTATCAATATTATAAAACATATTTTTCGCTGCATTATTTATTCTGATAAGTCTTCCTGTAGAATCAGATATGGTCAGAGCATCAGAGATATTCTCGATTATTATTTCCAGCTGTTCCTTCTGCTCTGTAATACTCCTTTCACTGTTGACAAGTCCTGTTATATCATTACTGCACACCAGTGCATAAGAAATATTTCCGTATTCATCAAATATAGGCGTTGAATTTATGCTATAGTGCATTATTCCATCAGGCCTCTTTGCTGTCAAAAACATCTCCCTGACTTTTTCACCCTTCAATGCCCTATACCCCGGCATTTGTTCAAGTAAAACCTCTCTGCCCTCAATATCAAAATATGAGGTATAATTAAAGGTATCTCCAAATGTAACATAATCAGATGGCTTATATAAAAATCTTGAGGCAGCTGCATTTAATAAATTTACCGAATTGTCCAAATTAATAGTATAAATACCGCTTGAGACGTTTTTAATAATAGCCTTCAGTTGTTTGGACTTCTTCCTCAATTCATTTTCTGCTTCAAGCTGTTTGATTTTGGCCTCATATAAGGAAGATATGAGTAATGCTGACATTCTTAACTGCAATCTTGCAATTTCAATTTCCTCATTGGTAAGTCTTTTACAGGAATATGCATGGTAAAGTATTTCATTTGTATTTGTACCATAGTTCTGAGCAATTTGTTCAAGTTTTCTTCTTCCCAACGGAGGATTTGTTATTCCGGCATTAATACTCCCTATTACCTGTTCGTTATACATTATTGGAACAGCATATATTCTGATACCACCAGAGCATTCTCTTTCCACCGGTTCTCTTTTTTCCATGGATTCTTTTGATATACGCCAGCTATCTTTCCGGCATATACAATTGCAAGAGTTCCTGCCTTCATTTTCTGCAACTTCTGCATTACTTCCGTCAATTAAAAAATTACAATATTCCCCTTCGAAAATGTTATAAACACATGACCCATCAGCCTCATATAAAGCTGTGGAACTATGCAGGAACTGCATTAACATTCTCTGAATAATTGACAATGTCTTTTCATCTACCGTGTCCTTTAGTCTTAACATAGCCTAATCCCTCACATGAATTATTGTATTTATACTGCATGTAATATTAGAAAATTGCTTAGTGTAAAGATTTAAATGATAATATCTTGATATTGTTATTTTTTCAGTTAAATTCTAGAAAAAATAAACAAAATGCCTATAATATTCAAAAGATACCACTATTTTTTTATTCTTAAACAATATTTTCTATAAGTTTACTAAATTTACATAATTAATTTCAATTTGCTTTTATTTCTACCAATAATTCTATTTATTTATGACAAAACACCCGCCTTTTAAGCGGGTGTTTCAGATTGTTGACTTATGGCTGTTTGGTTTGCTAAAAATTAAGAAGCCATTACAATTTCGTTATAAATTTCTTCAAGAACTTCAATTATTGACACAAACAAGCGAAAAAGTAAAGGGGATAGACTATTCTTCCATAGCATGTATACCACTGATACGCGGCGTTTACAGCTACCTCTTTGATTGTTTGACGCTTAGAACGAATACTGAAACGCAGAAAAACTACATAACCAAGCAGCAAAGCCTTTAGTGGCTCTAAACGGTATTATGCATATTCGGCAAGTGTGTTATTAATCCACTATGTCAAACGTAAACACAACGGGCTTTACAATATTTTCGCTAAGGGGAGACACATCAACTGACTTAATCTTCAGTTTTATTCCCAATGCTTTTTGGTATTCATACAAACGCCCACCTGCGCATCTTTCAAAATATGTTTCAATTGATGCCGGAAATCGAAACATTCCTTTTGGCGCATACACAGATTGTTTACGAAACATGACTATCGCATAGCAAAAACACCCGCCGATTAAGCGGGTGTTTCTGATGTTTAAAATGAGTAAGTCTATAAGCCGGGTTCTGTATTTGATGATCATCTATCTAGGCACTGCATTTCTGCAATGCTCAAGCCACCTCCCCGGGACTGACGGGCAGTCATTGCGTCCCTCCACGGCGTTGCTCCAGGTGGGGTTTACATAGCCGGCAAGTCGCCATGCCGCTGGTGAGCTCTTACCTCACCTTTCCACCCTTACCTGACTGATCAGGCGGTATATCTCTGTTGCACTTTCCTTAAAGTCACCTTCACCGGGAGTTACCCGGCACCATTGCCCTCTGGAGCCCGGACTTTCCTCATTTACGCCTTTTCAGGCTGTACCTGCGATCATCTGGCTTACTCATTTATTTTTTTAATTGTGTTCAAGGTACAGGTATTATAGTAATTCCGATCCCCTGAATTATTTATTATAGAAGCTGGCACTACATATGTCAAGAAAAAATAAATGGATCGTTTTCCATTTTACTGCAGATTACTTCAATATTTTTAAACCTGTCTTTAATCTGATCTTGAAGTTTGTTCAGAATTATTTGTTCAGATGCAAAATGACCAACATCAACAATGCACAGTCCCATCTCCCTGGCATCCAATGCAGTGTGATATTTTATGTCACCGGTCACAATAACATCCTGCTGCAATTTCTTCAGATAAAAAAGGTCCACATCAAAACTTCCGCAAAACACTGCCACATGCCTGACCTTTTCAGGCACATTACCAATAATTCTCAAGCTTGATATATTCAGCTTTTTCTTTATATCCGAAATAAAATCATTAAAAGTTATTTCACCTGAAGTTATACCTAATTTACCAAGACCCAGATCGGAATCATAACCTTCGGGAATATAAGATTTAAGCCGGCTACACCCTGAAAGTCCCAAAGTTTCGGCAAGAGTATCGTTAACTCCGCCAACCGCCACATCAAGATTTGTGTGGGCACTTATTACACTAATATTGTTTTGGACCAGTGTTTGTATCTGATGCCCTTTCATTGTGTCAAAATCCAGTCTGTTAAGCTTTGAAAACAGAAATGGATGATGGGATACTATAAGTTCAGCACCACAGCTTATAGCTTCATCTATGACTGCTGAGGTTACATCCATGCACAACAGAATTTTTGTAACCCGGATCTGCCGGCTTCCTACCATCAATCCGACGTTATCCCAGCTTTCAGCATAACCCCAGGGTGCTATTTCATTAAAAAAACTCAGTATCTGTCCTACATTCATAAGCTTCCTGCTCCTTGTCAGTACAATAGCCTTTTTTATATTTATACCGATTTCATAATATTATTTATCGTATGTTAATGTACTATAGTTCACTTATTAACTTCACATAATCCTTTTTAAGACTATTATAATAATCAAACAAGCGTACATTATCCTCCATATCCTCAAGTTGCCCTAGTACACGGTTTATTTGCCGGACCTTCATTTCACAATATGCTAAAAGCAACGGATCCCGATTGTTAATCAATTTTCCACCCACATGTAATTGGAATTCCTGGTATTTCTTATCCATACCATCATATCTGGCAGCTAATACACAATATATTTTATTTCCTTCTGCGGCAAGTTCCTCGTCATATATATCAAATTTATGGTCATAGAGCCACTTTCGGACAATATCAAGATCATTCATGGGCTGCAAAATCAAAGCTTTTGCACTTAGAGCTTTCTCTGTATCTGCCTCTAATAATTCTGAAACAAGTGTTCCGCCCATCCCGGCAATTATTATAGAATCAGCCTCACCATTTTTCAAGGTTTCAAGTCCGCTTCCCAAACGAGTTTCGATGTGTTCATTAAGTTTATATTTTGTAATGTTTCTATCTGCCACCTGAACCGGCCCCATCCTTACATCTGATGCAACAGCCCTTTGGCATCTTCCCTGTTTAACAAGGTAAATGGGAAGATATGCATGATCGGTTCCGATATCAGCTGCTGTATTACACTCCGGAACTTTATCAGCAATAAGTTTTAATCTTCCTTTAAGCTCCAAGTTCAATATTGCCTCCGTATTAAAAACTTTTTTATCAATTGTTGTATTGCCAAAGTAAATTATACACATAATATTAATGAATTATCAACTAAAAAGGAAGGTATTCAGAGAAATGTCTCCATATAAAAAGACAAATAAAGTAAGCGACATAGAGAAACCAATTTCAAGCAATATGCTTGGCAGAGATATTCTAGGGATAAATCCCAACATTTCTGCCGTTAATAAGACAAGTACAGATATTCAGGATGAAGAGCTTAGCATGGATTATATGAGAAAAATCAAATAAAACGGCCACATTTACCATTTTCGGCAATTGTGGCTCATCTTAATGAGATGTGATACTCAAATACGGAGGAAGCACTGCTTTTGCATAACCATGCAAAACGGCTATCTCTCGTTATCAATATACATATATTTGCTGTAATCCCACAATAATTCGCTCAGTTCCACATCCTTTTCGTAAAACAGATCCACGAAAACATTCTGTATCTTTACTATGGGTTTTAGAGGATATAATGGATTGACATGCATTAATTCTCCGATTTCACCGGTATTTAGCATGACAAAATCTCCTATATAATGGCAGACAATCCTTTCAATAAATACGTTCAACATTATCCGATCCAGAAGATTCACCATCTCTTCCTGCATATATCTTAAAACTTCAAATACCGATCTCCTCTTTGAATATACCTTGTCAGAGGTCATTGCATCGTATACATCAGCTATTGCCAGCACTTTTGCATATTGGTGAATCTGATCACCTTTTGCTCCCAGAGGATACCCTGAGCCATCATTCCGTTCATGATGCATCAGTACCCCCATCTTAATCCCTTTACTGATATCATGCATATTCTCCACCATACGGTAGCCATATGTTGTATGATTCTTGATTTCTTCATATTCTTCGGGTAAAAGACTACCCTTCTTGTTCAATATACCGGTATCAACCTTAGCTTTTCCCACATCGTGGAGAAGGCCGGCTTTGGCGATTTCTTCGACCACCTTGCTGTCCAAACCCAACCACCTTGCAAGAGTCATAGCAAGTAGAGATACATTCACACAATGGGCATATGTATATTCGTCAACGGTACGGATTGAATCAATACATTTTAAAACATCAAAGGAATCGTGTACATTTTTCCTTATATTTACCAATGCATTGTCAACATTTCTGCTATCCAGACTTTTCCCTGAATTTATGGCATCCAGAACCTCTTTTACCTCCTGCTTGGCTTCACTATAAGATTGAGTAAGTTCAGGCGACATTTCTCTTTTTGTGATGTTTTTTTCAAAGCCCTTTATTTCCTCTACGACGAGATTATCATCATATATTTCAACCTGAATGGGCTTTAGTCTAAATCGTTTGACTTTTTTCTCGAGATCCTCGGTAACAAGCGTACCTTTAGGAATCAGACAGGCACCAGCCTCAGTACAAATATCCTCTGTCAAAAGCATTCCTGCAACACAACTTTGCGCCGTAATATATATATGTCGCATAAGTAAATTCCTCCGAATGGTAAATAGAAGAGTATGTATCAATAATTGCCATTATACTACAACCCGGAAAAAAATTCTATTTATTGTTTCCCATTTACCTAAAAACATCATGAAAAGCAAGTTTATGGTCAAACCCTATCCGAGCGGCAGCGTGGAAAGGCCCACCAACAAAAAAAGAACACTCAAATGAGTGTTCTTTTTTGTTGGTGGGCCTTCAGGGACTCGAACCCCGGACCAACCGGTTATGAGCCGGTTGCTCTAACCAACTGAGCTAAAGGCCCGTTGTGGCTCCTCAAGTAGGACTTGAACCTACGACCCTGCGGTTAACAGCCGCATGCTCTACCGACTGAGCTATTGAGGAATATTTTTATTTTGAGCAATTGGCTTAATACCGCTTACTCAGTGTGTTTCAGGAGTGTTTCGTCCTGAGCACAAATAATATTATACTTACGAACTGGCAGCAGGTCAACAGCAAAATACCCATTTTTTGACCATTTAGAAAGATTGTCTCTTGATTTCATTAATTTAATACCTCATGCTAAGTCTTGCTAAAAATTACATACTCCGTATAACAGCTTATTTAATGGCTTATTCCTGTATAGATATTACCTGGAATAAAGAAAAAAGACCCGGTTTTTCGAGTCTCTTACCCTATTCTATTTTAATATTATTAATCCAGATAATCCTTAAGTTTTTTACTTCTGCTTGGATGTCTCAGTTTACGCAAAGCTTTTGCTTCTATCTGACGGATACGTTCTCTGGTAACATTAAATTCCTTACCAACCTCCTCCAGAGTCCTGGCACGTCCGTCATCCAAGCCGAATCTCAGCCTCAGAACCTTTTCTTCACGGGCTGTCAAAGTGTCAAGGACATCAATAAGCTGCTCTTTCAATAATGTAAATGCAGCAGCTTCAGCTGGTGCCGGAGCATCATCGTCAGGAATGAAATCTCCAAGATGGCTGTCTTCTTCTTCACCTATTGGTGTTTCAAGAGAAACAGGCTCCTGCGATATTTTCATTATCTCCCTTACTTTGTCTACAGACATGCCTATTTCCTTAGCTATCTCATCAGGCTGAGGTTCTCTTCCAAGTTCCTGAAGCAGCTGTCTGGATACCCTTATCAGCTTGTTTATGGTTTCTACCATATGAACAGGAATACGAATAGTTCTAGCCTGATCGGCAATTGCTCTGGTTATTGCCTGCCTGATCCACCAGGTCGCATAAGTACTAAATTTGAAGCCTCTTCTGTAATCAAACTTCTCAACAGCCTTTATCAAACCCAGATTACCTTCCTGTATCAAATCAAGGAACTGCATACCTCTTCCAACATATCTCTTTGCAATACTTACAACCAATCTGAGATTTGCTTCGGCAAGCCTTCTTTTGGCTTCAATATCACCATTTTCCATTCTGTGTGCCAGATCAATTTCTTCATCTGCAGTCAAAAGGGGTACTTTACCAATTTCTTTAAGGTACATTCTAACAGGGTCGTCAATACTTATACCTTCAGGTATACTAATGTCCAGTTCTTCATCAGCCAGCTGAATTTCTTCCATTTCAGCTTCTATATCCCCGATAACATCAATACCCATATTTTCGAGGGTTTCATAGATTTTTTCAATATGTTCCGGTTCAAGCTCTATTTCCTCAAAAGCATCAATTATTTCCTTATAGGTGAGCATTCCCTTTGACTTGCCTTTATCTATCAAATCCTTCAGTATTGCTTTTCTTGTTTCCTGATTATGCTTCATAAGTTCCCCTCCCTTCATGGATTTTTATAAACCTTTCTTCATTACAGCTATATTCAATACAATACTGCTTAATTCCCGATTTAATAACTCAACATCTCCTTCTGTCAGATCAGATCTCTTTTTTAATTCAATAATTTCATTTTTTCTTGTTTCCAACCCTATTAGGTTGATTCTTTTAAGAATATCCAGAGCAGCCTTTTTATTATCCTCAAAAACGCTCTGAGATTGAATTATATTTGCAAAACTTTCGGCTAGTGCCGGTGAAAGTTTATTTAATATCTCCCCTGCTAAAACCCCTGATTTGTTCTCAATACGCTCAAGTGCAAAACTGAAAGCCTGTCTGATTTCACCTGATTTAATGGTATCAAGTTTTATAGAGTCCTTTATCTGAAAATAAATATTATTTTCAAGACAAATGGTGGACAACAACATCAACTCCAGTTTCATAAGCCTTTCGTCACTGTATTCGCTGGTGCGTTCCCTTTTATTGCTGCTCTTAATGCTATATGTGTCAGTGCTGTTATTTACGCTGCCTTTCTTAATACCAACGTTTTTTACAGGATTAATACTGTTTTTAACCCTGTTATTCTGTCTCTTGGATAACTCGGAATAAATGGACTGTTCACTTACACCCAGCTCTTTGGACAATTTTTTTATATACAGCTCTCTTTCTACATTATTGTCAATTTTACCTAATATAACCATAGCATTATCGATAAACTTGACTTTTCCGTCATTTGTGGAGGTGTCTATTTTGTTGTCTAAAATATTAAGCTTAAAGTCAACAAGACTTTTAGCCTTATTAACAATCCTTTTAAACTCATCAACACCCCTGGTCTTAATAAACTCGTCTGGATCCTTTCCTGACGGTATTGTTAAAACCTTGACATTGCAACCGATATCATTGAGTAAATCCAAGCTTCTAATTGCAGCAGCCTGTCCTGCATTATCCGAGTCAAATGAAAGAATTATTTCTTCTGTATATTTCTTTAGAAGCTTGCCCTGATTCTCGGTTAATGCTGTTCCAAGTGGTGCAACTGCATTTATTATTCCACTTTGGTGTAAGGATATAACATCCATATAGCCTTCTGCCAAAATAATCTGCTTGGCACAGGCGTTCTTGGCAAAATTCATGGCATACAAGTGCTTACCTTTATGATAGACCTCTGTTTCAGGAGAATTCATATATTTTGGCTGGGAGGAATCCATTACTCTCCCGCCAAAGGCAATTACATTCCCCCTTATATCAAATATGGGAAACATTACCCTTCCTCTGAATCTATCATAAATTTTCTTTGTTTCTTCCTTATAAATAACCAGCCCGCTGCTTATAATGGACTTTTCACTGTAACCCTTACTCTTCAGCTGCTTATAAAGAGCATCAAAGCTGTCGATCGCATAGCCCAGACCAAACTTGATTATAGTCTGCTTGTCTATCTTTCTATTCAGCAAATACGCCAGTGGTGCTTTGTCTTTACCATTTATAAGGTTGTTATGAAAAAACCTTGCCGCTTCTACATTTATAGCCAGCAACTCTTTTTTCATCCTGGCCTTTTCATCATCCTGAACACCTTCATTATTTTCAGGCAATGATATCTTGGCTCTGTCCGCCAGTAATTTCAATGCTTCAGGGAAATCGAGATTTTCTATTCCCATTATAAAATGAATTACATTACCACCTTTTCCACAACCAAAACAATTAAATATTTGTTTTACAGGCTCGACTGAAAAAGACGCGGTTTTTTCATTGTGAAAAGGACATCTGCCAAAATAATTCTTTCCCTTTTTATCCAACTTAACATATTCGGAGATTACTTCAACTATATCATTACTTACTCGAATTTCCTCAATCAGATCATCAGGAAATAAATTTGCCATTATGCACTACATTCCAATCTACCTTGATAAACATAAATATTATTTATCAAATATTATAAACACTTAAACTACTAATTATTTTCGTTTTTTCGAAAATAACTGCCAATAACAGCTCCGCTAAATACTTCTTGGAATTATCGATAACATCCGATAGTAATTGACTTAATAATTGTTCGACATTATTATTAATATTCCTTCTTTTTTGATAAAAAAAAGTATACCTAAAGGAATTATTATTGCATTTGCCTTTAAGTATACTTATACATTTTTTTATATTTTTATTTTAATACTATAATATTTTAATTATATTAATATTTTCTATTATATATTCATTTCCATATTAATATTTCAACTTACAGCTTTTATTACTTTGAAATTATAATTTTCAAACTGAATATGGTAAATTACTCTATAATCAGGAAATACAGTCATATATCACATCATGGGCACTTACAGGAGTTACCGAATTCTTGTACATAAGATTTATAAGTTCCATCATACTTGCTTTTGAAGGTAAAACATCGTTTATTACAGCTGTTTCTGATTCACCGCTATCTTTAGTCATATTGATCTGTATCCCATATGTACAGGAATTATCAGTTTCACAAGACAACAAATAATACTCTAAATTAAGTTCTTTGCATTGGTATTCCACTGACTCATTAATTTCAAGTTTCTTTGAGCAAACCAGTTCCATTTCATTACCTCCTCAATTTTCTTCCCATTGATTTATAGCGTAATTATAATACATCGCTAATAAATCAATCTACACAAAAGTTTTTAGCTAATTCGACCACTTTACATAAATTAATTCCAATGTCTGTAATTATGGTGTCGAAGTATGCAATATTATCAATTATTTACATTGAACTTAAGGCCTATAGGTGTTAATATTTTACGTGAGCCAAGTCTTTCTTACACAAAGTTTGTATATTCTACAGAATACACCAAATAGCGTGATATTCTATTTTATTTTTTAATAATATTTTAGGGGGTATTCCATGGAAGGCAAGCAAAATAACAAAACAACCAAATTTAACATCTTAAAAGTGGTAAATTCTGCAATATGTGAAATGTCGGAATTTCCCAAAAAAATACTGAAATACGCTACCCCGGCTGCTATAACCTTACTTGCTATAGCAACAGCATTATTTGTCGCCAACAAGACAAGCAACAACTTCAGCAGCGTATTTGAATTTACAACCACTACTTTAATTACCAACAGTATTTTTGTATTGGCCGAATTTATAATAGCCTCATTGGTTATAGATATTCTTATTAAGAAAAAATCTCAATAAAAATCCGTAAAGAGCTAAAATAGCATTTTTTAATAAAGAACCTCTTTAGTATGTTTATAAAGAAAGCAGGTTCTTTTTTATTTCTGTTAAAACAAAAAGAATCCGTGACTAACTACGCCCCGGATTCTTTTTGTTTGTAAATATTTTAAGCTTTTGCAGCTACTTTTGATTTTTTTTGGCTTTCTTTCCACATTACATATAATGGGCTTGTAATAAAGATTGATGAATAACATCCTGCTGCCAAACCGATTATGAGTGGGAAGCTGAATTCTTCTATTGATATTATACCGTTTACTTTGGCGAAAATATAAACAGTAGTGATTGCTATCAAAGCTGTTACAACAGTGTTGATAGATCTGTTTAAAGTCTGTAATATACTCTGGTTTACCAATTCAGGCAATGGCATCTTTCTCAATAATCTGCTGTTTTCTCTGATACGGTCATAAATAATGATTGTATCATTCATTGAATAACCGACAACAGTCAGTATAGCCGCAATAAAGGACTCGTTAAGCGGTATCTGGAATATCAGATAAACTGCTATCATTACAATAGCATCATGAAGTACACCGACTACTGCAAATACACCGGCTGACAAACCTGACATTGTTTTAAATCTTACCCATACATACAAGATAATTAAGATAAAGGCAATGGCAACAGCCTTAAAACCATTCTGCATGATTTCTTTACCTATAAATGGCTCTACACTTTCTTCATTTATTACAGGATCTTCCGCTGTAAGCTTAAACTCTTTAATTACAGCCTCTTCGACCTTTGTAATTTCATCATTTGTCAGTGTATTCTCACTACCAATGCTTATCTTTATAACATCATAGCTTTCATTTGCACCACTGATGTCAAATGCAGATGACTTCTGAACATAGGCAGACTTATTAACTGTTTTAGTTACAAAGTCTGCTATATTTGACTGCAGCTCCTGAGTATTGCTTTCTGTGAACATATCCTTGTTGGCTCTTAATTCAATAACCGTACCGCCTTCAAACTGTATGTCCAGTTTAAAGCCCCATGCGAAATATGAAACAACACCTGCAAGAATAATTATAGCTGACAGTATAAAAAAGTAGTATCTTTTTGAATATAAATTAACCATTTGCTTTGCCTCCTTTCAGTCTCGCACTTACACCGTATAAAACAGGATGCTTGGCTATATCCAGATCTGATACTGCTTTCAGCATCAATCTGGTTGCTGTTACAGCAGTAACGAAGCTCAGAATAACTCCGATTCCCAAGGTGTACGCAAAGCTCTGTATAGGACCTGTACCAAACTTTAATAACACAACGGCAGATATAAGGGTTGTAACGTTACCGTCAAGTACCGCAGCAAATGCCCTCTTGAATCCAACGTCTATAGCCGCTCTCAAGGTCTTTCCAGCCTTGATTTCTTCCTTGATTCTTTCAAAGATGATAACATTGGCGTCAACAGCCATACCGATTGTAAGAATCAAACCTGCGATACCGGGCAAGGTTACTGTGATGTTCAACCATGAAAGAGCTAATAATTCCATGACTGTATGCAGGAAAAGTGCTATACAGGCAATGAAACCCGGCAATCTATAATAAGCGATCATAAATATACAAATCAGGATAAAAGCTACAACAAATGCATCTATACTTACTGCAAGCGCATTTGATCCAAGCGTCGGACTGATATTATTAACCTGCTTTGCTTCCAGTTTGAATGGAAGTGCACCGGATTTAATAAGTCCTGCCAGCTCTTTAGCTTCATCTTTCTGTGAGTTAGCGTCACCATTAAGACGTATTCTGGCTGTACCGTTAGGAATAGGCTCATCAACTACAGGAGCGCTGATTTGCTTATTATCCATAAATATTGCTATTGGCTTTCCAACTAGTCTTGCAGTAGCTTCAGCAAACTTTTTTGTCCCTGCCTCTGACATCTTGAGGGATACCTGGAATCCGGCACCTTCCTGAGATGGCTCCGCAGTTGCATCTTCAATATCAGTACCCTGAAGTATGATTCTCTTCTTTTCATCTTCCTTGCTTGTATCAGCAGGAATATATGTTCCATCTGCATTCTTCTTGGATTCATCAACTTCCTGGAAGGTTAAAAGTGCAGTCTTGCCGATTTCTTCAATGGACTTCTGAGGATCAAAAGCCTCACCTTTTTTATGAGGAATCTGAACTAAAACATACCCCTTTTGGTAATCAACGGTTACGACTCTATCAAAAATATTTTTTGCATCCAATCGCTTTTCAATTGTGTACCTGGCTGCATCCAAATCCTTTTCAGAAGGCAGTTTTTTATTATCAGTTATTGCATATAGCTTTGCGTCTACTCCACCCTGAATATCAATACCCGGTCTGATATCTTTCGCACCTGGAATATCGAATCCGGCGATAGAGCCAAAAGCTGTTATCCAGGTAAAAATTCCTGTGATAATTAATATAGAGAAAAATTTAACCGCGTTGCTTCCTCTCATTTGTAGAATTCCCCCTTATTTTTGATATGAATCTTTAGTTGTTTTCTGCAAAAAAAAGGCACTGTTGCATACTTGTCATGCGGTAAAGATTCATTCCACTTACGCCATTATATAACTAAGAAAAATGCTAGTCAACAAGTATATATCATCGTTCACTAGAAATTTACAACTAAAAACACCAAATACTAGAGTTTTTTAACATATATTCCTATATTATGGAATATATACCCATTAAATAAAATAATGAAAGTGAAATATGGCTATTTATAGTATTTTAGAAGATTGATATATTCATTCGCATTTCGTTTAATATCTTCTATCTCCTGCTCGTTCAAAACTCTTTTAACTACTGCAGGGCTACCGGCGATCAAGCTTCCATCGGGTATTTTGGTTCTTGGAGTAACAACACTTCCGGCAGCAACCAGACAGTTATTACCTATGACTGAGTCATCCAGTACAATGGCACCCATTCCAATAAGTGTATTATTTCCAATGTGACAACTGTGCAAAATAGCTCCATGCCCCACCGTTACATTAGAACCAATCTTTACATCCGCACCTTTTTTACAGTGCAGAATGCAGCCTTCCTGAATATTTGTATTATCTCCAACAACTATGCTGTCAATATCTCCTCTTAAAACTGCATTGTACCAAATAGTAGTATTTTCTCCAAGAATCACATCACCTATTACAGTGCTGTTTGGTGCAATGAAAGCAGTTTCGTGAATTTGCGGTGTAATATTGTTAAAATCTCTTATCACAATGTTTACCTCTTCTATTCTTGAGTTTTTATCCAGATTGCACATTCAACCCTTTTCTTTTCAAGCTCACAACCTATTTTATATGGAACATTTATATCATTGTTAAACTGATATGCATTGGCAGCACAACCTCCACTGCAGTAGAATTTTGCCCAGCATTCGGCACAATCCTTCTTGGTATAAACATTTGATTTCTGGAAATCCTTCTGGGAATCAGAATTAAATACACCTTCATGGATATTTCCCATCTTAAATTTTTTGTCACCGACAAATTGATGGCAGGGATAAAGATCTCCCTCCGGAGTCACTGCAAGATATTCATGGCCGGAACCACAGCCTCCAAGTCTTTTAATTACACAAGGGCCCTGTTGTAAATCTATCATAAAGTGAAAGAAGTTAAAACCTTTATTTTCCTTCCCTCTCTTTACATATTCACCAGCAAGTCTCTCATATTCTGAAAAAAGCTTGTCCAGATCCTGTTCACGGATATCATAGCCGGAATCCTTTGCTGCCACAACAGGTTCAACAGACACCTGTTTAAAGCCCTCATCCGCCAGATGCAGAACATCCTCTGCAAAATCAAGATTTTCCCTGGTAAATGTGCCTCTTACATAATAATTATCCTGATTTCTTGAGTCAGCCATATCTTTTATCTTTGGCAATATGCTGCCATAGGTACCCGAGCCGTCGACTCTTGGTCTCATTCTGTCATTTGTTTCACGCCGTCCATCAATACTCAGAACCACATTATGCATGTTTTTATTGATAAAGTCTTTATTGTCATCATTCAATAATAAAGCATTGGTGGTAATAGTAAATCTGAAATTCTTCCCAGTTTCCTTTTCCCTGATTCGCGCGTACTCAACTATCTGCTTAACCACGTCAAAATTCATAAGTGGTTCGCCACCGAAGAAATCCACTTCCAGATTGCGCCTCCCGGCAGACTTTTCAATAAGAAAATCTATTGCCCTTTTTCCTGTTTCAGCATCCATCATGGTTCTGTGTCCGCCAAAGCTGCCTGTAGAAGCAAAACAATACTTGCAGCGCAGATTACAGTCGTGACAGATATGTAAACACAAAGCCTTTACAACGGGCTTTCTCTCCCACTTTGCAATTGCCTCCGAATAGGAATCCTCACTAAAAAGCAGTCCCTGAGTCTCAAGATTTGAAATTTCATTATAAGCATCAGAAATATCCTGCGCATTATACTTTGATATCAAAGCATCAGCTATCTGTTCCCTGGACTTGGTCTTATACATATCAACAACATCATAGGCAGCTTCATCAAAAACATGCACTGCTCCGCTGTTAATATCCATGACTATGTTTGTATCATACATCTTGTACTTGTGAATCATTGTCTCTCCATCCGCGTGCTTGAAGTGTAAACACACATGCCCGCTTAAAAATCAGTGATAAAACGTTTGCATTTTGAGGTGTCAAATTAGCGTTGATTATCAATACTTTTTATTCACGCTGTGTCCTCCTAAAGACCCATAAAAAAGTGAAAAGTGTTCTTTATAAACACCTTTCACCGTCAATATCTTATACCAATATATTCTTATGGTTTATTACTTCTTTTCGCAGCTTTGGTTTGCAACAGTACATGATGTTTTACAAGCTGACTGACATGAAGTCTGGCATTCTCCGCAACCACCATGAGCAAGGCTTTCTTTAAGTGTAGCGCTGTTAATTGTCTTTATATGCTTCATCCCTTAGTCCCTCCTATTAATTTTCTTAGCAGATTATAGCACATTTCAAATGGTTTGAAAAGGTATAATTTGTATAGCTATAGTACCGTCTAATCCCGTTGCCGTAAACAACAGGGTTAACGGAGATTAATTCCGAATATTCCTCCCAGGCAGCCCACAATGGCGCCGATTACAACTGTCAGAAGAACCTGAACATTTACTGCAAAATTCATGAAAATTATACTGCTTGCCAGATAAAGTATTGCTACATATAATACGCCAACTGCACAGCCATTCATCCACCCTTTACTTCTCACATTTTTAGTAGAGTATGCGGATGCTGTCAGAACACTTATTACAGTAGTAATAAGAACAGCAATAAATGTATGCTTTTCAGGAAAATCCGTATAAGTCAAAAATAAAGCAAAGCCAAGAAAACATGGCAGAGTTATTAGAAAAGATATGATCAATCCCTTCAAAACCCTGATAAAATTTACATGTTCATCAAGCTGCTTTTTTAATCCTGATGTCTGTCCGGCCATATTGTACCTCCAAAATAAAATAAATAAATGTTTTCTATATATCTTATTTTTGAGGCAGGCTCCTTAGAACAAGCTGTAGCTAAATTTGTTCTATAATTTTATTATCCCTCAACAGGCTTAACAACATCTTTGACAGCCCAACGCTTGACAAGGATTTTTGTTTTTTCGACACCGGATTCAATAGTGACCTCATCGTCTTTAATATTAACGATCTTTCCTGCGATACCTCCTATTGTTGTAACAGCCCATCCAACCTGTAAAGAATTAAGCAATTCTTTAGTTTTCTTTTCTTTCTTCTTTTGTGGAAGAATAAGCATTACGTACATAAGCCCGAAAACTAATGCCATAGGCAGGACAAATCCAACTAGTATTTGTTCCATAAAATATAAACCTCCGTAAAAATTATTTATTTAATACAGAATTACTGTATTAATCCGTTTTTAGTTTTTTGAGTAGCCGTATTTGTAATAGAATTCATCTCTGAAGGAACCCAATCTATCATCAATTATAGCTTGTCTCACCTGTTTCATCAAGTTAATTAAGAAATATAAGTTGTGCCAGGTTGTCAACCTCAGACCTAAAACTTCTCCGCATTTAATCAAATGTCTGATATATGCTCTGGAATAATTGCGGCATACATAACAGTCACATTCCGGATCAAGTTTGGAGAAATCTCTTGCATACTTGGCATCACGAATTATTACCCTTCCCCGACTTGTCATTACGGTTCCATTTCTGCCGATTCTGGTTGGAAGCACACAGTCAAACATATCTATTCCTCTTATTGCCCCCTCTATCAAATAATCCGGTGAACCCACTCCCATAAGGTATCTGGGCTTGTCGGCAGGAAGCAGGGGAGCAGTATAATCCAGAACTTCATACATAAGCTCGGCAGGTTCACCTACACTGAGACCGCCAATTGCATAGCCGGGAAATTCAAGTTCATTTAGTTGTCCGGCACTTTCAATTCTCAAGTCCTTAAACATTCCACCCTGAACTATCCCAAAAAGTGATTGCTTCTCAGTGTTTGTATGGGCTTCTTTACATCTCTTTGCCCAACGGGTTGTTCTTTCCATGGATTTCTTAACATAATCATATTCAGCAGGATATGGAGCACATTCATCAAAGGCCATAATTATATCTGCACCCAGATCATTCTCAATACCCATTACAGATTCAGGAGTAAAAATATGTTTTGAACCGTCAAGGTGAGATCTGAAGGTAACACCTTCTTCTGTAATTTTTCTTAATCCGCTGAGGCTGAACACCTGAAATCCTCCGCTGTCTGTAAGTATAGGCCTGTCCCAGTTCATAAAACCATGAAGGCCTCCGGCCTGCTTTACTATGTCCTGACCCGGTCTGAGATAGCAGTGATAAGTATTGCTGAGTATTATTTTTGCATCTATTTCCTTTAATTCTTCTGGAGACATTCCTTTTACGGTAGCAATCGTACCAACAGGCATAAATATGGGTGTATCAAAGGAGCCATGTGGTGTGTGAACCTTGCCAAGTCTTGCTCCGGTCTGTTTACAGGTTTTTATGAATTCATAAGTAACTGCCGCCATTTTATATAATCCTTCCTTTAGGCATGATTAATTTGATGATATATTTTCTTTCTATTTAATAAACATTGCATCTCCAAAGCTGAAAAATCTATAACGTTCCTTAACAGCAACGGAATATGCATTCAGAACATTTTCTCTGCCTGCAAGGGAGCTGACCAGCATGATAAGAGTGGATTCCGGCAAATGAAAGTTTGTTATAAGCCTGTCCACTATTTTAAATTCATAGCCCGGATATATAAATATATCTGTCCAGCCGTCACAGGCTATAAGCTCACCGTCGTTTCCATTTCCAACGGTTTCCAGCACCCTGCAGCTGGTTGTGCCCACAGCGACTACTTTCTTGCCGTCTCTCTTGGCAGAGTTTATGGTATCACAGGTTTCCCGACCTACAGAATAATACTCCGAATGCATTTTATGTTGGGTGATATCTTCAACCTTGACAGGTCTGAAGGTACCCAGTCCCACGTGGAGCATAACATATGCTATTTTAACGCCTTTATTTTTCAAGGTTTCCAGCAGTTCCTGGGTAAAATGCAAGCCGGCAGTAGGTGCCGCCGCCGATCCATTGTATTTTGCATAGACTGTCTGGTATCTCTCGGGATCTTCCAGCTTCTCGGTTATATATGGCGGCAGAGGCATTATTCCAACCTTGTCCAGTATTTCTTCAAACACACCTTCATATATAAACCTTACAAGTCTGTTTCCTTCCTCAAGAACCTCCAGTATTTCAGCTTTGAGCTCTCCATTTCCAAAAATAAATCTGGCCCCTGGTTTTGCTTTTTTACCCGGTCTTAGTATCACTTCCCATACATCATCACTCAACCGCTTTAATAGGACAAACTCTATTTTCCCGCCGCTTCCTTCCTTTTCTCCAAGGAGTCTTGCAGGAATGACTCTGGTATTATTTAAAACAAGACAGTCTCCTTCATTAAAATACTCGACCACATCTTTAAACAGCTTATGATCAATTTGCCCTGACTGCTTATCCAATACCATCAGCCTTGACATATCCCTCTTTTCCAGTGGATGCTGAGCAATAAGCTCTTCAGGCAAAAAATAATCAAACTCCTTTAAATTCACCAACAATTCCTCCAAGTGTTTTGCAAATTTATTCTTTTATTATATGTAATAATTATAAGTAATATTGCCAAAGTAAATGCTACTCAACCAATACTTGAATTTATCTCAAAAATTATACAGTATTTGACTTCGATAAAACAAGTAGCAAATAAACAATAAATATCATACATTATAATTGTTTATATTACAAATACTTATTGCCATATATACTGTTTTTTTGTATAATTTATGAGATATTATTCCTGTAAGAAAATACTGGGGGATATCTCAATTTAGTGAAAAGTGAAGAGTTAAAAATTATAGAAAGCCGGCCTTTGGCCGGCTGCTTATTATAATATTCTGCACTGCTATTTTTGATAGCTCCTTTCAGGTATAAAACTATAAGTATTGATGGATGGAGGATGCAACACATGAAGGTAGCAAAATTTGGAGGAACCTCATTGGCTAATGCCGAACAAATAAAAAAGGTTTGCGATATTATTCTATCAGATAGTGACAGAAGAGTTATAGTGGTATCTGCACCTGGTAAAAGAGATAAACAGGATACAAAAGTTACGGATTTACTTATAGCCTGTGCAAAAAAACAGTTGGAAACGGGTAGTGCATCTGATGAGCTTGAAGCTGTAGTTAAAAGATTTAAAGATATTGCAGATGACCTGAAGCTTGATGGCAGTATAGTAACAGAAATCAGAAAAGACCTTGAAGAAAGGCTGAAACTTGATACCAGTCATGAAGGCATGTTTATGGATGCCATGAAAGCGGCGGGAGAAGACAACAGTGCAAAGCTTGTAGCTGCTTACCTGAACAGTATCGGTCATAAGGCACACTACATCAGCCCCAAACAGGCCGGTCTCCTAATGAGCAGTGAGTTCGGAAATGCCCAGGTTCTGCCTGAATCCTATGAAAATCTCAAAATGCTTAATGATTATGATGGAATAATTATTTTCCCCGGCTTCTTTGGCTATACATTGGAAGACAAGGTAGCGACCTTCCCCCGTGGAGGTTCAGACATATCAGGTTCAATACTTGCCGCCGCTTTGAATGTAGACTTGTACGAGAACTTCACCGATGTAGATGCTGTTTATGCAGCTCACCCAGGTCTGGTTCATAACCCGGTTGCAATTTCAGAGCTTACTTACAGAGAGATGAGGGAACTGTCCTATGCCGGCTTCTCAGTGTTACATGAAGACACTCTGGTTCCTGTATTTATGGCAGGTGTACCAGTCTGTATCAAAAATACAAATAACCCGACAGTCCCAGGAACAAAAATTGTTCTTAAAAGAGATTTCACACCAAATCATGTTGTTGGTATAGCAAGCGATTCAGGCTTTTGTTGCATATATGTAAGCAAATTTATGATGAACAGAGAAGTCGGCTTCGGAAGAAAGCTCCTGCAAATTCTTGAGGAAGAAGGTATTTCCTATGAACATACTCCTTCAGGAATTGACAATATATCTGTAATTTTGAAGCAGAGCCAATTTAAAACTGCAGCAGTTGAACAAAAGATTCTTGACCGTATTAAGAATGAGCTCAATTGCGATGATGTATCCATAGAACATAATCTTGCTATTGTAATTATTGTCGGTGAAGGTATGAAGAACACCGTAGGCACGGCAGCCAGAGCAACCTCGGCATTAGCCAAGGCTTCTATCAGCCTTGAAATGATAAATCAGGGTTCTTCCGAAATAACCATGATGTTTGCAGTAAAGGAAGAAGAATCAAATAAGGCAGTTATTTCTCTCTATAATGAGTTTTTTCACAAGTAATAAAATATGTTTTTAAATAATGATTAATTATTAAAAAGACGAGGGACAATTAAGTCCTTCGTCTTTTATTTACCACTCAAGTACTATACCTCCATAAGTCAGGCCGCTTCCAAATCCATACAGAACTATTTTGTCCCCCGGTCTTATCCTCGACTCCTGTAATGCCATCCATATTGCCAGAGGAATTGATACTGATGAAGTATTTCCATAATACTCATTACTGATTAAAGTTTTTTCCATAGGAAAGTCCAGTCTTTTGCATAGTGCTTCTATCATCCGCAAATTGGCACTGTGCGGGACAAACCAGTCAATTTGCTCCAGTGTCAGGTCAGCTTTTTTTAATAAGCGTTCAATACCATCAGGTATATTCCTTACAATGTATTCATATAGGAATTTACCCTCCTGCTCAAACAGTCTGTTCTTTTTTATCAACCGGTCATTTACCTTGTATGATAAGCTGCTGCAGGTTATATTCTCTGCCAGTTTTCCGTCAGTGTTGAAGTTTGATGCCAGAATACACCCTTTTTTATCTGTTTTTTCAAGGATTACAGCGGTTGCTGCATCTCCGAATATTATACAAGTATTTCTATCAGTATAGTCAATTATTTTAGACATGGTCTCTGATGATATTAGAAGTATTTTATCAAAGCTTCCTGATGTTATTAAAGAATCTGCTACACAAAGTCCATATACAAATCCTGCACAAGCAGAGTTTATATCCATTGTTCCGGCATTTGGAATACCGAAATGTCCTTGTACCACGGCAGAAACAGCAGGAGTTATATGATCGGCAGTAAATGTTGTGACAATTATCATATCTACATCATCAATACTTGAACTATTGACAGACAACAAATTTTCAACAGCCTTTATTGCCATGTCGCTTGAAAACTCATCTTCTTTTGAAATTCTTCTTTCTTTTACTCCAGTACGTCGTACTATCCACTCATCAGATGTTTCTACCAGTTTTTCAAGATCATGATTACTGAGTATCCTATCTGGCAGATATGCACCTGCCGCTGTAATTATTGAACTTGATTTGTACTGCATTTAAACCTCCTTAAATTTTATTGTCACCTGATACTAATACCTGTTGTTAATATATTACCATATTATGTAATTTAATTCAATAATTTCAAAAAAATACAGAACTTGTTTTCACTATAAAACAGGTTCTGTATTTTTTATTTATTTAGTTTGGTATAAATCTTATTCAGTGCAAAATTTCATAATAAACATAATTTATCTTTTCAGTTCAATAGCAGTTCCCTGATAATAGTGAGCCAATATCTGATCATATGTAAACCCGGCATCTGCCATGCCTTTGGCTCCTTCCTGGCTCATTCCGACTGCATGACCCCAACCTTTCCCTGCAAAGTAATACTCCGTGGGAACTGCGGATACTGTCGTATTTTTTCCGTCCGCTCCAACAATAGTAACCTTTTCACCCGGATCTGAAATTTTTGTTTCACCGTCTTTTGTTACAACCTTTACCTGGCTGAGCGGTGCTTTCTGTTCCTCACCGTTTACCTCAATATTTACATCAGCATTTGTCGAAATTGTGAACCATTGGCTGTATAAACTTAAAAAGGTTCTGCATTTATCTCTTGTTATTTTAACACCTTCCGGTTTAAGTGTTCCCTTGACAACTATTTCTATGGGGCGTCCTGCCTCTGATTTCTTGGTTATCTCCATTCCTGTCACAGTTCCAAGATTATAGTTTTTTAGTTTCTGGCTCAGATCATCTGCTGTAAAGGTCAATGTCCAGTTGTATTTATAGGATTTTCCCGATTCATACTTATCTTCAACACTTTTAAGATATGCTATATCACTGCCCCATACATTGACGGAGTCTTCAGTCATACCTCCGCTGGAAGAAAAGTAAAGTGTTTCAGCCAGTTTGCCATTGTATGTAACCACCATATCTTTTGTATCATCTACAGCCTTGTTTGTTATGGGGCTCTCGGAACTTTTACCCTTGTAAACATGACAATCTGTTGTCGAGCATAAATTAAAACCATAGGCTGCATGTTTGTTAAGATAAACATACGAGTATGTCCTGGCAGCAATTGCCTGTGCCTTAAGAGCCTCAGGATTTGAGAAAGCTTCTATTTCATTTGGAACAACTCCATAAAGGTATTCCTCCATAGGCAATACATTTATTATTGTCATGTCGCTTCCCGTTTTTCTGAAAAACTCTACCTGACCTCTGAAAGTATTGAGTTTTCCTGTTCCGATTATTATGGCATCTTCATCTGCTGCAGGCTTACCCCTCATAAGCTTCTGAGCAGCAGCATACATGAATATTATTTCACCTGTATTGCTGTCGACTGCGCATATTCTCGTATCAACCTTGTCAACTACGGAACACGCCACTTGTCCCAAATTCCCTTTAACTTCAGTTATTGCAGCTTGAGCAGTTGCCTGATCAATGTAGAAACCAGTCCATATCTCCCAGCCTGCATCGGTATAAACAGGATACGCAGTTATTCCTTTTGTTTTGTAAGTACTTATGACTTTTATTGTATTATCATATGTATTGTAGGTGCTTTGAAGCTTTATGTGATACGGTCCTATGGTCGGACCAGCCGTTGATGCAACCGGTGTAAGTTTGACCTCACTGCCTGTAAAGTAACTATCTTTTCTTATATTAACAACCTGACCGGGTCCGGAGTTATATACCGTAGAATATGTGCTTGTTTCTGCATCATATGCATTATAGGAAACACCATTGTCGGCACTTATGGCAATCTGACTCTGTGCTGTTGAGCCGTAATACAAACCTATCTTTACTATTGGATTTGAAGCTGCATAAACATCATTGTAATTTATACCGGAAAACATCGTAAAAAGTAACACTATGCTTAATAATAAGCAAATTTTCTTCATTAGTAACTGACTCCTTATCTTCTCTTCATTTATCTTAAACATCTTTTCGACATAATATATTATACATCCTGCCTGGCTATCAAATTGTAACAGAATTGAAATATCCGGCATATAATATTTATAAGTTTTCAAAATTTGTACTTTATGCTCTCAAGACTATAAAATATTTGACACAGCATATTTACCAATGATATTATTATAAAAATGAATAGATTTAGATAGAGGTGCGTTTTTTATCAGTAAATGCAATGAAGATTTTGGGGTCTTATGATTTGCATGGAAAGGAAAAAACGCCGAAGGTTATTACATCCCAAGTTTACATGTAATTCCTGGTTTCAAGGTTAAGAGTTTTGAGACTGTCATCATAATGATGTGGTGGAGCGCTATCTGTTTATTATAATTTTTTCAATTATAATGTTTTAAACAGACGTTGGTTCTTGCCAACGTTTTTTAATTATATGTGGAAGTAAGCGCTAAACGCGGAGAAACATTCAAGTTCCAAATAACATTTTCGCGTTATAACAATACAGTTTTTTACACTATAATCGCGTGCAGGGCGCGCAGATGGAGGTCAGATTATGAGAAAACCCATTTTTACAGGATCAGGTGTTGCAATTGTTACCCCATTTACAAACGAAGGTACTGACTACAATAAACTTGCTGAATTAATTGAGTATCAAATCAAGGAAGGAACAGATGCAATTATCGTTGCAGGTACAACCGGCGAAGCATCAACAATGTATGATGATGAACATAAGTCAGCTATAAAATATACTGTTGATAAAGTAAACGGCAGGGTTCCTGTTATAGCGGGTACCGGCAGCAATCACACCGTACACGCCATTGAATTGAGCAAGTATGCCGAAGAGGCTGGTGCAGACGCAATACTTACTGTTACCCCCTACTACAATAAAACCACACAGAAGGGTTTATATGAGCATTTCAGACTTATTGCCGAGAGCATTAAGATTCCTGCTGTTCTCTACAATGTTCCTTCGAGAACCAATCTGAACATAGCTCCTGAAACTGTAAAGGCATTGTCAGAAATTGAAAATATAGTAGCTATAAAAGAGTGCAATCTTTCTCAGGTAGGCGATGTGGTAAACCTTTGTGGAGAAGCTTTCACAGTTTACTCTGGTGAAGACGGAGCTATTGTTCCCTTTCTTTCAATGGGTGCAAAGGGAGTTATTTCGGTAATGGCAAATATTATTCCAAAAGATACTCATGATATTGTTGCAAAGTATCTGGCCGGAGATGTTGAAGGCAGCAGAGCACTTCAGTTAAAGACCTTGGATCTTATTAAAGCGCTGTTTATAGAAGTAAGTCCAATCCCCATAAAGGCTGCCATGAATCTGCTGGGTATGAATGTTGGAAGCTGCAGATTACCTTTAGTTGATATATCTGACAAAAATTTAGATATTCTAAAGAATGAACTGAAAAAATACGGTTTAATTTCTTAGATATAGTTATTTATATTGCAGTAAGATTAATATACTTATTTTATAGATTAGGATGTGTAGTGCAAATGATTAATGTTTTGCTAAGTGGATGTAACGGAAAAATGGGTCAGGTAATAACAAGACTGGCTGAAAATTTTAATGGACTTAAGATAGCTGCAGGTATTGATCTGAACAACAACATAAATAACCCCTACCCTGTTTTCAGCACCCTGAAGGAGTGCAATGTAAAGGTAGATGTTATAATTGATTTCTCCCATCCAAAAGCTTTCAGCGGGTTGGTAGAATTCGCCCAGGCAAAAAAGCTACCCATTGTTGTGGCTACTACAGGACTGTCTGCAGAGCAGACAAATACCTTGAAAAAAGAAGTTTCCAAAAATATTCCAGTATTTTTCTCAGCTAATATGTCACTGGGTGTCAACTTACTTATTGATCTTGTTAAAAAAGCTGCCAAGGTTCTTGAAGGACAGTTTGATATTGAAATAGTTGAAAAGCACCACAATCAGAAAATTGATGCACCCAGCGGTACTGCTCTGGCAATAGCCGATGCTATTAACGAAACTCTGGAAGAAAAGTGTGAATATATGTATGACAGACACTCCAGAAGAAAAAAACGCAGTAAACAGGAAATCGGTATTCATGCTGTACGCGGCGGTACAATAGTCGGTGATCACTCTGTAATATTTGCAGGCAATGATGAAATCATTGAAATAAACCATACTGCAATGTCAAAAGAAATATTCGGCGTAGGAGCATTAAAAGCCTCAATGTTTCTGGCAGCAAAGAAGCCTGGACTATATTCAATGACAGACCTCATTGCTGAAATTAATTAATTATTATTTCTTAGGAGGGAATTCTTATGTCCAATAATTCGGTTACAAGTATGAGTACCCTGTACAATGTAGCACTGGTGACAGTTGATAATCTTCCAAATGATATGACAATGATATCAGATATCTTTACAAAAATTGCTGCTGATCATATTAATATTGATATGATCAGCCAATCCCCTCCTTATAAGGGTAAGATCAATATTTCATTCAGTATGCCGACAAACAGCATCGCAAAGGTAATCGTACTTTTAAATACATATAAGGGTTCTGTTCCAAACCTCAGAATAGGTATTGATTCAGACAGCACGAAAATAAGCGTATTCGGTGAAGCCATGAGGGAGATTCCCGGAGTGGCGGCCCGTTTGTTCAGACTTCTGGCAGCTAATGAAATTGAGCTGAAACTTGTTACTACTTCAGAAGTAGATATTTCCTTCCTTATTTATGATGGGGACACCGGAAAGACTATTTCAGCTATAAGAGAAGAGTTTAGGCTTTAAAAGTTATATAAAGTTAAAAGCACTGTCTCCCCATGGAAAGACAGTGCTTTTATTTTTGTATATTTTACTTTTATTATTGTAGAGTAATATAAAATAATTTTACAACTCAGTTTTTAAAGCTGTCACTTTTTACTCACTCCTGGTCGTCTTCCTTGTAATCCTTTTTATAGAAGCTTTCACCGTCATTATCATCTTCAGCTTCCTCAAGCTCATCCTGCTCTCCGGTTTCAGGTTCTGTAACAACATACTTCTTTATAATCGGATTTACATAGAAATTGTTCATCAGGCCAATAAAGCTAGGAAGAAGGAATAAGTAAAGAATGATACCTATCAAAATATTGTAAAATGCTGCGTAGGCTATTGCTACATTTAATACAAAAAACAGCAGATTGGGAAACAGCTTGAGTATGGAAAATATAAAAGCATTTTTATAGATATCCTTTACACTCAATTTAACTGTAACCAACATTGGGTAAATATAAAAATGCATTATTGAAAAAATCACCAGTGACAAAACCACAAACGAAGTAGCTGCCGTTGATATAAGACCGCTTTGGCTAGTGTAGAAATTAATTGCTATACCAAGAATATACATGACAACAATATCAATTGCAGTTATGGCCATACCTTGCTTAAAGTTCTTTGCAAAGGTTTCTTTAAAGTCCCACCAGATAAAAGAATGTTCTTCTCTTGAATAGTTTCTGAGAATATAGGTAAAGCCTGCCTGAACTGGTCCCAATGTAACAACTGGCAAAAGAGTCATCAGCGCTGCTAAAAAGAACCGAAGGTAGAAATCCCCTATCCCGTCGTCAAACTGTATCTTTTGCAAATATACCGAAGCTATTATAAAAGCAATCAATAGAGCAGGGATATTAAACAAAGCAAACATCATGTTAACTCTGAGCAGATGCCAGAATTTGCGCTTTAGAACCTCAAAAAAAATAAAAAATCGTGGCTTTGGTGGAGCGTCTTTATCTACTCCCGGGCCTGGTTTATTGTAATTTATACTGAAAAACCCCACGCTAAACTCTCTCCTTTTCTCTTTCACCTTAACAGTGAACTGTGTTTTGTAATTGCAGTATTTGCCGCAATTTAATATGATAATATGTATTTTACCAATACTATTGGTTTACTTCAACACATTTTATTAAAATCCTGAATTTGTTTACAAATTGTTAATTTGTCTTAGCACAGCTAGTTCCAACCATTACCGGTCACTTCTTGAGAGATTTGTACCGATAGAAGTCAAGTATATATATGTTCAGGAATATTTTTAACCAAATTCATATTTTTTATAAATATTATATTGACACACTCAGGATATCCTAGTATAATCATACTTGCTGATGCGGGAACGCATCAAAACACGATATATGCGATCGTGGCGGAACTGGCAGACGCGCACGTTTGAGGGGCGTGTGGGAGACCGTATGGGTTCAAGTCCCATCGATCGCACCAAAAAAAGTAATCAGTACAAAGTGCTGATTACTTTTTTATTGTACATATGTTGGAACTTGAGTCATCACTCACATTAAGTAATTATTTTATATTATTTGGAGGAATTTTATTAATGGATCAGAAACCGCAGGAAATTAAAACTATTTTTGCAGATCCTTCTGCACTCGGTCTTTTTGGCCTGGCTATGGTAACTCTTGTTGCCTCATCACAAAAACTGGGCTGGACCGAAGGTCTTTCAATGGTTATACCATGGGCTTTGTTTTTAGGAGGTTTTGCACAGTTGTTCGCCTGTATAGGTGATGCTAAACGCAATAATGTATTTGGAACCACTGCTTTCGGAGGATATGCATTATTCTGGTTTGGAGTTGCTTTTTCCTGGCTTGTAAAACTTGGCTTTTTCGGAGAAAAACTCACAGCTGCCGCAGACAGCAGGCAACTTGGTTTTGCTTTTGTAGGATATTTGATTTTCACATTTTTTATGACAATATTAGCAACCGAAACCAACAAAGTACTTTTCTTCATATTTCTTTTGATTGATTTTCTGTTTATAGGTCTGTCCTTGAGTTCCTTTGGCATAATGGAGGAATTTACCCACAAACTTGCCGCCTGGTCTGAGTTTGCGATTGCTTTGCTGTCCTTTTATGGATCAGCCGCTTCCGTTTTTAACGGTCATCTTGGCAAAGTGTTTTTACCTGTTGGTAAGCCTTTTGGAATACTTCGCAAATAGAATTCAAATATACGAATAAAAACTACTGGAATTTTTATCCGGTAGTTTTTTGTTTTTATCCTGCAGTTTTTGTTATATTATTGATGTAAATGAAAAGTTTCATTATAATATTCAAAACAGGGCTTGAACTTAACTGAATGTTTTTAAAAGTACTAAGCATATATGGAGGTAAACAATGTTCAAATACGATACACACGTACACACCAGTCAAACCAGCAGATGCGGCAAAGTATCAGCTGAAGATGTTGTCAAGCTATACAAAAATGCAGGCTACGATGGAATTTTTATCACGGATCACTTTTGCAACTCATATTTTGACTCCCTTAGCGCCGGGACCTGGTCTTCAAAAGTAGATCAGTATCTGGCAGGTTACAGAAAGGCGCTTGAGATCGGCCAAAGAACCGGTTTAAAAGTATTCCTGGGAATGGAAATACTTTTTGACGAAAACTTTAATGATTATCTGATATACGGCTTTGAGGAAAGTTTTCTATATGACAATACAGGACTATGCAGTTTGGGGTTAAAAAGTTTTAAGGACTTTACAAAGGGTTCGGACATAAAAATAATCCAAGCTCACCCCTTCAGAAAGTATATCTCTCCTGTAGATCCCAAGCTGCTTGATGGAGTGGAAGTTTATAACGGAAATCCAAGACATGATTCTCAAAACCACCTGGCTTTACAGCTAGCAAAAAGGAATAATCTGAAGCAATTATCCGGTTCGGATTTTCATCAGCCCGAAGATCTTGCCAGGGGCGGAATAGAAACTCAATATCCTCTGAGAAATGAAAATGAATTCGTCAGGCTTTTGAATACCGGTTCCTATAGACTGATATATAATTCCCGTTGAACTTTCTAAAAGATTTATGCTACCTATAAGATTGATGCTGCATATAAAATTGATGATTTCTATTCCTATGCTAAATCTGTCTTCTTACAGTTTTATACTCATCATTAAACTGAAAATACGGACAATTATCAAAGGTATTTCTCAGAAAACTGCTCATTTCGTCTTCATCCAGATTTACCTGGCATTCATAGCAACTGTATTCTTCATCATAGATATAGTTTATGCAGCATTCACAATTAGTTTTACTTTTCATTTTACCCCCTTGCCTTAATACGGACTTTTCTGCATCGCAGAATAAATCTGCCGAAACCATCCGTAATAGAAATACTCTTCTATATTATCATTTTATCTGATAAAACAGAAGAGTATTCGAGGGCCACCAGCTTACATAGTTTGGTTTTCATTAATGTCGCTATAAGAATAAAGATTATCTTCAAAACGTGGTGAAAAACTATAATACTTGTTCGCTAAAAATTTAAAATTCGGTCGTTTTACTGATGGTAACAAAAAAGCCGAAACCTGGGACCCTTTTCTTCTCTTTTTATTTAACACTTCAATAATTCTGTCACCGGTTGTTATTCCTATGCCATGGCCGTAATAAAGCCCGTTATCCAGCAGAAAAACATTTTCTCCCTGCCATTCGGGATTCATTGGATCCACATCGGGATTCTTAAAATATCTGCAGTCACCGGGCAGGTAATCTGCTACTCTCATATAATCCACTATGCCGAGATTGTAATCCAGTTGCTGCCAGTTCATCAAATATATATTTGGAAATAATCTGTTAAAAAGCTGCTCAGGTAAAATATCTACAAGCGCTTTGTAATATACTATTACCATTGCAGTTGAACATTCGGTACCATATTTTGAACTGTGTATATAAATATCTTTTATTGCATCAGAAGGTTTTACTCCGTTTCGCAGGCTAAAACCTCCTTCACCCGTTCTGATCCAGTAATCCGGATTACATTTTGACTTCCTGAAAACCCTGAATTCCATACGACTTCTATTCAGATCCTTTGACGCATTAACCAGGCTCTTTCTCAATTTAAGTTCAAAATCAAGCTGGTTTTGTGAATCATAGGAGTATACCGTGTCACTTGATGCCAAAATGTTTATTATCTTTCTTTCAACACTGTTAGACGGATACTGACTAGAAATAGTATTGGGGTCTATTATAGTTCCCTTAATCCTTATCATTGCTCTCCCCCCATTGTCTTTCTGGCAACCACAAGCTGCTTTTCAACAGGACTTTGAAGCCATCTATTCCATCGATATTTGTTAGTGCGATACAACATATCCGAATAGTTCGCAAGCAGCAGCCTTGAATCATCATCCAGACTTTTGAAAATATCCATGTATGAAAGTTCTTCTTTTCTTAGTGATCTGGTTTGATCTGAAAGAATAATACCGGCAGGCTTCTGTAAATACTTGGCTTCCAGTGAAACAGCGTACCTGGAGGGATTGGTAGTCTGTTGGTTGGTTGCACCCGTATAATATAGAAAATTTTCATTTTGGTTAATCCATCTTACACAACATTGATATTGTTTCAGAGGATCATCTTCTCTATTCATACAGGGTATAAAATTCAGAAATTTTTGTGCCAGCTCGATATCTTTTGGATTTGCAGAACGTAAACGATTCGCCACCATATTAATGCTTTGAGGAGTTATTGTTTCAAAAAAGGCCCATACAAGATCGTAAATATATGCACCTTTTCTGTGCCTGTTAAAAATCAATTCATCCATGATTTTTAAGCAGCTGTTGTCATTATAAACCCTGCTGAGTATTATGGCAGCAGTATCAAGCACCTCATCGTATTCTTCGCTTAAACCATCATCTGCGTAACCTGTTTCCACAATCCACCTGATTGTGGAATAGTTCGCCTGCGTATATTCAGATAATAATCTGTCAGAATCCAAACGTACATCTGCCGACAATTGATTTATCAAGTCCAAGGCATATTTGTTACGAGGACTTAAACGGTCAGCAAGTCCTGACTTGTTTATCTGGTGCTGAAGTATAAACAAAGAAGGAAATTGTAAATTTTTGTGATTAATAGACCTTACAGCCTCTTCAACATTATTGTTTACCAGATCATTAAAAATAGTTGTTAACTGGTCACTGCCGTAAAAAACCCTGATTTCATCAAATAATCCTGTACTCATACAATACTTACCCCATTCCATAATACCGTATGTAATCATTATATGTTTACATACGGATAAGTTTACAAATTTAAGGTTGTCTTATTTAACAATTGTATTGTAATCTTCAGGGTAGCTATTTTTATATGAGCTCAAGCATATATTTACAGATATATATACTTACTTTGAATTCAAAGAAATAAAAAATTTACAGATACCTAAGGTTTTAGTGAACTCAGTGCTTCCCAGATTTGTTTCATATATTGAGAATATAAAATAATTATGCCTGTCGGTAACTGAATTTACAACAACATCTGAAAGCGGTGAAAGGGCTTTTCCCAACGCACCCTCCGAGTTGTAATTCAATTTTTCTGCAAGGTTTTCACTTACCCATGAATTATAATCAGACTGATTGGGATTGGTTACAACCAGTAAAAACAGCAACAGAAACAATATAACAATAAGCTTTTTCATAATTTTCCTCCACAAATAGCCGGAAAGCATTACCCTCCTTAACTATTTCTTGAATTTTTCAGCAATATGTAAAGTTTTATAAACTATTATATTTTCAATAAACATAAATAATAACTAAATAAAGGCTTCAATACTTTTAATATGTTTTTGCTCTTCGGTTATAATCTCCGAAATAGCTTTGTAGTTTGGCGAATTGGTATCAGCTTTGGACTTGATAAAAATTCCCCTTATGTTTAAAAGCAATGCCAGATTGTCCTTTTCAAAACCAAGACAGGCTTCCAATAATTTTTTCGGACTTTCGGTTTCAACAGTTCTATTAATCTTTGAGTATTGAAATATTAAGGTAGATGCCTTATCATAAATGAAAAAATCAACCTCGATTTCAGGTTCTTTTTCCATTTTTATTTTAAGGTTCTGGTATACTTCTATGTGCTTCTTCTCTTCAATGGCAAATATCTTTGCCATGGTTTTAACCTTTTCGTGAACACCCTTCATGGTTGTGATGTCCATAAACATTTTATAACCTGCCTGTTCTATAGTAATGAACTTGTCAAATAAGTCAACTATGGTATACGACATACTTCCTCCCTTCATCATCGTTTCTGTTTGGATAACTATATTCTATCAGAACAAAGGTGGCAAAGCCACTTTTGTTTGACCGGCATACCATAATAGGTACGCTGTGCCTCACACTTTACAATAATAAATGCCTCTCGTATTTCCCGGAGGCATTTATTATTTAATTACTGTTCCACCTTGAATTTAGATACATAATTCATAAGATTCTCAGAGTATTTTTTTGATTTATTTGCCTGAATCAGCAGTTCATTTGCTTTTTCTTTTACTTCAACCGATCTTTGGGCAATGTTACTTGTGCCCTCTGCTTCCTCATTATTGGCAGATGTTATTTCATCTATTGCCTTTATCATGTTGGATACCGACACCTTAAGATCGTCCGAGGTTTGTTTAAAGTCTGAAACCAACACACCTATATTCCTGGCATCCTTGTCATATTCATCCGATGCATTCAACATCAAATCGTAATCTTCCTTTACTGTGCTTCCAATAAAATTAAGCAATTCACTTGAATTGGCAGATAAATTGTTGACAGAATTAGTTACCAGCTTGATAATATCCTGAATTTTATTGGCCGTAGTTTTGGAATCTTCAGCAAGAACCCTGATTTCATCAGCTACCACTGCAAACCCTTTTCCGGCTTCTCCTGCCCTTGCAGCTTCTATTGAAGCATTAAGTGCCAAAAGGTTGGTTTGACTGGTAATCTGAAGTATGGCATCCGCCAGTTCATTAATTTTTTCAACTGATTTTGCTTCCTCCTGTGTCTTCTGCAAATTGTTTCTTGAATTATTTAAAATTTCGGTACCGTTTTCTATAGCATTACCTATATTTAATTTCAGTTCACCTGCCCTTTTACTGATTACTTTAACAAAGCTGTCGCTCTCATTTGCCTTGTCAGCCATTAAATCAACCGCAGTTCCTATTTCAACCGCTGTTGCATACATTTCCTGTGTCGAAGCTGCAGTTTCCTCCATACCGGCTGAGATTTCCTCCGTTGTTGCAGAAACATCTTCAATCAATGTATGCATAGATGTCATTTCTTCCCTGACAATGTTCGCTGAAGCATCGATATTTCCGGACTCACTTACTACACCGTTTATAAAACCTTTAACCTGCATTGACATTTCATTTAAAGTACCTGCCAATATTCCGATTTCATCCCTGGACTTCAATTTGATTTCCTGAATGCGTATCTGTCCGTTCTCATCCTTTTCAAAGGCTTTAACAATCTTAATTATGGGCTCGGATAACTTCCTGCTGAGGGCTAAACCGACTACTGCCATGGCAATAATCGACATCCCCAGAAAAACAAGTATGGCATAAATATTTTTCATCAAATTACTGTTTAAATCAGCACTTTTTGCGTCAACAATTTTATCGAAATTATCAACATAATTACCGGTGCTGATTACCCAGTTCCAGGGTTTGAACAGCAGTGAATACGCTCTTTTCTGTGTCAATTTACCCGTTCCGACATCTTCGGGCTTTTCCCACATAAAATTTGTATAGCCTGCTTCCTTGCCGTTAACAGCAGCATCAATCACCTCGCGGATAAGTTTAACTCCGTTGGGATCAGTAATATCAAGTCTGTTTTTTCCCTCATCTTCCGGTTTTACAGGATGTGCAACCAAAACTCCCGAGGTGTCGTCTATCCAAAAATAGCCATCATTGCTGTATTTTAATTTTTTTATTACCTTTATAGCCGTATCTTTGGCTTCCTGTTCCGACATAGTGCCTTCTTTGTATATGTTATAATACGCATCAGCCACATTTACTGCTGTTTCAACTTCATTTTTGATCATACTGTCATAATCACTTAATAAGATCTGTTCAATTGTTGAGGTTTCAGATTTGTTTAGTTGTATTAAATTAAATATACTGTATGTACCTGAAAATATTATGAAAAGAGTAGATGTTATTAAGAATGTTGCCAATATCTTATATTTAATTTTTTTAGTCACTTTGGGGCCTCCCGGTTTAATGTCTTTTTAAAATTCTTTTATATTAGTTACCCATAATAATATAGCATAAACATGTAATTGCATATATTGTCAAAATATAAAACAAGGAATGTCCGTCAATTATTGAGATCTCTTCCCCGCTTGTCTTCATACATTAATTTATCAATGTGTTTATAAAACTTTTGAATTGTTAAGCCTGATTTTGTATCAAAAATATCATAACCGATGCTAAGACTTATTTGATAAGGTAAAATGCTTTCAATATTATATTGTTCTGTGCTCTTTCTCAGGTTATCGATAATACTGATTAATTCATCCTTTTCCCTAATTTCCATAATTACAGCAAATTCGTCCCCGCCATATCTGGCGATAAAATCGTTTCTTCTGAAGCTTGACTTTAAAATATCTGCAACGCAAACGAGAGCCGTATCGCCTGCCGTATGCCCATAAACATCATTGATCTGTTTGAAGGAATCCAGGTCTATCATTACGCCAGCCAGATATTTTGAAGTTATACCATTTAATTTTTGTGTCAGATAATTATCCAGCTGTCTTCGGTTATATAAACCTGTCAGATAATCGGTATACAGCTGATTATTCTGAATATTTATAAATACAATCAGCAGAGAAAATGCCATACATATCCAAATCACCGATATTCCGTAATATAAAATTTGGATAATTGCACTTATAAAGGGTGGAAAAGCAAAAAAAATCAGTGCTAGATACTGCTTTCTGTCAATCTTGCTTTTGTTTCTGATTATTTGGATAAAAGTATACACAAAATAAAAGTAGCATATGATACCCATAATCAGGAACAGTTTACCTCTATGGTAAACATTGTATCTGTTAATGTAAAACAGTAGTTTGTAAAAGGGACTCAGAACAGCCAGCAAAGCGTTAATTAATACAGGAATACTAAGAAAAGCAGCCAGTCTTTTGGTCCGCTGCTCATCCTTATGTATTTGAAAATCGGCATATACAGACCAAAGCATACAGGGAACCGGATTCAGCATATAGTAGGCAGTAGTAGCAACATTATTTAAAACCCTTGCAGTCCCTCCATCTTTAAAGTTCAGTACCCACATAACCGTATCAAATATTAAAATCATTGCATTAAAAAACAGTAATAGCATAAAAAGCTTTTGGTCATACAGAAAACGTTCCTTTTTACTTCTTATATTGAAAAATATTATTATAAGAATAGTAAGAGCTATCAAATTAATCTCTATATAGCTGAAAATCTGCATATATCCACCCTTGCTCAACTAACAAATTGATATACATTTTTATCTATAATACGCTTTTATTTTTAAATAATCTGTCGAAGGCTGTCATAGTTGTGTTTCTCTGCTTAATTTTCCCAATTTGCCTACCACATTAATTCCATACCCTCGACTGTGATTTTAACCGCACCCTCTTTAAGCAATCTGCCAACCGCTCTTTTGAAGGCGGCCTTGCTCATACTGAGTTCTGACTTGATTTTCTCAGGAGAGCTGCTGTCATTTATGTCTATTTTACCGTTGCAGAGTTTCAACCTTTCAATGATTTTTTGGGCATCCCCCTCCATTTCGTTGAACGCCTCCTGCCGCAGACTTAATTCCAGCTTTCCATCCCGTCTTATCCTTACTACTCTTGCATTTACAAGGTCACCTTCAGTTACTTCCCTGTGCAACTCCCTGCTGGGAATCAAGCCGTGGTATTTGTTGTCTACCGCAATAAATGCTCCGTACTCGCTATTGATGCTATATATTGTACCTGAAACCCAATCCTTTATTTTATACGGCGGATCTGTGCGGAGCATATCGTAAATTCTCATGGTAGCGCATAGCCTGCTGCTTTTATCTACATATAATCCCACCAGATAGCTCCGGTTTTCAACAACTCTTCCTACCTGTTCCTTAAAGGGCAGAAAAAGATCTTTTTCAAGACCCCAGTCCAGAAAAGCACCTATTTCAGTATTTTCTTTAACTTTAAGAACTGCCAGTTCACCCAAAACCACAAAAGGTTTGTTAATAGTTGCAATAATCCTGTCTTCAGAATCTCTATATACAAAAACCTCTATTGAATCCCCTATATTGTTACTGCCGGATACCTGATTCCGGGGCAATAATATATCTTCAGCTACAGTATCTGTTAGAGAGTTCAGATAAACTCCATGTTGAGTTTTTCTTATAATTTTCAGTGTTTGCACCTTGCCAATTTCAATCATATTTTCACCCAAATTCATCATTAATTTAAACCTTTTACGTAATAAATACCTGTTTACATATTCACCTTCCGGTATCAGCTTTGCTTACCTTCCTGAGCCGTCCTTTTATAGGCGTTTTCTGAAGCTCCCTGTATACCAGCTCGCCCTTGTTATTAAGAATCTCTACAAAGGTTGAAACGTCAGCAATATTGATTATGCCGATATCTTCAGCAGTTATTCCCTTGATGTTGCAAAGAGTGCCAACAATATCCACCGGACGCATTTTTGTCTTTTTACCGGCATTTATATGCAGCTTTAAAATCTCTTTATTGAGACGGGTACCTTTTGCTTGTTTTAATACTGGTGACGAAGTCATTTTTTCCATAAACTGCTCTCTCAGGTCTTTTACTGCATCTATGCCGGGCTTGTCCTTTAAGGGAATTTCCTTACCTATATATTGTTGAATTGCACCGAGATACTTATCATCATTTTTCGTTGCAAACGAGATCGCTTTCCCGGTGTTATTTACCCGTCCGGTCCTCCCTATTCTATGGACATAGCTTTCACTGTCCTGAGGAATGTCATAGTTTATCACAAGAGAAATATTATCTATATCGATTCCCCTTGCTGCTACGTCAGTTGCTACCAGATATCTGAAATATCCCTGTTTAAAGTCATTCATTATGCGGAGTCTGTCACGCTGTTCCATACCTCCATGGATTTTTTCACAGGAGTAATTATTCCTTGCCAGTTCGTGCTGTAAAGCATCTACCATTTGCTTTGTATTGCAAAAAATAATACAGCTCTCAGGATTTTCAACAATTGTTATATCCTTCAGCAGCTTTAACTTATCCCTGGCTTCCACAGAGTACCGTTCCTGATATATTCTGTCCGCGGTTGTATTTGTCTCTTCTACCTCAACCATTATGGGCCTGTTCATGTATTTTGCACATAGTTCCTGTATACCTTTGGGCATTGTGGCTGAAAGCAGAACAGTTATCCTTTCGGCAGGCAATTTTGCTATTATTGCTTCAATTTGTTCTATGAAACCCATATTAAGCATTTCATCAGCTTCGTCAATAATAAGAAATCTTATATTTGAGGTGTCCAGGGTAGCTCTGTCCAGATGATCAATTATTCTTCCCGGAGTTCCTGCCACAATATGCGTTTTTTGTTTCAGTTCCTTTTCCTGATTATAAAAAGGAGATTTTCCGTAAATGGCCGGAACTTTGAGCCTTTTAAACCTTCCTATGTTAAAAATATCTTCCTTGACCTGAATTGCCAGTTCTCTCGTAGGAGTAATTACCAGTGCCTGAGGTTTATTTTCCTCCCAGGCAGTCATATGGCATATGGGAATGGCAAAAGAAGCAGTTTTTCCGCTTCCGGTCTGGGATTTCACTATTATATCCCTGTGATGAAGCAAAGCGGGTATAACCTCCTGCTGAACTCTTGTAGGACTTTTATAACCTAGCATTTCAATAGCTTTCATAATTTCACTGCTTAAATGATAATCACTAAAATTAACTTCTGTCATTTATCCAACTCTTTCTGTATATTTATTGGGATCAAATCAATTACCTTTATATTTTATCCTATTTTTTCAACTATGCAAAAAGTAAAAACACAAATCCATCAGCTTATATCAGAAGAATTTGTGTTAATACAAAATTAAAAAATATCAAATTTTAATTATCTCTCCTGTATTGTTACTTTTATAGTATCTCCCGGCTGTTTTCCTATTTTTGCTCTGATATCCTTCCTGATACCTATTATATGGCAGGGTGTTTTCATTTTTACAAGACTGCCTTCATAAGCTTCCCCGTCGAAGGTTGCCAGTACTTTTACTCTTCCCTTTCCGAATTCGGCCTTTACGTCATAAGGGAATTCAATATATGCTCCGTCAATATCAGGTACTTTTTTTATCTCGGCTTCAAATTCATAGCTCTTGCTCATATGCTCGCTTTCCGCCTTAATACCGCTCTTTTTTATAATTGGTGTTCAAACTGCAAATCCATTAATCAATTCTTCCGTGTTTATCAATTTCTTCAGTCAGCTGCTTCACAGCTTGAAGATCAGTTGCCCAGCTTGTACAGAAACGGACTGCACTGCTATTAGCATTCACTTTTTCCCAGAAGGAATATTCAAAATTTTCTTTAAGTTTCATAAGAATATGATGGGGTACAATAGGAAATTGCTGATTTGTGGTTGATTCTACCAGGAAGCTGTACCCATTTCTCTTAAAGGCATTTTTTATCATAAGCGCCATTCTGTTTGCATGGCTTGCCATCTCAAAATACAAATCGTCCTCAAAAAGCGCAGCAAACTGCACTCCCAGCAGTCTTCCCTTGGCAAGCATTCCGCCCTTCTGCTTTATAATATATCTGAAATCCTTCTTAATGCCGGTATTACATAAAATCACCGCTTCTCCAAAAAGAGCACCAAGCTTTGTACCTCCTATATAGAAGGCATCGCACAGCCCTGCTATTGTTGGAAGATCCAGATCATTATCCTCTGCACACAGAGCGTAACCCAAACGGGCTCCATCCAGGTAAAGAAACAGGTCATTTTTTCTGCAGACCTGACTTATGGCTGTGAGCTCCGACTTTGTGTATATTGTTCCTATTTCGGTGGGATTTGAGATGTATACCAGCTTTGGCTGTACAATATGCTCCCTGGTTTCATCATTGTAATGTGCTTCAAAATACGTCCGAATAGATTCGGCAGACAGCTTTCCATTAACTGCCGGCAGAGCAAGTACCTTATGCCCGTTGGCTTCTATGGCACCGGTTTCGTGTGTATTTATATGTCCCGTATCAGCAGAGATGACACCCTGATGCGGCCGCAGTGCTGCAGATATTACCGTCAGATTTGCCTGGGTACCTCCAACCAGGAAATGTACATCAATATCCTCCCGGCCGCATTTGCTTTTTATGAGCTGTGCAGCTCTCAGGCAATACGGGTCAACACCGTAGCCGGCAGTCTGTTCCATATTGGTTTCAATGAGTTTCTGAAGCACCTTAGGGTGTGCACCTTCACTATAGTCACAATTAAATCGTATCATTAGTTCAAATTCCCCTTTTGTTAAAGCTTTAAGTACTGCTGTTTCTTAAAACTATTTCCCCCACTGTCCCATAAGTTGGTCAAATATATCGGCACATGCAATAGAGTCCTTGTGAGGAATGATTTCACTTTCAATCTTCTTGTTGAGATATAAGTCTCTGAAATGCTCAATCTGATAAATAAAACCATCTTCAAAATCCACTTCAAAGCTTTCCATCAGCTTGTTTTCATTATCGTACAGTTCACATTTTCTTGAGCCCAGGAAATCGTAAACAACTATATTTCCTTCAGTTCCATACACCCTGGCATCCCTGTTTGTATTTGCTGACACACCACAGCTAAGTGTTGCAAGAGCACCGCTTTCAAAGCTCATATTCATTGCAACAAATTCATCAACACCTGTAGGGCAGAACTTTGCCAGACCATTTACCCGAGTCGGATTTTCACCCAGAATTCCTGTTGTAAATTCAATTGGATAAACTCCTGCATCGTACAGACTTCCCCCAGCTACTGCCGGATCATATAATCTGCTCTTTGGATCAAATGGAAAATTGAAGCAGAAGGAGGCACTGACAAGCCTGACTGCTCCGATTTTTCCGCTCACAACCCATTCTCTTGCCTTCCTGAAGGCAGGAATGAATCTGGTCCACATAGCCTCCATCAACAGTACATTCTTCTCTTTTGACAGCTGTGAAAGCTCCTCCGCTTCTTTTTTATGAAGTACAAAAGGCTTTTCACAGATAACTCCCTTTCCATTATTCAAGCACTCTTTTACAATTTCATAATGAAAATTATGTGTTAATGCAACATAAACAACATCAACTTCCTTATCCTTTATCAACTCGCTGTAATTGTCATAAGCCTGCTTGGAACCATACTTTTCTGCAAAAGCCTTTGACCTTTCCATCTCACGAGATGCCACGGCAGACAATTCCACGCCTTCAGCAGTGTTCAGCACCTTTGCAAATCTTACAGCTATACCTCCCAGACCTATAATCCCAAATCTTACCTTCATTATGTAATCCTCCCCGTTATTAAAATTCATTTAATACATATAATTTTGTTAATACCATTTTATTTACTTTAAAAACACATATTTATAATTCTTTATAAGGCTATATGAATTTATACCTGGAAACTGATAAAAGTGAGTACTAAGAGTTAATATATGCAATCAGTTCCTCAATGTTTTTCTTTCTTGAAAAGTCAACCGGCTTGTCATAGGCAGCAAGCATACCGATTTCATCAGGTTCCAGCTGTGTGGTTTTCTTTTTTCCTTTTATTTTAAGCTTTAGCATATTCATTAATATTTTATCAATTAACTTTAGCTTAGAGTAATCAAAACCTCCCCTTAAGTAAAAGAAACCTGTTTGTTTTTGCTGAAGAGGAGTAAAATTCATATCTCTTACCTTTTCAATATCTTCTTTTCTTGGAGGCGTTGCACCGGTAGCAAAAACAGCAATTTTTTTACCTTCAAGCCGGTCTAGATTACGGGTAATAAGTTTAAGTCCATTTATTCCCACAGCGTACAAACCACCACCGTAGACAATTTTGTCATAAGTTTTAAGCATTTCTGCCGAAACTTTTTGAGCCTCAAATATATCTGCCTTAAGCTCCTCTGCAATCCATTGTGCGTACTGCTTTGTAAAACCAGACTTTGATCTGTAAACTACAATAGATTTCATTAGCGCACTCTCCTTAATCAATTTCTAACAACCTGTTTTGCTGACAATCCTATTATAACAGAGTTTATTTTTTAAAATGGCTGATTTAAGAAATATTTTTTAAAGCTATACCCTCCATGTGAGGCCTTCCTCTTCAGGGACATACCAATATGCTGACTTTAAGAGTTTTTTGATGTATAATAATACTTGTTCCAAATTATTTTCAGGAGGTATTCACTTGAAGGGTCATAATGCTCTCAGAATTTGTATTCTATTAATATTTGCTCTATTAATTCCGGCATGCTCAAGTACACCTTCACCTGATACTGTGACAAAAGTACCGGCTCCAGACCCATCCTCTTCTCCCGTAACCCTCAAATACTATACAATCGGAACTCCCGATACCGATCTGGAGAAGGTTAATGAGACTCTGAACAAGTTGTTGGAAAAGAAAATAAACGTCCATATTGATTATAACAAGATAAACTGGAGTGATTACGGCCGAAGTCTGTCCAATATAATAAATTCCGGAACCAACTTTGATATTGCATTTTCTACAGAAGGTGATCAGGGAGATTACTCTGGAAATGCCAGAAAAGGTACATGGCTGATACTTGATTCATATTTAAAAACCATCGGCAAAGATATGTACGATACAATAAACCCTCTTTTATGGGAAGGTGTAAAGATAAATGATAATATATATGGGGTTCCTACAAACAAGGAGATAGCTGTCCCTGAATGGTGGATCTACAAAAAGGAACTGGTAGACAGGTACAATATAGATATCTCAAAACTGACCACCCTCGAATCCCTAGAACCGGTTTTTAAAACCATACAGCAGAATGAGCCCAGATTTACTATTATGGAGCTGGATCAGTACTCACATAATTTTTTCGCTCTTGAAGATTACGAATATATCCTTAACAGAGATATTCCATTAATGGTTAAATCTACAGATAAAACCCTGAAAATCATTAATATATTTGAAACAGATCTGGCCAGGACTACTTTAAATACTTTGCGAAAATACTATAAAGCAGGGTATATAAATGAGGATGCTTCGGTAAAAGCCGGCTCCGGTTTGGGAAAAGACCAGAACGTATTTTGGAGAGAAGGAGGCGCCGGTCCATATTCCGCCACTTCCTGGTCAAAAGATACAGGCTTTGAAGTTGTTGCCCAGCAGGTCTCATCTTCGATTGTAACCACAGAGTCGGCACGCGGCGGCATTATGGTGGTAAGTTCGCGTACCAAAAATGCTGAAGCCTGTATAAAATTTTTAAATTGCCTGAATACCGACCCGGAAGTCCGTAATCTAATAAACTTCGGTATTGAAGGACTTCATTATGATCTTACTCCCGAAGGTCAGGTAGCCGTTAATAAGGACAGTGGCTATGCAGGAGTTCAATATACGCAGGGTAACTGGTTTATTCTTAAAACACTAAAGGGAGATCCTCCAAACAAATGGGAGGAATACAAAAAATTCAACAGTGACGCAATAAAATCAGTGACTCTGGATTTTACACCCGATATTTCCAGCCCGTCAGTGAGCTCTCAGCTGGCTGCTGTTTCCAGAGTAACCTCTAAATACTATCCCGGATTGATGACAGGTACTGTAGACCCCGAAAAAATCCTCCCGAAATATTTAAAGGAATTAAAGGCCGCAGGCATTGATGAGTTGAAAAATAATTTACAGCAGCAAATAGACCAATGGCATGCACATAAAAAATAACTATAAGCAATATTCACTTTATTATATATTTTGGTTTGTAATATAAATTCGTTACTAATAAGGAGGTAACTATGTCTTATTTTGATAGAACAAGAAAAATGTCTAATATTTTAATAGGAATCAGTATCGTTGCATTCCTTATATCGGCAAAGCTATTTTTGGCAGACGGTGTCGTTGATCAGATATTTGAATTCAGTAATGGCAATTTTGTAAAAGTTGGAATTCTGCATTCAATTTTCTTTCTGATATCGCTATTTTCACTGATAATGGGGATTGCTTTAAAATGTATAGTCAAAGATGCCAAGGAAGAACTGGATTCAATTAAAAATGAGTTTAATGAAAAGCTCAAATAAAGGAGGTCATGTGAATATGAAGATTCTGGAGACAGACAGACTGATCTTAAGACCGTGGAAACCTGAAGATCTGAATGACTTTTATGAATATGCTAAAAATCCCAATGTAGGTCCTGCTGCAGGCTGGCCTCCTCATAAGAATAAAGAGATATCCGAGAAAATACTACAAGACTTCATTGAAGATGATGAAGTCAGAGCTGTTGTTCTTAAGGAAAACAGTAAGGTCATCGGTTCTCTGGGTGTTCATCAGGACGCAAAAAGGATTGGAATTAACGCCAGGATGATCGGCTATGTTCTATCGGAGAACTATTGGGGAAAAGGACTGATAAGTGAAGCCGTCAAGGAAGTCCTAAGACATCTGTTTGAAGACGAAAAACTCGATATTGTATCCTGTTATCACTTCCCTTTTAATTCACGCTCCAAACGGGTTATTGAAAAATGTGGTTTTAAATATGAAGGAACCTTACGGTCTGCATGTAAAATATATGATGGAAAAGTCTATGATGATGTCTGTTATTCAATTACAAAGGAGGACTATTATCATAGTTAATCCTTACCACTATCATACTCTAATGTGAATGAGAATGATGCATATCCGGTGTATGACTGTGTATATGTTCTACTTTTTCATGAGTATGAATATGACTGTGTTCACTTTCAACTTTGTCATCATGTGTATGGTTATGATGACTATCACTGTGGTTGTGCCTGTGTTCGTGCGTAGTTTCTTCGTGTATGTGGCTATGTTTGTGATGTTCCACTCCTGCAAAATATGCACCGGTTATCATTATTACCAAGGCAATAATAAATGATATGGTAAATTGTTGACTAAAGATTATAATTGATAATAACACCCCAATAAACGGAGCCACTGCATAATAAGCACTTGTTCTTGCAGCACCAAGCTCCCGTTGTGCAATAATATAAAAGTATATACTAAGGCCATAGGCTACGAAGCCCAGTACTAATGACATAAACAGATATAATATGTTGGTGCTGTATTGCTTTAATGCAAGTGCAATTATCAGTGCCCCAGCCCCCGACCCAAATCCCTTGACTATAACTATTTGCAAAGGGTCTTTCAAAGATAGCATACGGGTACAGTTGTTTTCAAAACCCCAGCATAGACAGGCAAGCAGAATGAATACCGAACCGGTTGAAAACGAAATGTTATGAAAATCCTCAACTGATAAAATTATACTTGATAATGTTATTAGTGAAATAGCAATCCACATTCTCTTTCCAATCGCCTCTTTAAATATGATCAATGCAATAAGAGATGTAGCCACAATCTCAAAGTTGTTTAGCAGGGCTGCATTTGCAGAGGTTGTCATAGACAGACCAATCATCAAACAAACAGGTGCAGCTATATCGAGGATAATCATTCCGATGATATATGGCATTTCTCTTTTTGTCATTCTGGCTTCAAGCTGCTCTCTTTTACCAAGTCTTCTAGCAATATTAATTGCCAGCATTCCAATCCCTGCTCCGAGATACAGTAGTGAAGCCATTAAAGTAGACGGTATTTCTGCAAGTAATAGCTTTGAAACCGGTGAACTTATTCCAAACAGTGCCGCAGCCAGTATTGCCATAAATATTCCTGTTGCTTTATTTTTCATAATATTAATACCCTTCTTTTATTCTCAATACTATTTCATATTTAAAGTAATATTTATTTCAAAAACTTGTCGACGGCACTGTTTAAGTTTTCTAAAACACTTTTATCTCCTGTTTCCACCGCATCTACCACACAATGATTTATATGGTCCTGCAAAACTATTTTACCCACATTGTTTATTGCAGATCTGACAGCGGAAATCTGAATTAGTATTTCACTGCAATCTCTGCCTTCTTCAACCATTCTTTTAATTGCTTCCATATGCCCGATTGCTCTGGACATTCTATCGATTACTTTCTTTGTATCCTGATGTTGATGTTTGTGTTCTGCAGTCATATTATTCTCCTTTCGCAACCCCCACCGGGGGATATAAATAGTATACCAGTTCTGATGTATATGACAATATAAAAACACTAACATTTAATAAAATGATTCAAAAATAAAGCCGACCTCTATTTTAATAATAAAGGCCAGCTTTTATTTCAATTTTCATTTCATGCTTTGGATAGTTCTCTGACAATTTGAGCAACAGCATCGTTGATTGATGTTACTGGACGACCAAGAAGTTTTTCGAAATCATTGCTCTCTATCTCTAAAGCGCCAGTTCGAATAGCCTTCTGGATGTCAACAAGAACAGGAACTACGAAATCCGGTACTCCTGCCCCTCTCATGATGTCGGCATATGTGGCGTCATCCACCTGCTGAACAGGTACTTCCCTGCCCAATGCATTTCCAAGTGCAGCTGCCAATTCTTCTTGAGTTATGGGCTTTCCGGAAAGCTCGTATATTGTATTCTCGTGCCCACTTCCAGACAGTACCGCTGCGGCGGCTTCTGCATAATCCTGCTGCAGTGCCCAGCCCACCTTTCCATAGCCGGCAGCAGTCACCCAGGGTGCACCCTTAAGCACTCCTTGAATACTTCCAAGCTCATTCTCCAGATACCAGTTGTTTCTCAGGAAGGAGTATGGAATCCCTGTTTTCTTTATGGCTTCTTCAGTGGAACGGTGCACCGGAGCAAGGAATAATGAGCTTTTATCTGCATTTCCCAAACTTGTATAGGCAATAAACCTGACTTGAGCCTGTTTTGCCGCAGCTACTGCATTTGTATGTTGTCGGATTCTTGTTTCGTTATCCCCATCCGCTGATATAATTAATAATCGGTCTATACCTGCAAAGGCAGTAGTTAATGTTTCAGGCCGGTCGAAATCACCCTTTCTGACTTCTACTCCACGAGCAGCCAAATCACTGGCTTTCTCCGGATCACGAACACTGACAGCAAGCTCACTTGCAGGTACAGTTTTCAATAAGCTCTCTGCAACTTTTGTTCCCAGTTTTCCTGTTGCACCTGTTAATAATATTTTCATGGTTTATCCCTCCATATATGATTATTTGCACTTCTATTATTTATTTGCTCTTTTTTATATGTTTGCTCTTCACTATTTGTAGTGATATACTCTAGTATATATACATTATATTTACTTACATTAAGTATAACAAGTACAATCTTTTTTAATACATAGTATTAAAAAAGATACTATGTATTTAGAAAAATACTATATGTTTAAAAAGATACTAACAGGAGGAAATATGCTGACACAGGAAGAACTATTCGGAAAATGCCCATATGCAACCGCTCAAAAAATATTATCGGGAAAATGGGCATTAATTATCCTGCATCATTTAAGTGAAAACAAACATAGATTTAATGAATTACAAAGACTATTGCCTGAAATGACACAAGCAACACTAACGAAGCAATTGCGTACATTGGAGGAATACGGTATGATTATCAGAACCGTTTATGCCCAAATCCCTCCGAAGGTGGAATACGAGCTCAGTGATATGGGCAAGGATTTCTCAGAAGTTCTGAATAGTCTTAAAATCTGGGGCAAGGATTTCTCAGAAGTTCTGAATAGTCTTAAAATCTGGGGTGATAAGTATATAGATTTTTGTAATAGAAAAAGGCAGTAATAAGTATTATCTGCCAGTAAAACATCATATGCATCTTCTTTCATTTTAAACTTTACACCATAGAATAACAATTTAATGGATATGCCGCCTGGTGATAATATATTTACAGTAGAAAGTTTTGTTTTTTGATGTGCCTCAAAATAAATCTCTATATATTCATTGAAATAGCAGCACCACAATCCGTAAATATCTATCACCTGAGCCATTAAAGTTGAAGATGTAAAAGAGGTCAGCATTGGAGGAAATGTTGTAGAGATAAAATAATATGTACATATGTTTGAAGTATTTCGTACTATATTGGTTTGTTTCAAAGAAATATAGTTATAGAGGATGTCTAATGATTTGTGGAACAAGTATTCAAAATGCACATCCTCTAAACGAGCTCTTATAGTAGTTTTCCATATATATACAAACACCCGGAACTTACAAAAAACTGTACTCAAGGTAAGCTACTATTGTAATTAGCCTCAGTATTTGTACCGCGTATTGTAATAATACCGTTCGCAATGAGATATGCTGCAACAATTATCGAACCACCCAAGTCTGCATACCTCGCTGCAAACGAAGCAGGAGTATAGGCAACAACTGTCAGTGCTGTTATTACACAGGCATCTACGAGCGACTTTGCACGGTAGAGCCTGCTTTGTACAGAAAGTATTCTATCCGGCTTTTCACGATTCAGTTTGCGATAGCGTAGCCAGAACCACGAATTTGTTGTTACACCCAACACCGCAATTACGAGACCAGGTATGACGTTTCCTTTTTTTGCATTATGCGAGAACAGCGCTATAAACAGCATAGCCGCGCCGGATAGGCACATTGCCACTCCGACGCATAAGTTTGTAATGTGTTCCAGTTTATTCTTATACGCTGCATCCGGCTCACCTTTTTTATGGAGAATGCGGAACACTATCCACGAAACGATAATCGCAACCAGTTCCGCTGTGCGGCGAATGAAGTCTGCGAGCTGCGTAGACGATCGTCCAAAAAAAAGAGCCGCGCCTACCATAATTGGCCCGGGCGAACTCATCACCACTGATGCGAGAAATGTACCCTCTACTGATTTTTGTTTCACAATATAATACCTCCCGTAAATGAACCAACGGAATTATAATTGTGGCCAACTCGAAAGGATAGGTCATTGTATCCATTTCGTTAGTTATCCCTCAACATCCGTCCTGTCCTTCAACATGAATAATGTATCATCCAGATCAAAAAGTATCGCTGAAGCATACATATTCATCTAATATTATAGACTTATCATATCCTGCATCTATTTGATAAACGTTCACCTTTTTATCTAATGTCCAAAAAATCTTTGCCATTTTCAAATATTTCTAAACAATTTAGTTTGTCCAAAGCTCACGATTCTCCCCCTAAAAAGCCCAATGCTTCATTTGTCATCAGTATTACATCCTTGGGTGCATTTTGAATTTCAGTTAATTCATTTTTTGCAAACCAGTATAATGCACTTGTTTCACCCTTTTGAGGATTTAAATCAAAAGTCTCGGAGGTTGCATAATAATTCAGATCAATGTGGTAATGATCAGTATCAACCTTGCATAGTCTCATGTGCATAGGTCTGATTAATTCGCTACTGTTAACACCATCTATTCCATCAATGCAGCTATTTTTATCACTGATTAGCGTTATATTTAATCCTGACTCCTCAAGCACTTCACGTAAACAGGCCTCTTCGGGTAATTCGTCTTTTTCTATATGTCCACCTAAAGGAAGGATAATACCGTATTTTTTGTGTCTATGTAATAAAACTTTATTTTTATGAACTATATATACCGATACTGTAAAATGTCTCTGTATACTCATACTTTCTCCTTAATAAAAGGTTACTTAAAGACCTTAACTGTTTATATTAGAAAGACTTCAAAAATACAAAAACAGCTGTTCATTTGCCAAGGATTTTTTCCATGAAAAATTCATCTTGCCTTTTTAATAAAGCTTTAATTTCCGGTGTATTTTCATAACTGAAAATTTTTATTGATATCAGTTCATTACCACAACGGAAAACCTCCCTGTCATCAGCATATACATATGTATAGCCTTCCAATTCATTTTATCACCTGCCGCAACCATAGCACCCTGTATATTTGCCACCGAATTCTTCAATAACTGTTTGTATCCCTTGTTTAAATATATCTGAATAATCCTTGTTTGCATAGAATTTTAATCTTAATTCAGGGCCATGCTTCATAATGTCATTATGAAGCACCATTTTCAAAATTGTCCGCTTAACTTTACTTTTTGAAAACTCAATGGCGAAGTCTTTTGATTTTGTTCTTTTAGGCAAATATCCTAAGGATATTGAGTATTCTGCAATTTCTTTAAAAATATCTCGAAAATTCTCAGGTAAATCAGATATAAAGCTACTTAGTAATTGATTGCTTTTTTCGTTTACCATTTTAACCTCTTTAAATAAAAAATATCTGTAAATAATAATTTCTTTAGCCAGCCCAATACAATTAATACTATATCTGGAATATAGCTTAGTCAAGCTCAAATTAAATACCGCTTTATAAAGTGTTAATTTAATTGGCAGATTTTGTAATCGGAATCATGCAGAGCTTTTTATTTACAATTCTCTAACTATTTCATATTTCTCACTGGACAAGGCCTTGGCGGCATTATAAATATCTTTTTCTTTGACAAGTATATAATCAGTATCATATGTAGAAATTGTAAATATGCTTATATTATTAAATGCCAGAATACTACTGATAGAGGAAAGTATGCCAATTAATGAAAAATCCAAGATTCCTTCAACTTTAAGAATTCTCCAATCTTTTTCACATTTAATACCCTTTGGAATGTTATCTTGATTACATACAATCGATAATTCGTCAGCCGTTTTTGTTATAGAAAAAAAGTGGCTATTTATCGCCCATTCAGGTATTAATGCCTCTTTTTCAAGTCTGCAAACTCCAAATCTTTCTTTAAATAATTTCATAATCAATTTTTTATTTGACATGATTTATCTTCCTCCACATTAATCAGTAATAGTTATTTGCAATATTTTTATATTGTACGACAGATTCTTTTTAAAAATAGTCATTTAAATTCTTAAGTATTATTTTTAACCTTTTTGTTTTTTATATAGAGACTGCCATCACTTTGCAGTTCAGCATATAAAACCTGACTTATTGAAGTAATACCGGCTTGTTTAAGCTGTTGATCCAGCCATTGCCGGTTTTGCCCTATTTCAGTAAGATTTGCAGTTACTAATTTCCCATCTACAATGATTTCAGTGGGAATATTTAAAAAGTCATTAACAGATATATTTAAATCTTTTCTTGTAACCTGCTCTTTATCAGGTTTTTTTAACACACTTAATTGTCCGTTTGGTTCTAAAATAGCATACTCTACATCCTTAACAGAAAATATGTTGTTTGTCCTAAGCAGCATGGTTAAATCATCAAGATTCAACCTTTGAGATGATAGCTTTTCATACATTATTTCTCCTTTTTTAATGACAATGGTTGGTTCTCCATCAAGAAGTACACGTACTTTTGATGATTTCAAGCTAAGAAATTCTACAATTAGTGTAAAAATTGCCCATAATACTAATCCAGTAACACCGTCAATAATTTTAATATCCCTGTGAACAACCATATCCCCGGCTATATTACCTAATGCTATTCCAGTAATATAAGTAAATATTGTTAATTGTCCCATCTGTTTTTTCCCCAAGATACGGGTTAAAATCAGCAGCACAGAGAAGCCAATTGCTGTTCTCAAAGATGTTACAAGTACATTTTCCATACAATCTCCTTAAAGTAATTATATTACTAATGTTTATGATTTTGAAGAAACTAGCTCTATGCAGATAGTAATATATTGTTTCCCTACTAAATTTTATTTATTGATTGTACTTATTAGGTTTGGATTTTTGTCTACCAAATATTGCATACGTTTTTTTTAGAATTAAGCAGAAAATATTAGCTAGAATAATGATAAATTGGAGGTTTGCAACATGACAGTTGCTTCACAGGTAAAGCAAACATTGGCAAGCTTAAAGGGT
>JAQSXC010000317.1 GCA_029266335.1 Eubacterium sp. | reverse complement strand
GTGAACTGACAGGCCTTCCTGTTGTCAATGCATCAATGTATGACGGTGCTACCGCCATGACAGAAGCAGCCATCATGGCATGCGAAGCGACTAAGAGGACTGAAGTCGTAATTGCATCAACAGTTCATCCTGAATACAGGCAAGTTTTAAATACATATGCAAAGTTTAGAAACATAACTGTTGTAGAATTAGGCTATAATGACGGGCAAGTGGATTTAGATGAATTAAAAAACAAGCTAAACAAAGATACTGCAGCAGTAATCATTCAAAGCCCAAATTTCTTTGGAATTATTGAAGACATGGCTGTCATGAAGGACTTAATTCATGAAAACAAAAGCTTGTTTGTTGTGAGCACTGACCCTGTTTCTCTCGCATTGTTAAAAAGCCCTGGTGAACTTGGAGCGGACATTGTTATTGGGGATGGTCAGGCCTTGGGAAATTCATTGAGCTTCGGAGGTCCATATCTGGGATTCATGGCTGTAACTGACAAACTTATGCGAAAAATGCCTGGAAGGATCGTGGGTGAAACTGTTGATAAAGATGGCAACAGAGGATTTGTTCTTACACTGCAAACAAGAGAACAGCATATCAGAAGAGAAAAAGCAACTTCAAACATCTGCTCAAATCAGGCTTTAAATGCTTTAACGGCAACAATATATCTTACCATTATGGGCAAGGAAGGATTAAAGGAAGCAGCTCAGCTTTGTTTGCAGAAATCTCATTATGCATATAATGAATTAATTAAAACAGGTAAATTCAGTCCTGTATTTAACAAACCTTTCTTCAAGGAGTTCATTTTAAAGAGCGACAAAAATATTAAAACTCTCAACACAAAATTATTGGAAAGTAACATAATAGGTGGTTATGATGCTGGAATACAATATCCTGAATTAAAAGATTGTTGGCTTGTTGCTGTAACAGAAAAACGCACAAAACAAGAAATAGACAATTTAGCAAGAAAGGCTGGTGAATAACATGTTAAAACATCAACCATTAATATTTGAAATCAGTAAAATAGGAAGAAAAGCATATTCACTGCCTGAATGTGATGTGCCTGTAGCAAAGATTGAAGAAATTCTAGCTGACAGCTATTTAAGAACAGAGGCACCTGATCTTCCTGAAGTTAGTGAATTAGATGCAGTTCGTCATTTTACACAGCTATCTCAAAGAAATCACGGTGTTGACACAGGATTTTACCCCCTTGGAAGCTGTACAATGAAGTACAATCCAAAAGTAAATGAGCAAGTTGTCAGATTTGATGGTTTTACAAAGGTTCACCCATACCAGCCGGAAGAAACAGCACAGGGAGCAATCAATCTAATGTATGATCTTGGGGAAATGCTGTCTGAGATTGCAGGAATGGACCAATTTACATTGCAGCCTGCTGCTGGAGCTCACGGAGAGCTTACAGGTCTTATGATTATGAAGTCATATCATATTAATAAGGGTGATGTAAAAAGAAATACGATAGTAGTGCCTGATTCTGCGCATGGAACTAACCCAGCATCAGCAGCAGTGGCTGGATTTGACATAGTGGAAGTTAAATCAAATGATAAGGGATTAGTTGATTTACAAGCATTAAAAGAAGCCATGAACGATGAAGTAGCCGGTTTTATGCTTACTAATCCAAATACTTTGGGACTGTTTGATGAAAATATATTAGAAATTTCTAAAATAGTCCATGAAGCAGGAGGTTTGATGTATTATGATGGAGCAAATACAAATGCCATAATGGGAATAACAAGACCTGGGGATATGGGTTTTGATGTGGTTCACTTTAACCTACACAAAACATTCAGTACACCTCATGGCGGCGGTGGACCTGGTGCAGGACCGGTAGGAGTTAAAAAGCATTTAGTTGAATTTTTACCTGTGCCTGTGGTTTCTAAAAAAGAAGATGGATATTTCTTGGATTATAACAAACCTTTATCAATCGGCAAGGTTAAGGAGTTTTATGGCAATTTCGGAGTATGTGTAAGAGCATATGCGTATATAATGAGCATGGGACCGGATGGTATAAAAGCAGTTGCTGAAAATGCAGTTTTAAATGCTAATTATATAGCAAGCAAATTGAAGGATAAATATTACTTGCCTGCAGATAGAGAGTGTATGCATGAATGTGTATTCTCAGGAGACTGGCAAAAGGAAAAGGGAGTATCAACCTTGGATATTGCAAAGCGTCTCTTGGACTTTGGGTATCATCCGCCTACAATTTATTTTCCGTTGATTGTTTCTGAGGCATTGATGATAGAGCCTACAGAATGTGAAACAAAAGAAACATTGGATAACTTTATACAAGCAATGAGACAAATAGCGGATGAAGTTGAAAATGATCCTGAGCTTGTACGCTCAGCTCCTCACACTACTATTATATCAAGATTAGATGAAGCATTGGCAGCCAGAAAACCAATTGTCCGCTACAACAAGCAGGTGTAGCATGGAAAAAGATTTATTAATTATAGGCGGAGGCCCAGGTGGGTATGAGGCAGCTATAAGAGCTGCACAGCTTGGAGCTAACGTTGTTTTGGTTGAAGAAGATAAGCTTGGTGGAACATGTTTAAACAAAGGTTGTATACCAACAAAGGCTCTTTATAAGAATGCAGAAGTTATAAATTCTCTAAAAGGTATGGATGAATTCGGTGTGACGTTAGATGGCTACAATCTCGACATGACGAAGGTTCAATCAAGAAAAAATGAGGTAGTAAACAAGTTGGTTAGTGGGATTGACCAGCTGTTACAAGGAAACAATGTAGAAGTTATTAAGGGCAAGGCATACTTCAAAGGCAACAAGGTTGTTGAGGTAGTTACAGAAAACGGCAAAATTGAATTGTCTGCAAAAAATATTATTATTGCAACAGGTTCATTAACATCCTCTGTTCCTGTTCCAGGAATTGAACTGCCTGGTGTTATAACAAGCGATGAAATATTAAATCTCAACGAAATTCCCAAAAGTCTTGCAATCCTTGGCGGCGGAGTTGTAGGGGTTGAGTTTGGGGGCATATTTGCTTCTCTTGGAACTCAAGTTACTATAATTGAATTTCTTCCGAAAATACTTTATAGATTAGATGATGAGCTTTCTAAAAAACTGACTGTATATTTAAAAAAGCAAGGTATTAAAATAATAACCGGTTCAGCATTAAAAGAAGTTCATACTGCAGATGAAGGATTGAAATTAATTGTTGGAAATGACAAAGGCACTCAAGAAATCACATGTGATTATTTGTTGTCAGCAGCAGGAAGAAAACCTAATGTGGAAGGTCTATGCCTAGAGTTGACAGATATTGAATATGATAAAAAGGGCATAAAGGTTGACAGCAATTACAAGACAACAGTAGATGGAGTTTATGCAATTGGTGACGT
>JAQSXC010000099.1 GCA_029266335.1 Eubacterium sp. | reverse complement strand
TCTATTGATTCGTAGTATTGAAGTACGCCCCAGGCTTCCATACGGTTGGTATCCTCTACCATGTAAATGTTTCGGTTATGCAATTTTTCATTGTTATAGGACAATTTAATTTTGTTATAGGTTTCACCGTCAATTGAGGAAGTGTAGTCAAAGTCCTCAGCTGCATGTTTATCAATAAGCAGTGGAAGCTTTAATGTTTCTATATCTCTCAGTGTCAATTTACCGAAATCATCATAGAGTACATACATTTTCTTAGTGTTCTGAAGAGTAAGGTCCAGAGCCGTTAGAATCATATCAAACAGGGTTTTGTTATCTTCAAGACGCCTTTTTATTACATAGGCAGTATTTTCGATAACGCCAGTTTTAAGAAAGAAATCTTCTGCAATTTTTTTGACAAGTCCGCTTGCAGTCAGATTTGCATAATTATAGGTATCCTTATTTTTAAGATACCTCAACTGGTCGTAGGCTGTAACCTTGATAGTCCCGTCCTTGTTTCTTTTTTTTGTAAAAACGTAACCATAAAAAACATCCTTGTCATCCACCTGCATGCGCACAAGGTTACCCTCCTGAAAGCTGATTACATTGTCTTTTACAACCGAAAATTCCAGCTTTCCGGGAATACCTTTCCTTGCTGTCTCCCAGGTAACACCCTCCTCAACAGTCGGGGCGTATAGTTTTGTTTTATTCTGAATAGTCAGATTAAGCAAACTTTATCACCTGCCCTACTTTGATTAGATTCGGATTTTTAATATCATTTAATTTAGCTATTTGAGGGTATTTCGAACCGTCACCCAGAAACCTCTTGCATATTCCCCATAGAGTATCTCCTTGTTTAACCGTATAGGTCAAGCGATGCTGTATTCCATTTTCTGCACTATTACCGACATACGATCTATACTGTTTTAGCCGTACAGGTATTGTCAAATCAAAACCGTTGGCCGCATCTTCTATTATGCTGTATTCTTCTAGCGTTACATACATATCAACCTTTGTTTCAAAGAGTTTTATATTATCCGGCCTGCTTCGCTCTATTTTGAACTTGAATGGTTTTGTATATTTTTTCAGTCTTTCAAATAAACCTAAATAATGTTGGGCTTCAAAGAATCGCTCTGAATCTTCTTCCTTTGGATTAGCAACAAGCCTATCCATGGAATTGGGATATATCGCAAATGGATATTTTACCTGGGGTATCAATAGCTCAAAGCTGATTTCAGTGAGCCCGGGAGGTCTTATAATGTTAATCTCATCTCCATTAATAAGGTTAAGCGTACTGTTTTGATTTTTTACCTTCATTTCAATTTTTGACGGAGCCACCGGCATCAGAACATCAGCAAGGTAAATTGAGTATGCCATTATTTATACACCCCCTCTGCTGCTACTGTCATTGTCTCATGGACCTTCTGTTCCATATAGGAAACAACACCGTCCAAATCAAGTTCAGAGTTGACATTATTGGTTATTCCGCCCATATTTACGCTAATCACGTTCAGCAACGTCCCGCATGTAAACCAGGTTTTCTTCGGCTATGTCCATGGAATTTTTCATAGCTCCGGTATTTGCTGCAGTGGTGGCGAGATTATTGCTGTCATTTGTATTAGCTGGATTATTCGGGCTTATAGCAGGTTTGAGATTATTTGAATAATCATTAAGCATTTCAGGACCCATAATACTGGATAAATCAAAACTTTTTTCCAGATTCTCACCATACTCATAGCCAGAGTTCCATGCCTTTGCAGGGTCTTTCATTTCGAGTCTTGGAATAACAGTATAATTGTCTGGCATATCTCCAAGCCATCCATTCATCTCATTCTGAAGATTCTCTATTCCACCGGCAATATTTGACCCGAATACCATATCAATGGCCGATGCTATACTTTTAATAAAATCTAGTATATTTGAAAACACATTAACAAACAGCCTTTTCACCGAGTAAACAGGATTAGTAAAAACATTTGCAAAAAATTCAACAAATGCAGCTACCTGGTTCCACATATAAGCGAATAAGTTGTAAATATTTGCTCCCAGCATTGCAAAGGCACCAGCTATAACTCCGGTTGCAGAAATACTTGTACCAGCAAAATGGTTTATTGCTGCAACTGCTGCATAAAATAGTGCAACCAAAATAATTATGCCAATGATAATCCAGGTTATTGGACACATTGCCAGGGCAGCATTTAGACCATCTTGCGCAATTGTCATAGCTATAATCTGTATCGTCTCAATTCCAGAAGCTATTGCATGCATTCCTTTTGCTGCTAAATCCTTCATAGTGCTTAACCAGGATATCGCCATTTTTGCATTGTAAACAATCAATGCTGCTACAATCCCCCAAATTATCGGCGCTATAATGCTCCAATTACTTGCAAAAAATGAAGCAATCTTTATTGCAAGATTATAAAGGTTATTTAGCAAAGAGCCTAATATTCCTATGCCATTTATTATCCCGTTAACCAACATTTGCCCATTGGTACTGCCAAGGAATTCGGTTATTTTTTGCATTATCGGTCCAAGAATACTTCCTACCTTGTTATTTATCGTGTTCCAAACACTTTCAAAAGTTACAGGCATTTGCTGAAATTTTGCACTTATATCATCAGCAGAATTAAACATGGCGTTCCTTAACACATCATCAGAGACTCCGGGACCGGCAGCCAGCTTCTCCTGCGATTGACCTGTATACTTGGTTAATGCCTGCGCTAGCATAGGAGATTTTTCCATAATTCCACCAAGCTCTTCTCCTTTGATTTTTCCATTCACCATTGCATTGGTGACTTTCTCAATACTTTTGGCAGCCTCATCTGCACCTAATCCACTAAAAGCTTTATTCATAAGTTCTGTGAAAGAAATAATTTCATCATTGCTTTTAAAATCATCCTTTGAGGATTTCGCTAGTTTTGTAACAGTTGAAAGTGTTCCATCATATCCGCTTCGTGAGCTTTGTGCTGCTGAATATACTTTCTGACGCAGTTGATCTGGAGTTTCGTTTTTACCCGCAATTGATTCCAATTGATAATTTTGGCGGGCATATTTATCTGTCATATCCATTCCTGATTTGACTTTAGGCCAGAGGTCAGTTGCTACACCCTTGGCTTTCACTCCATAATTTTTCAGTTTTGTTCCAAAGCTTTCAGGCTTACTTTTAGCAGCAGCAGCTGTTGTTTGATTAGCAGCATTAACTGCTGTTCCCGACACAGACTGCATTTTTTTTAAACTGTCAACTACTGTATTTATTGATTTTATTACTCCCGAAAGTTCTTTATTTAAAGCCTTTATACTATCTGTTTTTACTCCTCTGTTTAACTCACTATGTAGAACTTTGGTATTCTTTATAACATTATTTATTGTTTTATTAATTGAATTAAACATATTGAGGCACCCTTAGGAGTGCCTCCTTTAAAAGTTTATCATTTACGTCTTGCCTTGTTTTTGCTCATTTCCTTCCTGTCCTTATCTATTTTGATTTGTATGGCCGCAATTATGAAGGCCCTTTCTTCTCTTGGAAGGTCCAGAAACTGACCTGGCAGTATATGAAATTTATGAAGGCAATAGTACGCAATATTGGAGTCACTATCGCCTTCATTTATTAGTTTTTTGCTTCGTCCACCAGTTCTTCCATAGTAACGTCAAAACCGTTTACTTCCTGGATTTTAGCAAGATACTCAGCATATTCACCCGGCTTAAGCATGGTTTTCAGCAGGGAATCAGAGCCCATACAGTTATAGCTGTTTTGAAGCTCAGCATTGTTTAAATTGGGATAAACAGTGCATCTGGCAGCCAATTTACCAAGATATGCATTATAATCGGTTTCAGGTGTAAACTGCCCTTTTTTCCCGGGAACCGGCACCTTGCGTGTACAAGCCTTCCTGATGGCTTCATCCTCTTCGGAGGTAATGCCGCAGATCTCCCACTCAACAGGCTTTCCCGAATCATCTATAAATCTTTTTGATGCTACGAATCTGACATTTTCATTTTCCAGAGCATTCTGTTTTAAAAAAGCACTTAGATTATTCATTATTTACGCTCCCTTATATTATATTTTCATGCCCGGAAGCACATTAAAGGACTCTGTTATTTCGAAATCTTCGAAGGTGAAATCCATATCCTCATCCAAATATTCTGCATCAGCGTCAAATTTAGTAAGAATGCCTCCATCCATATTGCAATCCTTTAGAATAACAGTCTGTCTTCCTGCACCGGAACCGGCATCTTCATTGGTTACCTGAATGTCAAAATATACATCCTGCCCGGTTTTTTTGTAGCTGGCCAATAATTCTCTGAAAATTGAAGTATTGTAGTGGAAGGTGGCAGAACCGGTTCCCTTCCAGCCTGTAGCCTTATTACCCTTTCCGGTTCTTCCCAGGATGGGCACTTCACTTTTTGTTTTTTCAATACTTGCCTCAAGATTTATGGCCTGCATGAAATTGTATCTCTCATCACCTATAGATATATAACATTCCGCCAGTGACGCACTTATAGCGTCTTTTGCATTCATAGTCTGCATAATTTTCATCTCCTTTTAAATTATTGTACAATAGTGGTCATATAAAGCTGTTCCATTGCATTTGTTACCGTAACGGCATCCTGTACTACAACAGCCTTCTTATCATCACCTTTTGAAACTACAACATCTTCGGGCTTAAAGTTTTCTATAGCTCTGATCTTTTCAAGTTCCTGATGATGCTTTACTATATCATTCCATAGTGATATCCTGCCCGCAGCATCATTTGGTACGTTTCCGCAATATTTCGTATTGAAAAGTACTGCTATATCATTTGCAATCTGATCCAGCACCCTTACTGTCTGATTTCTGCTGAAATCGCTGTTTTTATCTTCAGTAAATGAAGTATAACTGTTTATATCTTCTAAAACACGGATAGTATCACCGACTCTGTGGAGAATAAATTTTCCTCCATTGACAGCTGCCTCAAGTTCACTTTGCTTAAAATCAACGTTAATATCAAATTCTCCGTCATATAACCTGTTGGTATTGGATTTATTGACATTACAGCCGGCCAGGATACCTGTCACCCAGTATACAAGAGAGGATGGAGTTGAATCATCAGTAACGCTATTATGAAGATTTACAACTCCTTCAAAATTTCCTGCAGTTCTGTAAAGTACAGTCTGGAACTTCACACCTACCTCATTCCTCATTCTCTTTGTAAATTCAACAAACAGGCTGTTAATCTCGGTTGAAGTTGACAAACAGCCAAGTACATTAAAGGAATAGGCTTCAATTTTATCAAGGAAGGTCTGGTATTCAGTTCCTGTTACTGCATCTCCATTGGTTCCTCCAGTCAAAGGTGTTCCACTGGTTAATGCAATTTCTGCCGTAGGAATAAATTCTACAAAGGCGTTTGATTTCAATTCTGTCATAGCTGGGACAGTTTGCAAATTAACTTTTGTTGTTCCAAGCAGTGTCAGTACATCATACAGACTTGCGTTGTCAACATTCTTTGAAATAACAATTTTGATGTCATTTCCTCTGATACCTGAATATCTGGCTGTAGCATAGGCACAGGCAGCCTTTACACCAGTATTCAATTTGTAAAAGTACCCTGTTTTGATATTTTTGAATAAATCTCTCAAGCCTTTTAATTTTTCATGGGTGTAATCATAACCGAAAATCTTCAGGGAATCCTTCTGGAAATCAGCTGCTTCAACCTTAAAAACACTGCCCTCAACTCCCCAATCAAGTATCAGCGGCATTGCAGCATATCCCCTTTCACTGAGTGTTGCCGCAGCTCTTGCTGCACTGATAAAGTTTATATAACTTCCCGGCAGAACCTTGTTCTGCGTTAAAAATGTTCCTCCTCCAAGTGCCATACTATTTCACCTTTCCTTTCATAAAATTTATTAATTAAACTGTCCACTTCTTCAAAGCTGTACATTTCATTGTTATTAAGAAGAACCTTTACAATATCCCTGTTATCCTTATAACGCTTACTGGAAATGATCTGTTCCTTTGAAAACGCCGATACCTGCGTTGTTTCTTCTTTTTTATCAATTTTAGTTTTAATAGCCATTTTATCACTCCTTTTTTATTTCACCGGCAAGCTCAACACTTTCCATGATATCTGCTGCTTCAGCTACCTTATATACATGGAAGTTATAATTCACATAAAAATGGAGAATGTCATCCACAACTTCGCAGCGCATTTTTGTTCCCCTAAACGTATCACTCTCCATTGTTACTATTTCCAGAGCATCATTCAATTTGTCGATGATATCGTTGATTTGTGCTTTTTTTGCTGTAGTACCCGGATGATATTCAATGTCAAACTGCTGTTCTCTGTAGTACCTTTTTCCAACCATTCTTTTTTGATTTGATGCATGCAAATTAATAAAAAAACAAGGGACTGCAAACCCTTGCTGCTGCGGTTCCTTATAGATTGTGATTTCATCTCCAAGTTCCTGATTGATTTTCATTGCAATAGCATCTATTAAGCTGTTAAGCATTACGACTACCTCCATATGTTGTTCTGACAGTACATATGTACTTGCATGATCACCCCTTTCGAGACATTCATATAAAAAATCACCACCTTTCATTTTAGAGACAGCAAAAAAAGAGCCAGATTGTTCTGCCTCTTTTTTGCCGCTTTGCTTAAATACACTTTTCAACAATACTATCTTACATCATCTGTACTGGTATTGTTTGGTATACTTATATTTTTTGTGAAATATTTTTACATTCCCGTTGCAAACAAAAAAGAGACTCTATGAGTCTCCTTTAAAGGAAGGACTTAAAACATATTTCTTTACACTACTATTTTACATCATATATACTGGTATTGTTTGGTATACTTTTCATAAATTTATCATGCTTCTTTCTTACAGTCTCCCAAGAGTAGCTCATGCATTCACCAGTCTGCTCCCAGGTCAGACCGTCTATATACCTGTAGGTTAATATCTGCCTCACATTGCAGTCCTCTACACTCTGAATATATTCAAATGCTTTATTGACCTCATCCATTAGCATCTGTGTTTTTGACCTTATTCTGACCGCAATTTCATTTCTCTTCTGAATACACTCCTCAGACATCTCTTCCCGGCCAATAATGGTAAATGACCGTGGTATGTACGGAAATTGCGTCATACTGCCCTTTACGGTATCTGCTACAATTGTTTCATTATCACCATAACTCATCTCCTGCAGCTTCTGCTTTAGAAGGCTGATTTCTTTTTTTAAATGATTTATTTCCATTAATTCTTTTTTTATCATTATTATCTCCTTTACAAACCTTCGTATCGTTCCCGTTCAGGAACAGCACGCGTATAGAAAGCTCTCATATCAAGAGTCGAAGTTAAATTCCTATTAATAAAATATGCATCTGATTAAAACTTCGCATCCAGCCAACTTGATAAAACTCCAGCGTTCCATGTTTCCCGAGCTTTCCATGGTATTACTTTAGAAAAAATTCAATCCACAATATTTCCAATTAGAAATCCGACATTCTAATCGAAGACTCATCTCAATTCAAATTTGTCGCGTTTTGGGAACATGATAATAATATCATTCTCATACATTAATGTCAATGACGTTTTCTCCAAACGGAAACTTTTTATTTACATTTGGAAACAAAAAATATATAATAATGACGTTACGACTTATACAGGAGGTTTTTACAATGGCAATAATAAATGAACGTATAAAAGAATTAAGAACTCAATTAGGGTATTCTGTTGATGAATACGCAAAAATACTTGGTATTCACAGAAGCTCAGTATACAGGTATGAAGGCGAGAATGAAAAGGAGTCCAGAGATGTTCCAATGAGTATTGCCATACTTATATCAAAAAAATTCAACGTCAGCCTGGATTGGCTTGGTGGAACATCTGAGACAATGTATCTTACCCAGTCTAATAATAAACTCTTAGAACTTTATGAGTCCTTAAGCGAAGAAGGCAAAAAAGAACTGTTTAATTTCGCATATTATTTAAAGAATAAATGAAGGACAGATGGGTTATACCATCAAAATACTCAACAGTCTTTTCTGCTGAAAACAAAAAAACTTCCAAGAATAATCTTGAAAGTCTTTGGTGCCGAAGACCGGAATCGAACCGGTACGGGGGGTTAACCCCGCAGGATTTTAAGTCCTGTGCGTCTGCCAGTTCCGCCACTTCGGCACGGATGAATATCAGCGACTAGCTTATTATAATACTATAAGTATGCCAGTGTCAACACCTAATTACTTCATTTTATAAACTTTTATTATTAATTCAGAGCTTCAATATATCAATACTGAGCAGATTTTCTATACCCATTGTTTCCACGTTTTGAATCCACGCTTTTCTTCAAATCGTGAAGCTTCTCATCGCTGTCCTTCATAAACTTGGCCAGACGATCCTCAAAAGAAATATTGCCGGACACGCTTCTGGAACTGTTCCACTCCACTTCAGCTGGAGCTTTGGAAATCGGTACAGGAGGCTTTTGATCGCAAGCTTTCTTTATGGAGAGACTGATTTTGCCATTTGGATCTGCTGTTAATATCTTGACTTTTACTATCTGATTTTCTTTAAGGTGGGAACTAACATCCTTAACATACTCCTGAGCAACTTCAGAAATGTGAACCAAACCTGTTTTGCCTTCGGGCAGCTGAATAAATGCTCCAAATGCAGTTATTCCAGTAACTTTACCCTCGATTATCTGTCCTACTTCAAGCGGCATAAAATAAGAAATCCTCCTCAATTTCAACCCAAGATGGCATTACTTCAAATTACACTAAAACAATTCGATTATATAGTATATGTGAATCGCAGTCAAGCTATATAGTCACTTATTGGTATCAACATATATTTTCTCGCCATCTTTTACATATCCCAGCTTTTCTCTGGCGATTTTTTCGGTAAACTCCTCAGAATTTATCTGGGCCTTCTGCTTTTCAAGTTGTTGTTTTTTTACCGTTTCAGTATGTATGTCCTGCTTAAGCCTGGTATATTGAGTTTTTCTTTCCTCAATACTGGTCTGTTGATTATATAAAGTATATCCAAAATAACATATACAGACTATTAATAATAGAGTCCATACGTTAAATCTAGTCTTTTTTTTCATATGTAACTACCTCTCGGGTTATTATCTTTTGTGGTTTCATTATTACGCAGCTTTTACTTAACTATATTCTATAAATAAGTGAAAATTCCTTCTAGGTATTTTATTTTTCCTATGCTGTATTAGCTTTATTTTGTGAATTATCGGTCTTTTTCCTCTTCTTGCTTTTTCTTTCCCTTTTGACAACTTTATCCGGGTTTGTTTCATTGCCTGATTTCTTTACTTTTTTCTCTGATTTCTTCTTTCTGTGTTTTAGTTTCTTAAGCCTCTCCTTTGTATATCCTCCGGCTTTGGACTTCAAAATCCTGGCCTTTCCGCCCAGCTTTTTAGTCTTCCCCTTAACGTCTGCTTTTCTGAATAAAATTGTAAAACCCCTGCCTATAAGACGGAATAGCCTGTAAAACAATTTGAAAATAAAAGTTATAGGGATTTTAATAATTTTATATAACAATTTGAAAGGGTAACTGATTACCTTCCAGATAAATAAGAAGATTTTCTTAATTAAATTTATTATCATCATGGATGATCTGATAATAATACTGCTGAGTAATGCTTCATAAAGTACAACACCAATAACATTGCCAATGAATATAAATCCTCTCATTTCACCGCTATTACTGTTATATACCGCAATAAACAATAAAACAGCTGCTACAAGCCAATATAATATATCTTCCAGACTGACAAATATAACATTTGTTTTAATAGCTCTTCTTTTGATTCTTAAGAGATCATAAAGAAAAGCTGCAATTGCTCCGGCTAAAATTGCATACAAGAATATGTAAACCTGTTCAACAATTAAAATCATATGGTATACCACAAGCCTTTACAAATATAGTATATTACTGATGCAGCGCATTTTACTTAAACATTTTGCCAAAAAAAGACTTTGACTTTGTATTTTCACCGTCACTATATTCAAGTGAAAATATATCTCCTTCCACTATCAATTCATTACTATCCAGATTGAGTTTATTTATATGCAGCTCTGAACCACGGATAATCAATACACCTACATCTGTTACTGCAACAATGCTCTCTTCATTAAAGCTCTCCACGTCAACAACTCCTGTAACGCTCAGTTTCTCACGGTTATCAAGAATCAATGTCTGATTTCTCGGTTTCATTGCCTTCTTTTCTTCCATTGGTTTTTCCTCCTTTAGATCTTAATAGACTAGCCCTCACATAATTAATACATATGCATCGATCAGCTAAAAAATGATTTTATAGCTCAGAAAACTTTCTCATTAAAAATACAGCCATTTGCTCGCCAAAATATACTTTGACGGAGAGCAAATGTGGCAAAGCCCACATTTATCAAAAAATTTATACATTCCCGGACGATAAAAAAACCGGTACTACATAGTGTAATACCGGTTTTCCAATTATTTAATAATGTACATTTCCTTCGCATCATCCTTGGTTACATGTTCTGATACTCGGGTAATTTCAATTGTTGTAGTGTTATTACCAAATTGAATTTCTATTATGTCCCCCACTTTGGCTTCAGAACCGGGTTTTGCAACCTTATCATTTATCTTTACTCTACCCTGCTCACATACTTCATTAGCGACTGTCCTTCTTTTAATGAGTCTGCTAACCTTTAAATACTTGTCTATTCTCATTTTAAGCCCCATTTCTGCTTCGTACAAAATGAACTTGCCCAAACGGGCTAAAAATTCATTATATTGCACGCGCCAGTTATATTTAGTACCTAAACAGGCACCTGTGCCTTAGTTTTCCGGAAACTATCGGTTCCTTCCAAACTAAGACTCCATGACCCCAATGTGCCAAATGAATTGCCTGAAACTAAACGGTCCTGGAACTCATTTATTGCACAATTTTATTGTTTGTTTAAAAAATTACTGATTCAGCATTTCCTTCAGGTCCTTACCCGCTTTAAAAGCAGGTACATTGCTTTCCGGAATATCTATTTCCTCCATCGTCTGTGGATTTCTGCCTTTTCTTGCTGCTCTTTTCTTGACTTCAAAGGAGCCAAAACCTACAAGCTGAACTTTGTCATTATTCACCAGGGCTTCTTCCACACTTTCAATCAAGGCACTTAAAGCCTTCTCAGAATCTTTTTTTGACAAGCCGGATTTTTCGGCCATACTGTCAACCAACTCAGTTTTATTCATTAGTAATTCCTCCCATATGGTTATTACACTATGATTTTAACCATTTTCACAAGGTTTATTCATCTTTCATACAGGTAAGGTGCGAATAATGCATAATTTCAGCAATTTATCATACATTTTTCCTCTTAGCCTCTACCCATAGAGCTTCCATTTCCTCCAGACTCATGTCACTAAGCCTTTTCTCCTGCGCCTGCGCACTTTTTTCTATATGTTCAAATCTTCCTATAAACTTATTGGTGGATTGAGTCAAGGACAGCTCAGGATGGACCTTTAGGAATCTTGAAAGATTTACTACCGAAAAAAGTACATCTCCCAATTCATCTTGTATTCCAGCTTTATTTTCTTTTTTGAATTCGGCCTCAAGTTCATCTATTTCTTCCCTGAGTTTAGCAAATACATCTTCAGGGTTTGTCCAGTCAAACCCGACTTGAGCAGCCTTTTGCTGAACCTTATAGCCTCTCATCAATGCCGGAAGGTTTTTGGGAACATCCTGCAAAACCGAGGTCTGGTCCTTTACTCCCTTTTCCTTCTTCTTTATTTCCTCCCAGTTTTTTAATACCTGGCTTGAAGTTTCAGCGCTTACATCTCCAAAAACATGAGGGTGACGGTGTATCATCTTATCACATACTCTGTTTATTACATCCCCGATATTAAAATCACCATTTTCCTCTGCTATTCTGGCATGAAAAACTATTTGCAGCAGGACATCACCAAGCTCTTCGCACATTCTGGCCTTATCATCAAGGTCTACAACCTCAAGATACTCGTAGGTTTCCTCTATAAGGTACTTTTTAAGGCTTTCATGGGTTTGTTCCCTGTCCCAGGGGCAGCCTTCCTCGCTCCTCAGCAGCTTCATTATATCAATTAATCTTTCTAATTTACCTTCATTCATCAAACAGTTTTCTCCCTTACATATAACTGTAGGAACAGTTTGTCCCATATTTAGAGCCTGCTTAATATCTCATTGCACTCGTCATTTTGGCAGATATTAAACCGGCTCTTACTATAATAACCAAATCTTTCTTTTGTTATTATACTACAAAACCCATGGAATAGGAATTTAGTTGTCTGGATTTCTTGGCATTACCACTAATACCTGATAAATCATCTCTTACACATTTCCAAAAATAAATAGTGTACATTATAAAACCGGGAAGCACGTCATTTTTTTCCGACGTGCTTCCCGGTTTTACGCATTCACCATTAAACTACGGCCTCTTCTACGGCTTCTTCCGCTGTTTCTGCAGCCTCTTCTTCTGTAACTTCTTCCTCCTCACAGGCTATTGAATCCTCCTGGCAATCATCCACATCCAGTTCCCTGTACTTTGCATCGGCAAAAAAGACTTTATCCGCGACTACCTCTGTAACATAGTGTTTGTTCTTTTGTTCGTCCTCCCACATCCTGGTATGTATGTTCCCCTGAAGAGCAACCCTGTGACCCTTTGCAAAGTATTTGCTTGCGAATTCGGCTGTTTTCCCCCAGACTACAATTGGAATAAAGTCAGTTGTTTTTTCATTTACTCCTTTTTTTGCATCCCGGTCCACAGCTAACACAAAGGAACCTACAGCCTTCACCTTTTTTGTAGTGTAACGAAGCTCTACATCCTTTGTCAATCTTCCTACAAGGCTGACATTATTCATATAATCCTCCTTCGCTCCAATTATTTAGGAGCCAGATAAAATTTATTACAAAATCCATTAAATTGAGCCACTAAAGACAGATAGCTTCATAAATGACATAATTAAATGGTAGAGTAACCCCATGAAAGAATTCAGATGGTAAAAATAACAGAAGAGGTTTTAAATAAAACATAATTCAGATTCAAAAGAAATTTTTAAAGATTCTATGATAAGTTTTAGATAAATACAGAAAGAAAAATAAAGAATTTTTATTAGAATAATTAATAAGCAAAAAAATTCTAATAATTTTTTTAATTATAATCAATGCTTGAAATAAAATTATTATGTAATTAAAATGATTTTAAAATAAAAAAGAAAATTACGTTAGAAAAAATAAAGAAAACTGGATTGCCAGCAACATAATTATACATATTATGGTATATATTGTCAACAGCATTTTTATATTCATGTCACTGGTATCATAAAAATCAAATGAGTAATCAAAACAAAGGTGGAAGCTTATAGTACAATATTTAATAAAAACAATTATGCTTTCCCAGATATAATAAATGGGAAGACTGCAGAACAATCTTCCCCATTTGTTTGATATTTCGCCATACAACTGAATTTTAAAATAACCTATTGCCTAAATTACTATTGTTCCATCTGTTTTCCTAAAAAGCCTGCAGCTGATTGAGCAAGCTTTGCTTCAACTTCACCCATTTTTACATTTGCATCGGTGGATAGCATAATTACTGCTCCAATTGGATCACCCTCAGATATTATCGGAGAAACAACCTGTGAGGTATACTTTCTTTCTCCGTTCTCATCTGCCAATATTAAAATAGCCTTTTCCTCCGGAGACTTTATAAGTAAAGTTGTTTTTTCCTCAATAGTCTTTTCAACGTCACTGCTTAGCTGTTTCTCAAGAAATTCCTTCTTGGATGCACCTGAAACAGCAATAACGGTGTCTCTATCAGTAATACAAGTGATGTGTCCGCTGGTTTTATGAAGTGAATCCGCATACTGTGACGCAAAGTCACTAAGCTCACCAATAGGAGAATATTTCTTTAAGATAACCTCTCCTTCCTTATCGGTGAATATTTCCAGTGGATCACCTTCTCTTATCCTCAGGGTTCTTCTAATTTCTTTCGGTATTACAACTCTTCCTAAATCGTCTATTCGTCTAACTATTCCAGTTGCTTTCAAATTATATTACCTCCTTAATAGGTTATTTTAGTCATAGTATTGTAAAGTTGATGATTTTTTATACATTATTGGAAAAGGAGGATTAAATAATTAAATTAACTTTGAGTAAAGCTGTGTTATTGTCATTTTGTAAATTTCATCTGATAATTTTCCAACAAAAAAGAACCACTCAAGTGGTTCTTTTTTGTTTTATGTTAAACTCTATACAAGCTTTTATCTACCTTTGCAATAGAAGATTCATTCAGTTTTATCTGATACTTGGCATCTTTCTTCCAGGCTTCCATTTTCTTTGTATATTCTTCACTGGACTTTTTACTTGTCAGTCCTGTCTTAATACTTGCTTTAACATCATCAAAAGGAGTGTCAATACGTTTATCAAACTGCATAACATGGTAACCGTAAGTAGTCTCTACTATGTCGGCATCACCGGCTTTGCGATCACCAAATGCCCACTCTTCAAACTGTGATACCATTTCCCCTTTACCAAAAGTGTATACACCCTGATAACCTGTGCCGTCTTTTGTAGTTACGGCAGGCTTGTCCTCTGAATACTTTTCAGCCAGGGCTTTTATGTCTTCACCAGCTTTTACCTTGGCAAGAAGTTCTTCAGCCTTTTTCTTAGCTTCTGCCTTTTTACCTTCGCTGACAGCAACACCATTATCGTCAACGGTTTTAATTAAAATGTGAGTAACAGTAACCTTGTCAAATTCCTTTTTATTTTCGTCATAATATTTCTTAACTTCGTCATCGGTTACAGTTATTTTACTGTTTTCCTGAGTTTGATATTTTTGAGCCAACGCAAAATCCTTGTATACTTCCTTATATTCAGATAAAGAAACTCCATACTGACTCTTTATAGCAGCTTCAGCAGCATTTCTGCTTCCGCTTTGAGTTATTTGATTATTTATAACATCATCTATATTTTTCAAATCCTCAGAGGTCAGCTTTATCCCAGCCTCCTTGGCTTTGACAATCTGAATCTTAATTTCCTGTAAATTTTCCAGAGTACTCTTTTTTACCTGATCCTTGGCAGTCTCAGTTCCGACCTTTGTCTTCCAATCATACTGGTCAACCGTTTTTGTATTGTTTGGTATGCTGGATAAAAACTGGGTCATATTGAATTTTGAGAAAAAGGTATATTCCTGTTTCGTTATTTTTTGATTGTCTACTGTGGCAACATATCCCGCTGACCAAGGCTGGAACACAAACAGGATAACCGCTGTTATAATTATTACTGCTGCAGCAACCACACCTGCAATCAGACCTTTTGAACTCTTTTTAACATCTGCATTTTGATTTTCCAAAGCTAATCGCTCCTTGTTATATATTATTAACATTGCTTGTACAACCTGTATTTTACAAAACACTACTGTAACAATTATATTCAATTATTACGTAGACTGCAATTTAATAATGTCTTGTAACAAAATCTTAATATTTGCCAAAATATCTCTTCCGTTCAAATTGATGAGTTTGTAAGTCATATATGGACTGCTGCTGGCATTGAGCAGAATCCTCCTGGGATATTTATCCATCAGTTTCCCCAGAAACATAGGTAAAGACGATGAGGATTTACTCAGCTGGAATATGACAATTTCATACTTTTGAGTAATACCCGTAAACCCGCACTGCCTTGCCATGACCTTAAGAAAAGCAATATCCATCAGACTTTCAACCTCCTCCGGAATATCTCCATACCGGTCAATAAGCTCATCCTTTATATCTATTACATCACTTTCATTCTGTATAGTTGCAATCTTTTTATACATGTCAATTTTTAGCTCTTCCGAGCTGATATAATCATCATCAATATAGGCACTGACATTCAGGTCTATAGCCATTTCTTCATCGGCCGTTCTAATTTCATCACCGCTGATTTCATGAACCGCTTCCTCAAGGAGCTTACAATACATTTCATAACCCACTGTCTCCATATGTCCATGCTGTTCCGGGCCAAGGAGATTTCCCGCACCTCTTATTTCAAGATCCCTCATGGCAATTCTGAAGCCTGAACCGAATTCGGTAAACTCTTTAATTGCCTGAAGCCTTTTTTCAGCTATTTCAGAAAGGGATTTATCCTTTCTGTAGGTTATATAGGCATAAGCCAGCCGGTTTGAGCGGCCAACCCTGCCCCGGATCTGATAAAGCTGTGAAAGACCCATTCGGTCTGCGTCTTCAACAATTATTGTATTGACATTCGGCATATCAAGTCCCGATTCAATAATTGTGGTACAAACCAGGACATCGTACTCTCCGTTAATAAAGCCGTACATAACATCTTCCAGCTCTTTTTCATTCATTTGACCGTGCGCCGTAGCTATTCTGGCATCAGGCACCAGCCTTTTCAGTTCTTCGGCCTTTAATTCTATACCTCTTACTCTGTTATACAGGTAAAACACCTGACCGTTTCTGGCCAGTTCTCTTATAATACCGTCTCTTATCAGTTCAGCATTGTGCTCCATAACATAGGTCTGAACCGGATACCTTTCCTCGGGCGGATCCTCCAGTACACTTATATCACGTATCCCTACCAGAGACATGTGAAGTGTTCTGGGGATAGGTGTAGCTGTAAGTGTCAGTACATCAACATTTGGTTTTATAGCTTTAAGCTTTTCCTTGTGTGTAACACCAAAACGCTGTTCCTCATCCACAACAAGGAGTCCCAGATCCTTGAATTCTATGTCCTTCTGAAGAAGTCTATGTGTTCCTACCAGAATATCGATATTACCGGTCTTTACAGACTTTACAATTTTCTTCTGTTCTGTTGCAGTCCTGAAACGGCTCATTACATCTACAGTAACAGGAAAATCAATCATTCTTTTCTTAAAGTTTTCGTATATCTGCTGTGCAAGTATGGTGGTCGGAACAAGGTAGGCAACCTGCTTCCCGTCCATAACAGCCTTGAAAACAGCACGAATGGCAACCTCGGTCTTGCCATAGCCTACATCCCCGCAAAGCAGTCTGTCCATAAGCCGCGGCGACTCCATATCCTTTTTAATCTCATCAATACATTTCAATTGGTCGTCAGTCTCATCATAGGGGAACAACTCTTCAAACTGCCTCTGCCATACAGTATCTACAGTGAAGGTGTGTCCCACCTCAGCCTGACGCTTTGCATACAGCTTTATGAGTTCTCCGGCCAGTTCTCTCAGGGATTCCTTTACACGGCTCTTGGTTTTTGCCCAATCTGAGCCGCCAAGCTTATTTACCTTGGGAGCTTTTCCTTCGGATCCGATATACTTTTGAATAAGATCCAACTGATTTGTTGGTATATAAAGGAATGCACCCTCCTGATAGCGGATCTTCAGATAGTCACGTTTTATTTCTCCGACGACCAGCTTCTCTATACCTATATATTGCCCGATTCCGTGAGCCTGATGCACAACAAAATCACCCACATTCAAGTCTGAAAAAGCTTTTATTTTCTTGCCGTCATGTTTGGATTTGGCTTTCTTTATTCTTTTATCCTGCCCGAAAACCTCTTTATCGCTGATAACTACAAAGCCTGCGGTAGGATACTCAAAACCTTTCTGGAGGCTGCCATGGGATATGACAACTTCACCCTCCCGGACCTCTCTGTCATAGCGGTCGGCATAATTTGACATAATGTCATTTGTAGCCAGTGTTTCCACCAGCCTGTGTCCCCGTCCGCTGGGGCCAGACAGAACAATTATTCTGTAGTTCTTATCTTTTAATTGCTGAATATCATTGACCAGCAGTTCAATATGATTCTGGTATGAATTCCCCGACCTGCAGGGTACGGATATCTGCATTACAGGCCGGAGCAGTGCGTTATTTGAGGAAATGGCAGCCAGAGTTACCGCTTTAAAGGCTTTAATCCTATCCATTATGGATTCAAAGTCATGAGTCCACTTAACTCCTCCCGGCAGCATTGTTCCCTTTTCCAGCAGACTTTTTGCCAGCTCGTCCTGTTCCAGGACAACATTTTCTATTCTTTGAGTAATTCTAAGTGTTTCATCAAGAATTACTACCGAATCATTATTAATATAATCCAGTATTGACTGGGGATTTTCCAGAACATAGGGAAGATACCTGTCAATACCTGCAAAATAATGATGTTCCATCAGATTGTCGATGTCTTCGTCCACTCTGCCGGTAATATTACCTGCTGTATCCGGGTTACCCTTTTTATTTAGCTTATTTACATAATCTTTCAGATCTTTTTTAATCCTTGCAATTATTCCATCCTTTGAGCCATCCTTATAAACTACATCTCTGGCAGGTGCTACAATACAGGAATTAATTGCATCGGTTGACCTTTGAGAGGAGGCATCGAAATACCTTATAGAATCTACTTCAGTATCAAAAAGCTCAATACGCAAAGGCTGATCATTGTTTATGGCAAAAATATCTATAATTCCTCCGCGTATAGCAAACTGGGCTTTGCCTTCCACAATTTCAACTCTTTCATAACCGTATAAAATCAGGTTTGATATTAACTCCTCCAGTTTTATCTGTCTGCCCAGCTCAAATTTCATAATTCCGTTTATAAACACGTCCCTTGGAGAAATCATCTGTATCAGAGCTTCGGCCGGCAGCACTAAAACCTTGTAATCTCCCTCCATGCATCTGAGAAGGGTTTTAACACGCTGATAAACAATGTCATTGCTTCGGGCTTCAACATTGTAGAGCATGGTTTCCTTAGGAGGAAAATATACCACATCATCGCCGAGAAACAGCGAAAAGTCCTCATATGCCCTTCTTGCCTGCATTTCATTATAAGTTATGAAGAGGCCCCTCGATTGCATATGAGTCAGCATAGAATAAACAATATGAACTTTCTGAGAGTCCGACGGACCAATTACTGAAATGGCACCTTTATCTTCCTTGACTGCTTCAAGCAGAGTATTATATTCCTTGAGTTTTAAAAGGGGGTCTGCAAATAAATTCATAGTGTTATTCATACGCGTGAATTCCACGCTGTTCCTCCATTACGTATTAAAGCTGTTTT
>JAQSXC010000098.1 GCA_029266335.1 Eubacterium sp. | reverse complement strand
ATTAAACAGGCTCTAATGAATTTTATAAAGCCAATCCCTATTATAACACATATGTTCAGATAAATTTTTTCGACTGTAGAAAAAATTTATTTCCTCTTTATGTTTCACCGGAGCAGAGGTTACCCCAGGTATCCTCTGCCCTGGTATTGAAAAAGACCTGTACAAATTAATATTACCCTCTATTGATAATGTACAACACGCCTCACGTCGGCTATTTTGCCACTTTTCTTTGTTGTCGTCCTTGCCTTGCGACAAATTGTACATTGTTAATAGAGGGTACTATTTGATATAATATTAAGGACTCCTAAAACAATAACTTCCTATTTTGAAGCATTTATTATTTTAAGAGTCCTAAACGTAACCTTTGAAAAAACTGTACGGCAAGGGTAATACCCTGAGCAGAAATGGAGATATAAATGTTTTTTGGAAAAATAAAATCTGCTATGCATATAATAAAGGCAAACAAGGCATACGCAAATGGAGATGTGCAGGGAACCATTGATAATCTGGAAAAAGCATATAGGACAGGAAGTGCAAAATCCAGCGTTGTAACCACATATGGCTATGTTCTTTTAAAATACGGCAGGCTTGAGGAAGCAATGAAAATATTTGACGAGCAGCTGAGATCCCCGAAACTGTCAAATAACGAACTATATGATACCCAATCCAACTATGCTCTCGGGCTGTGGAAACAAGGCAAACTGGACGAAGCCATAAAATTGTTTGAAGAAATCATACCCAAATATAAAAACACCTCTATTTACGGAAGTCTCGGCTATCTATACAATCTCAGCGGAGATCTTGAAAAAGCCCTGAAGTTTAACCTGGAGGCCGCTGATTATAACAGTACCGGCGGTGTCATTTTAGATAATCTGGGTCAAACCTATTATTTTTTGGAAGATTATGTAAAATCTAAAGAGGTTTTCACAAAGCTGATTACATTAAATCCCAAATTTCCTGAAGCATATTATGATTATGCTCTTGTGCTGGAGAAACTGGGAGATAAGGAAAAATGCATTGAAATGCTGAAGAATTCCCAGCTGTATAAGTTAAATTATCTTTCAGCCATCACAAAAGAAGATATAGAAAAAAAACTGGCAGAGTTGGAAGCTTAGTAAAGATTTAATAACAGAAAAGCTGAAGGCAAACAGAAAATATTACTTAAATCAATATTTGTTCTGTTTGCCTTTTAATGTTGATGGGTTATATATTAAACTTTATTAATTTCATTAATTTCCAACTTAAAATGCAAAGTCCAGGAGTGATTCCAAAATTTTCCCATGCCCCTTTTCATTTGGATGAATTCCATCGGCGCAAAACTGTGAGCTATAATCCTTACTGATCAGAAAACCCTCTCTTACGTTGATGAGTCTGCAGTTATTCTGCCTGGCAACCCATTCGACAGCATTGTTGTAAGCTTCCTGCCATCTATAGATTTTGGCTACATCTCCCAGCCACTTGAGTATGTTTTCTTTATTTAGACCTCTGGAAAGCCAGTTGAAATATTTCTCAGGTTCCAATGGAGGCAAATTCATCAAAATCGGAGTTACTCCCTTTTCCCGGAACATGTCAATCATATGCTGAAGTGAATTTTTAAAATTAGCAATTGTAGTTTTTGGCTGATGGTCAGCATCAGGTGCTTCAGCAATCTGGGCCCAATTAAAATCACAATCGTTCCCTCCGAATTCTAATATAACAATATCATTTTTATCTACAGGCTGCCTGTCTATTAAGTTTGATATCCTGTTCAGGGCCTTTGTGGATGTCATCCCGAAATATGCATTATTTTTGAGCGAACACCCGGTCATTTCGGCGAAAGTGTTAATACAGCTATTTTTCAGAACTTTATATTTTCCGTCCTGTTCATCTAAAATTACTCCTTTTAAAATGGAATCGCCCCAAATTGTAATTTGCCTATTGTTTAATTCCATCAAAAAATCACCTTCTGTTTTAGAAATTTTGTTTCTCATAATAATTATCTCCCATAAATAATGTAAATATTATGTTTTTTGCGCCATTCTACTTTCTAATTAACACATCTATTATTTCCCACTACCCATATTTCATTATCTAGTTTTGAATACTATGTTACACATTTGCACTCAGATTGTCAAGCATTAATTATAACTATGTTGTAAAAAAAAATTGATATGATATACTAAGGTGTGATTAAATAATATAATCCGTTTTTCACACAGAATAGTTTTAAAGTACATCAAAGCTATTCTTTGAATCACCCTTAAATACGGGAAGAAATTATTTAATCCAACCATGGAAAGTATTAGATCAGGAGGTTTTGTTTTTGAGTACTGATAATTTGAATTCCATAAAAAAAGAGCTGGCTGACTTTTCAAATGCTCTGAGTGAATATACCACAGAAAATTGGAACCAGTTTCCCGGTATAGACTTATATATGGATCAGGTGGTAACTTATCTGGACGGTCTGTTAAAGCTTTTTGATACTGAGGACTCAGGCAAGGTTATTACCTCAAGTATGGTTAATAACTATGTAAAAGAGGGCTATTTAAAGCGACCGGTCAATAAAAAATATGACAGAGTGCACCTTGTAACCCTTTATATTATGTCTATGCTGAAGCCTGTTTTGCCCATACCTCTTATAGCCGGTTCCCTCAGCAGATTTAACAATGAGCAGCAATATCAAAGCTTTTTTGAAGAGCTTACAAAACTTCAGGACGACGCTTTCAGCAAAGTATCAAACATGCTTTCCACTGCACTTGAGCAACTTAACGAGGAAGCTTATGAAACCACACTTCGTTTATTTGCATTACAGTTAACAAGTGAAGCAAATGCCCGGAAAATTGCAGCAGAAAAGATTTTGCTGGCTCTAAATAAAGAATCCGGCAAAAATTCAGACAAGGATAAAAAATAAAAATAACAAATAATACTACTTTAAGTAAAGCAAATTGCCGTCGGACAGACACTATCACCTCATAAGGTCAATATACTGACCTAGTGAGGTGATTTTTACGTGGTTTACTTTTTATCTATATTCCTACTATGTTTAGCACCAAATCTCGATAACATGGTCATTGGCCTGGCATACGGCGCTAGAAAAATCAATGTTCCCTTCAAGTCAAATTTCGCTATTGCATTATTTTCAGGTGTGGCAACCCTTCTTTCAAGTATGTTGGGCAGTGTGCTTTCAAACTATATTCCCAGCTATACAGGAAATATTATAGGCGGTTCAATTGTAAGTGCCATGGGATTATATACTATCGGCAGCTATATATATAACAAGAAAAAAAATAAAAGTCAGCATCAGAATGGTAATCAGTACATTGGTGAATTAAGGGCAGTTATGGATGATCCCAGTATAGCTGACAGAGATTATTCAGGAGATATATCTCTGAAAGAATCCATTCTGCTGGGAACAGCACTGGCGGTAAACTGTCTGGGGACAGGTTTTGGAGCCGGTATGACAGGAGTCAATATCGGAGTACTTACAGCAGCAGTTATCATTTTCAGCCTTATTACAATATCACTTGGAGCTGTTATAGGCAAGCGTTGGGCGGCTAAATTTTTAGGCGATCAGGCAACAGTTATTTCAGGGTTGTTGCTGCTTGGAGTAGGAATATATCAGATGTTAATATAAACAATTGCAGAAAATTAATTACTGCTTGAATACTTAATATAAAATAAAATTTACTTAATTTTCCTTATTGACAAAATTTTATACAGGATGTAATCTATTATTAATTAAATATCTGCCCTGTAGGAACAGTTAAATAATAGCTTCCCAATGAAATCCGGACTTATTGTTTATCTATTCCTCTAAACCGTTGAAGTGGAGATAACGGTGTTGGAGTATTAATTATTCCGAACGTGCACTTACAGAGAGCGGGGGAAGCTGAGAGCCCCGCAGAACGCAGTACATCAAATGGACCACTGAGGGCGCAGTCAAATGAAGGTATATCCTTCAAAGTATTCTGCGACGCAGCACATGCGTTATATGTGGGAAATATGTTGGTATTTCTATAAGTGTGTAAGGTTTATTTACTTACAAAACAAGGTGGCACCGCGGGTGAATTATACACTCGTCCTTGACTTAAATATTTCAGTCATGGGCGGGTGTTTTTATTTGCTTTAAAGTACTTACCGGTAAGTAAATTTAATCTTATTAAAGGAGTGGTAGAATGTATAAACCAAGTCTGGAAGAGGCAAAAAGTTTATCACAGGGCTATACGGTTATTCCCGTTTGCCGTGAAATTTTTGCCGACATCAAAACCCCTATAGCAGTATTGCAAAACATCAGGACCATCAGCAGTAAGTATTACCTTCTGGAAAGCGTAGAGAGTGGCGAAAAGTGGGGACGCTATTCCTTCCTGGGCTATGATCCTGTTCTTGAGCTTAAGTGCAAGGATGGACAGCTGAAGGTCAAGGGCAATACAAATATCAATGCTGTAACAACAGATCCCAATAGTCATATCAGATCAATACTAGACGATTACAAGAGTCCAAAGCTTGACTTTTTGCCTCCCTTTACAGGCGGCTTTGTAGGGTACTTTGCCTATGATTATATTAAATACAGCGAGCCTGTTTTAAAGCTGAACGGTATTGATGACACAAATTTTAATGATGTGGATCTCATGTTGTTTGATAAAGTCATAGCCTTCGATCATTTCAAACAAAAAATCCTTGTGATGATAAATATTAAAACTGATAAGCTGGCAGAAAACTATGAAAATGCAATAAGGGAAATTGACAAAACCATAGCTCTTATTAAAGATACTGCTTCAGTCCCCTCTTCCCCATCAAAGCTGCTTTCACCTTTTAAGCCGGTATTCAGCAAGGAGGAGTACTGCAGGATAGTTGAAAAAGTAAAGGAGTATATCTTTGAAGGTGACATATTTCAGGCTGTACCTTCAAACAGAAGATATGCCAGATTTGAGGGTAGTCTCTTTGATACTTACAGAGCACTTAGAACCACAAATCCTTCGCCGTATATGTTCTTTCTGAAGTTTAATGACCTGGAAATCACGGGTACTTCACCCGAAACACTGATCAAACTCAAGGATGGCAACCTTTCCACCTTTCCCATTGCCGGAACAAAACCCAGGGGCAAATGCGATGATGAGGATTCACTTCTGACAGAACAACTCCTGAGTGATGAAAAGGAGCTGGCCGAACACAATATGCTGGTGGATCTGGGTCGGAATGATCTTGGCCGCATCAGTGAATTCGGTTCCGTTGAGGTAAAAGATTATCTCAGCATAAGGAAATTCTCGCATGTAATCCACATAGAATCAAAGGTTACCGGTAAGCTCCGGAAAGGACTGGATCAACTGGATGCAATAACTGCCCTGCTCCCTGCCGGAACACTTTCAGGAGCCCCTAAAATACGTGCCTGTCAGATAATAAACCAGGTTGAAGGCCATCGCAGAGGCATATACGGTGGTGCCATCGGCTACATTGATTTCACAGGAAACATGGATACCTGCATAGCAATCAGGATGGCAGTCCTGAAGGACAATGCGGTATATGTTCAGTCAGGCGGAGGTGTGGTTGCAGACAGTGTTCCTGAAACTGAATTTACCGAAACCGCAAATAAAGCCCAGGCAATTATAAACGCACTTGAGCTGTCGGGAAAGGAGCTGTTTTAAATGATACTGCTGATAGACAACTATGATAGCTTTTCCTACAATCTTTTTCAGCTTGTAGGAGTAATTAACAATGAAATAAAAGTAGTCAGAAACGATGAACTGACTATTCCGGAAATTGAAGCACTGAAGCCCTCACATATAATTATATCCCCCGGTCCGGGGCGGCCTGAAGATGCAGGTATCTGCGAGGATGCAATAAGATATTTCACAGGAAAAGTCCCCATCCTTGGTGTGTGTCTGGGGCATCAGGCCATCTGCGAGGTATTCGGAGCAACAGTATCCTATGCAAAAGAGCTGATGCACGGTAAAAAAAGCTCAATTCACATCGCCAACGGCAGCGCATTATTCAGAAGTCTTCCACCCATTATAGACGGAGCCAGATATCATTCTCTCGCAATGATCCGTGAGACGCTGCCTGACGAGCTCCTGGTCATTGCTGAAGACAGTTCGGGTGAAATCATGGGAGTCAAGCACAGAGATGCTGATGTATACGGAGTTCAATTTCACCCCGAATCAATATTGACTGCAAAAGGCAGAACAATTCTGGAGAATTTCTTGGTAATAGGCAATGAATCGGCAGTAATGTCAGAAGGTCAGGAGGTTTTATGATACAGGAAGCAATTTATCAGATAATTAACAAACATAACTTGAGCCTTGCTCAAACTAAAACGGTTATGGAAGAGATTATGGAAGGCCGTGCGTCAAATGCACAAATAGCCTCATTCCTGACTGCAATGCGCATGAAAGGTGAAACCATAGAAGAAATCACAGCCTGTGCCACTGTTATGAGAGAAAAATGTACAAAAATCCACCCTGAATTTGACGTCCTTGATATAGTCGGAACAGGTGGAGATGAAGCAAATACCTTTAATATCTCCACTGTTTCCTCCTTTATAGTATCGGCAGGCGGAGTTCCGGTTGCAAAACACGGCAACAGGTCTGTATCAAGTAAATGCGGAAGTGCCGACCTGCTCGAAGCTCTGGGTATAAATATAACCCTGACTGCCGGGCAAAGTGCAGAAATTCTTAACAAAATCGGGATATGCTTTATGTTTGCACCCACCTATCACGCTTCAATGAAATATGCAGCACCTGTCCGCAAGGAACTGGCAATACGGACTATTTTCAACATTCTTGGCCCCTTATCCAATCCGGCCGGTGCCAACATGCAGCTGCTTGGCGTTTACGATGAGAATCTTGTAGAGCCGCTGGCCAGAGTGCTGGCTAACCTGGGTGTCAAGCGTGCCATGGTGGTTCATGGTCATGACGGACTGGATGAAGTAACCCTCTGTGACACAACAACCATATGCGAAGTAAACAACGGCAGACTGAACAGCTTCTTCCTGAATCCTGAACAGCTTGGCCTTGAGAAGTGTGAATCAAAGGATCTGGTTGGCGGCGATCCCCGTGAAAATGCCTGTATCGCCATAGATATACTCAATGGCGGTAAAGGACCTAAAAGAGATGTCGTTGTACTCAATTCGGCTCTTTGTCTTTATATGTCTCACGACCAGATTACCCTGAGAGAATGCGTAAGAATGGCTGAAAAGCTCATCGACAGCGGAGCTGCCAGCTCGCAGCTCAATAAATTTATAGAGCTTTCGAATTCCTTTAATATTAAGGATTGAGGCCTACTCATAATATTAGAATTAGAATCTGCTCAAAAACCTGAAGTAGATAATTAAAGCTATAAATAACTAAATTTGTTGGAGGCTTCTTATGATACTTGATAAGATCGTTGAAAAAACAAGATTGAGGGTTGAGGCATTAAAAGCTGCCCAGTCCCTTGATACTGTCAGGAAGGAAGCCCTGGCTACCCGGGGCAGCTCCCCCTTTTCCTTTGAGAATGCTCTCAGAACAGATGATATAACGTTCATCTGTGAAGTAAAGAAGGCATCTCCCTCAAAAGGTATTATCTCTGAGCATTTTCCCTACCTGGAGGTTGCCCGGGAATACGAAAGTGCCGGCGCCGGCGCTGTCTCTGTGCTGACTGAGCCGGACTTTTTCCTTGGAAGCAATGAGTATCTGAAGGAAATAAGGCAGGTTGTGAAGCTCCCTGTGCTCAGGAAGGACTTCACCATAGACCCGTACCAGATATTTGAGGCAAAACTCCTTGGCGCCGATGCAATACTACTGATATGCGCCATACTGGATACCAATACAATCGGGGAATATATTGGAATAGCTGATTCCCTGGGACTTTCAAGTCTTGTGGAGGCGCATGATGAAAAAGAGCTGTACAGTGCTCTTGAGGCCGGAGCCAGAGTCATAGGAGTCAACAACAGGAATCTTAAAACCTTTGAAGTTGATATAAATACAAGTGCAAGGCTCCGGAAGCTGGTACCCAGGGAGAAGCTGTTTGTTTCGGAGAGCGGTATAAAAACTGCGGATGATATTACAGTTTTGAGACAAAACGGAACAAATGCAGTATTGATCGGTGAAACCCTGATGAAAAGTGGAAACATATCCGGTGAAATGGACCGGCTGCGCCGGACTGACTAGTATGAAAATTTATAGTGCGTAGGCTGCTTACAAAAACCTGAAATGAAAAAGGAGTCCAACTATGTCTGAAACCAAAATAAAAATATGCGGTTTATCCAGAGAACAGGATATAGAATATGTCAACGAAGCATTGCCTGACTTTATTGGCTTTGTTTTTGCCAAAAGCCGCAGACAGGTACGTACAGAAACTGCTGCAGAGTTAAAAAACAAGCTGGACGGAAGGATAAAGTCCACAGGGGTTTTCGTTAATGAAGATATGTCATCCATATGCACGTTGTGCAGCAGTGGAGTTATTGACTATATACAGCTCCACGGAGACGAAAGCAGTAAATATATTGAGACTTTGAAGGAGCTTCTGGACAAAGCCAACTGCTCCAGACCCATAATCAAGGCTTTAAGAGTTAAGGATTCCAGCTCCCTTGCTGCCCGGCAGGAGCTGAACCCGGATTATCTCCTGCTGGACACCTATTCCCATAAGGAATATGGCGGGACAGGCGAGGTTTTTAACTGGAACCTGGTACAGAATATCTCAAAACCTTTTTTCCTGGCCGGTGGTCTGAAGTATGAAAATGTTGCCGATGCTGTCAGATTGGTCAGACCTTTTTGCCTGGATGTGAGCAGTGGAGTTGAAACAGACGGATTCAAGGACAGAAATAAGATTATTAAGCTTGTAGATTTGATAAGGAGTGTGAAATAAATGGCAAAAGGAAGATATGGCAAGCATGGCGGCCAATATATACCTGAAATATTAATGAACTCAATAATAGAACTGGAAGAGAACTATAACTTTTATAAGAATGACTACAGCTTCAATCAGGAATTGAAAGCTCTCCTGAAGGATTATGCAGGAAGACCTTCTCTTTTATATTATGCCAGAAAGATGACCAAGGATCTGGGCGGAGCAAAAATATACCTAAAGAGAGAAGACTTAAACCATACCGGCTCCCACAAAATCAATAATGTTTTGGGTCAGGTGCTGCTGGCAAAGAAAATGGGAAAGAAACGTATCATTGCAGAAACGGGAGCCGGACAGCACGGAGTGGCAACCGCAACTGCTGCTGCATTGATGGGCCTTGAGTGTGAAATATTCATGGGATTGGAAGATACAAAGCGTCAGGCTCTTAATGTTTTCAGAATGGAGCTGCTGGGTGCAAAGGTCCACCCTGTTACCAGCGGAACACAGACTCTTAAGGATGCGGTTAACGAAACTATGAGAGAATGGGCTTCTAGAGTTCAGGATACTCACTATGTTCTCGGGTCTGTAATGGGACCTCATCCCTTTCCTCTTATTGTAAGGGATTTTCAGAGTGTTATCGGCCAGGAGGTAAAAGAACAGCTTATGGACAAGGAAGGAAAGCTGCCGGACGCAGCCATTGCCTGTGTGGGCGGCGGCAGTAACGCCATGGGGCTTTTCCATGAATTCATAAATGACCACTCTGTTCAGCTCATAGGCTGTGAGGCTGCCGGCAGAGGTGTGGATACCGGTCTGCATGCTGCAACTATGGCGAAGGGCCAGTTGGGCATATTCCATGGCATGAAGTCATATTTCTGTCAGGATGAATATGGCCAGATTGCTCCGGTCTACTCAATATCCGCCGGGCTGGACTATCCCGGTATAGGACCTGAGCATGCTTATCTTCACGACATGAATCGTGCAAAATACGTACCGGTAACCGACGATGAGGCTGTAGAAGCTTTTCAGTATTTATCGGAAACCGAAGGAATTATTCCTGCTATAGAAAGCTCCCATGCAGTGGCTCATGCCATGAAGCTCGCGCCAAAGATGGCAAATGATAAAATAATAGTCATATGCCTTTCAGGCCGGGGAGATAAGGATGTTGCCGCTATTGCAAGATATATGGGGGTGGATATAAATGAGTAGAATAAAGAACGCTTTTGAACATGGCAAAGCTTTTATAGGATTTTTGACAGCTGGCGACCCTTCGCTAAATAAAACCGAGGAGTTCATCATTTCAATGGTTGATGCCGGTGCCGACCTCATAGAAATAGGTATCCCCTTTTCTGACCCAATAGCAGAGGGAGAGGTAATACAGAGAGCAAACGTCAGGGCCCTTTCGGCAGGTACAAATCTTACCGGAATATTCGACATGGTTAAATCGGTACGCAAAAAAACTTCCGTCCCTCTCGTTTTTCTAACTTATCTTAATCCGGTTTTTACTTACGGATATGAGCATTTTTTCAAAGATTGCAACGAGGCAGGGGTTGATGGTGTGATAATTCCCGATATTCCCTATGAAGAAAGGGGAGAACTTATTCCCTTCAGCGAGAAGTATGAGGTTGATATCATTTCACTTATTGCCCCTACCTCGGAGTCCCGGATAGCAGAGATTGCCTCACATGCAAAAGGCTTTGTATACTGCGTTTCCTCCCTGGGTGTAACAGGTGTGAGAAGTGAGATAAAAACCGACATTTCATCCATTATAAATGCCGTACGTTCTGTAACCGATGTTCCGGCAGCAGTTGGGTTCGGGATTTCTACCCCTCAGCAGGCTTTTGAAATAAGCGGCTGTTCTGATGGAATAATTGTAGGAAGTGCCATCGTTAAGATTGTTGAGGAACACGGTGAAGCTTCGGCCAAACCTTTGTTTGAATATGTCCGGCAAATGAAGCAGGCTATGAAAGGCTAGAAAGTTTCTACAGGAGGATATACCTTTTTATACAATATTATTTAAATTACCAAATGGAAGTACAGATATAGTTTGAGAATATCTGTACTTCCATTTGTCACTATATTTTGATGCTGTAAATGCAATTACTTTTATTCTGTAAATATTATTGGTTTATTCTTTTAACTATCAGTCTCACAGCAGTTCTATATTATTTCTTTCTTTTACATGCTTCATTGCATTTCTTGTATCAAACACAAAAGGGGTATTAGTCTGAACAAACTGATAATCAATGCTTTGATGCGGAGTTATTATCAATACCAGATCGGCCTTGTTCAGGATTTCTTTTGACAACTCCTGACTTTTGTATTCCTTACCGCGGTTTGTAAAGTCAGTTACATAAGGATCGAAGTATTGTACCATTACACCCTCTTCCTCAAGCAGCTCAATAACCTTTAATGCCGGACTCTCCCTGTAGTCCCCCACATCCTGTTTGTAGGCTACCCCAAGTATCAATATCCGTGATCCATTCAGCGGCTTTTTATATCTGTTTAAAATTTTGTATACCCGTTCAACCACGTACTGGGGCATATATTGATTAATTTCACCCGAAAGCTCAATCAGCCTTGTGTGATAGTCATATTCCCTGGCCTTCCAGGTAAGATAAAACGGGTCCAGGGGAATACAATGCCCACCTATTCCGGGTCCGGGATAAAAGGCCTGAAAACCGTAGGGTTTTGTCTTTGCAGCCTCAATGACTTCCCAGATGTTAATTTTCATTTGCTCGCAGATAATAGCCATTTCATTAATCAGTGCAATATTTATATTTCTATAGGTATTCTCCAGGAGTTTTTCCATTTCAGCAACTGCCGGACTTGATACTTCAAAAACATCACTTTCCAGGACCTCCCGATACAGGGCTGAAGCTGCTTCGGTACTGGCCCTGCCTATTCCCCCAACTACTTTGGGAGTATTTTTTGTGTTATATACTGAATTTCCGGGATCAACCCTTTCGGGAGAAAAAGCCAGATAGAAGTCCTTTTCACATATCAAACCGGATTTGGTTTCAAGCACAGGTTTCAAAAGTTCCTGTGTGGTACCGGGATATGTTGTGCTTTCCAGTACTACAAGAGTTCCGCTGTGAAGATGTTTTGCTATTTTTCTTACAGCAGACCTGATAAAGCTCATATCAGGCTGTTTATTCAAATCAAGTGGTGTAGGAACGCATATGACTATGCAGTCTGCGCCTCTGATAATGCTGAAGTCAGATACTGCGTGCAGTCTTCCGTTTTTGACAACTTCACTTAAATCACTGTCCCTGACATCACTTATATAGTTTAGTCCGCCATTGACCTTATCAACTATTTTATCGTTAATATCAATACCAATAACATTATAGCCGGCCATTGCAATTTCCACTGCCAGAGGCAGGCCAACATATCCAAGGCCTACTACACTGACAACTGCTGTCCTGCTGCTGATTTTCTCAAGAAGGTCTGCTTTCATCTTCCTCCCCACCTCTCCATAACCGTTCTACTTTTCACAAACTGCAATCATCACGTAAGCATCTTCATTCATACCTTTTTCAACTTTAAATCCTCTCACCGAGTAAAACTCTACTGATTTGAAAACCTTTTTCAATATTGAATTAAACTCGCTAAAATCATATTCCTTTATATGGAAGGGGTTTTTTATATTTTTTCTCATAAGTCTGTTTGGAGTTGATATCAGAAGCTTTCCTGATTTTTTTAAAACTCTGTATCCTTCTTTTATATGGCATAATGCAGTATCAACCGGTAAATGTTCGAATACCTCATATGAAACGTATATATCAAAAGTGTCAGCATCATAAGGCAGCCTGGTTACATCACCGTTTCTCCAATTGATATTTTTCCGATTGAAAGCTTGTTTTGAAAAGGCTATATTTTCATCTGCTATGTCGAGAGCTTCCACATGCCGGCATATTTTTGACAAATATGCCGCTCCATATCCAAAACCACATGGTGCCTCAAGAACGTAACTTTCTTCATTTATAAAATCAGAAGCAAATAAATATCTTTCAGCAATCTTTAAATAAGTTAATAACGGTAAAAACTCGGAAGCAGGTATTCCTCTTTCCCACATGTAGGCTGTATAATTATTTCTGACATCCTCTTTGGTAGCAGGGTCAAAAATAAAGCCTCCGATCCTGTTATAAAAATTCAAATCACAGGTTAATACTTCTTTGCAAAGTTCAATGATTTTATTAATATTTTGACTTTTCTTCATCTCTTCAGGCAGAATAAACCTATTTTCCATTTCGTTATACCATATATTATTCAATACCAGCTTTGAGTTCTGTGTACTATTCAGAACAAACTCAATGAGCTCATACCCGCTGACGGTCTTGTCTCTTCTGCCCAGCATTATTTGAGCATTATTGAAATCATACAGGTCGAAATCCCGGTAAAAATACGGTATGAATTTATCCAATGGTTTTTGAAAATAGCCGAAAGGTGTTTGCTCTTTTGTATCCAGTGAGCATAGAAGTGTGTTTATTTTTAAAAATTTATCTGTCTTTAATATTTCTTTTTGTTGCAGCTTAAGACTGATATCTCTTATTCTGCTGTCCATAACCTCCATATCATATATTGCTTTGGAATCAATATTTATATTAATGCTGCTTTCCGACTTCTTAAAGATCATCAGTTTCTCGGACAACCCTGCTCCCCAGCTATGCATTAATACTCTATCCCTAAGTAATAAGTACTCTCCGATGTCAATTTTGTCCTCAGGACTTATTGCTTTGTCGGTAAACAGGTCACATATGGAATTAAACAATTCAATAGCTTTATTCGAATTGCTGCCTGCTATGTCACTGTCAAAGGGATAGTTCATAAAATAGGTGACCGGCAGCACTCCAACCAGCTCCAACCCGTTCTGCATAAAAGTTTTTATAACATATCCTCTGTCCCTGATTGCCATATGTGGTGATTCGCTCTTCTTATTTATTGTACTTACAGGGTCAAAAGATATAAATATTCCATCTGTACTCAGATGCTTTGCAATATTTTGAACTGTCTGTGTATATTGTACATTTCCGGTTATGCAAAGCAATACATCGGCGGCCAGTATCAGATCATAATCATTCCTGTAAGAAGAGTTTTCACATATATCCCCATGATTAAAAATATAATACGGGTATCTTAAAGATAATTCTTTTACTGATTTTTCAGATATATCAATTCCCTCATAGCTTCTAGCACCTTTATTCTTAAAGAACTCTGTAAAAATACCTGTACCGGGACCCAATTCCAGAATTCTCCCGTTGTATATATCCTTAAATAATGAGTTTATAACATTATCCAACAAATCCAGCCTTGTTCGATACAGAAACTTATTATATATTTCACCAAGCCCCATGTATCCAACACCCTCAATATTAAAATTGTTATCAAGCCTCTTACTCCAATAGGCTTGATAGTTAAAGCTGTCAATCTTACTTTTATTTTTTAACAAAGCCTCAAGCATACAGTTTATTTCTTTAATTTGACTTGCAAAGGAGTAATTTTGTTGTATAAATTCACGGTACTCCTGAGAGTCATACCTGTTTTCAGTAACCATTGAAACAGCTGCTTCGATGGTGTTCCATAAATACCTGTCAGGGTATATACCCTTTGCTCCGGCAAAATTATGGATAACCGGCTTTATCCCCTTGGCCATTGCCTGCATAACACTCATATTCTGAGATTCCAATACACTGGAGCATAAGATGTAATCCTTGTCTTCAAGCCATTTATCTATATCCTTCTGCCAGCCATCAAAATAAAAATTATTTTCAAGACCCAATTCCTTTATCATTTGTTTAAAATATAATAAATATCTGGGATCCTGATATTGTCCAGCCAGATAAAATTTATACCGCCTATCCCTGTCATAAATGGCTTTAAATGTTTGAAGAAGCAGCATTGGACCCTTTTTGTAGTTTATATATCCAACATAGGCTACATTAAAGCCGGAGTGCCTTTGTCTGAACCTCCATTTTTGAATGTTTATGCCATTAGGAATTACTGCAGTTATTTCCTTATTTATTTTGAAATTTTCAACTGTATACTTTTGCAGGCCTTCCGATACAAATACAAGCTTGTCAACATTATCCCAATTAACCTGCGCAGGGTAATCTGTAAATGCTTCATAGCTATGTAACCTGCATACAATAATTTTTTCCCTGGCTAAGTCGAGTTTACTTGCATAGGCCAACAGGTTGTCACACCACTCAAACCAGCAAATATCAGCCCAGCTCATCCATTTATCCATATTGCTGAGCTTCTGGTTATTTGAAATTACAATGTTTTTAATGTCATATCGCTCTGATAATGTTTCTGCAATATCATCTAAGAACTTATTATCACCTTTGGAAAAAAAGGCTATTTTATGTTTTCTTTTCTCCATAAAATTCTCCTAACTGAATCCCACTTCAAGCGATTAAGTAAGCTAACCAATGTCTTTAAATTATATTATGAAGAAAATGATTTTTACGTCACACTTCACCTTGTAACCGTTAGTATAAGTACCAAGTAGTCACTTTTCACATATAATGTTACATAGCATGCTACTTATTAAGTATGCTTAACCTATTTCACTAAGGAGGTGAATCAATTTATGGCAATTGAAGAATTGATAGTAAATGGTGGTTTTGAAACTGGATCTTTTCCTCCATGGCTGGTTGATAACGCTAGTATTACCTCTCTTTATAAACACTCTGGTGTTTATAAAGCGCGGTTGTTAAGCGGTATATCAGTTATATACCAGATAGTAAACGGAGATTTCAGCGAAAGCTGCAATTTCCATGCATACCTTGGTAAAGTAGGTCCATTACCCAATCCACTGACAACAATCACTATTGCATATTATGGTGCAGCTTTTAATTTTCTCGGATTAGGGTTGACCATTAGTATTCCGCCAAACAGTCTTCCAGATGTAACAGGAGGCAACTGGCAGGAATTTACCGGAATTACAGCCCTTGCTCCAGCAGGAACTGCATTTGCAATTGTTTCATTTAGTAAACAAGCAGGAGCAGGTACCTCTGATGTAGTTGTTGACGATGTATCACTTACAACATTTGATGAACCTACAGGACCGACTGGTCCCAC